>JAVBQS010000110.1:0-65424 GCA_031548835.1 Spirochaetia bacterium
TCGAGCATCTTTGCGTGGCCGTCCCATTTTTCCCTGCTTGGGCAGCATCGATTCTATTCGAGACCATTCTTCATTTGTTACACTGTGTCGCTTCTTCATGCTTTGTAGTATAACATATTTCTACTTTAGGGACACGCCCTAGTTATATTATAGATTGTTGGTGATGAATATGCGAAATGGTTGATAACAAATTAATAAGTGGGTTATGCTATGAAAAATAATGAACAAACATCTTTTATACCTGATAATTTTGATACTCCTGTTCTCTTTCTTATTTTTAACCGGTTGGAAACAACAAAACAGGTTTTCGAGATAATTCGCAATGCTTCACCCAGGAAATTGTATCTTGCATCTGATGGTCCTCGTGATAATCGTATTGGCGAAAAAGAAAAAGTTGAAGAAGTTAGAAAATATGTTCTTGAATCTATTGATTGGGACTGCGAACTTAAAACATTATTTCGAGATAAAAACTTAGGGTGCGGTAAGGCAATTGGAGAAGCTATTGCCTGGTTTTTTGAAAATGAAGAAAGGGGTATTATATTAGAAGACGATTGTTTGCCTAGCCAAAGTTTTTTTTCTTATTGTCAAGAACTATTGGAAAAATATAAAGATGATACGCGGATTTATCATATCGCGGGATATAATCCATTAATATATACAAAAATACCATATAGTTATTATTTTGCACGTATTCAGCATTGTTGGGGTTGGGCAACCTGGAAACGCGCATGGAAACATTATAATTTTGATATTGCTAATCTAAAAGATTTTATACAAACAAAAAAAATCAATACAATATTTAACAGAAGTGTTGATAGACATTATTGGTTGGATATATTCAATCGAATGGAAAGGCATGAGATTGACACGTGGGATTACCAGTGGACATACACTATCTTTAATAATAATGGAATATGTATCAATCCTGCGACAAGTTTAATTTCAAATATTGGTTTTGGCCCGGATGCAACACATACAATTACAAATACCCCTGTTTCAAACAATCAACAAAGATTTGAAATAGTAAAGATAATACATCCTGATAAAATAATACTTGATACTTCTATCGTAAAAAAAATAAATGAAACTGTTTTTTGTATAAATTGGTTGTGGAATTGTAAAACTAGAATAAAACGAATTTTTAAAAATTTTTTATTGAGGGTTAAATTATGACCAGGCCATGTAAAATTTGCTCTGAAATTATGTCTATTCACGATAAAGCGCGGATCCTCAATAAGTATATGATAACATATTATCGTTGTCCGAGTTGTGGTTTTATTCAGACTGAAGAGCCTTATTGGTTAAACGAATCTTATTCAAGGGTTATTACTAAAATTGATACAGGAGTAGTGGCAAGAAATCTGGCAAATGCAACAAATTTACTTTTTTTTCTAAGAAATATTCAACAAAATGAATCTTGTCTTGACTTTGGCGGGGGGCATGGAATTTTGACTAGAATAATGAGGGATTATGGTTTTGATTTTTATCATTATGATAAATATGCAGAGAATTTATTTGCAGCAGGGTTTGAAGGAAGTATTATTGGTAATAAATTTTATAAAGTAGTTACAGCATTTGAAAACTTTGAGCATTTTGTAAAACCATTAGAAGAGATAGAAAAAATACTTTCAATTTCAGAAATACTGTATTTTACAACATTATTACTGCCCGATCCCCCTTTATCGATAGATAATTGGTGGTATTATGCGCCGGAAGGAGGGCAGCACATTTCATTTTATTCTAAAAAAACCCTGCAATATTTTGCTCAAAAATATAACATTTTTTTACTGTCAAATAATAGAGATATTCATATTTTGTCAAAAAGTAAAATAAATAAGCATTTTTTTAAATTTCTTACACTTTATAATAGAATAAATAACATGAGTCTTTCAACTTTTTTGAAAAAAAAATCAAAAACACAGGAAGATATGAACACTATTTTATCTATAATCAACAGTGGTAAAAGAGACAGTAATGAAAATACTTTATGATCACCAAGTTTTTTCATGGCAGAAATTTGGAGGAATTTCACGTTATTTCTATGAATTAATGAAAAATAGCAAAGGTTTATTTGAATATGATGTTTCAGGACTCTATTTCAAAAGTGAGTATATAAAACTGTTATCTTTATATAAAGAATTTCCATTAAAAATTCATTTTAGAGGAAAATGGAGAATTATTAAATTATTTAATAAATTAAATTCAATTAAAAAAATAAAAAAGAAAAATTATGATATTTTTCATCCAACATATTATGATTTATACATATTAAGATATATAAAAAATAATTCGCTTGTTGCTGATTCATATAATATGATTCATGATAAAAATATTCAATATTATCATAAAGACTATAATAGAATCATAAATAAGATGATTTTCACAAATGTGCAAAAAGCAAAAAATAATTTACTATATATTCATCCTGAAATTCATGAAGAAAAAAAAGAGCAGGACCCTAAATTCTTGCCTGTACATAAACAGAACACAACGAAACAAGAGTATATATTGTTTACAGGAAACCGTGGTGGATATAAAAATTTTGAGCGGTTCATAATAGCAATAGCGCCTTTATTAATCCATTATAATTTACGCCTTATATGTACTGGAGATGCTTTTTCAAAAAAAGAAACTGATTTTATAAAACAATATAAAATTGATGATAGAATAGTTGCTGTCTTTGCATCTGAATGCGAACTCCGGGAGTATTACGCAAAAGCACTTGCGTTTGTTTTTCCTTCTTTATATGAAGGTTTTGGTTTTCCTATTCTTGAAGCTTTTACAACAGGATGTCCTGCAATTTTGAGCAATACAAGTTGCTTTCCAGAAATTGCAGAAGATGCGGCAGCTTATTTCAATCCATATTCTATTGATGACATACGACAGACTATAGAAAAGGTATTATTGGATAGTTTTTTTCGGGCAACATTGATTAACAAGGGCTTTGAACGGGTGAAATATTTTTCATGGGAAAAAACAGTAAAGGAAACATATAAACTTTACCGTGAAGCGCTGTCTGTAGCACCTTTGGGTAAAGTACGATTAGTGTTAACTGTACATGATATGATTCATGAGTTTTTTCCTGAATATTTTCCAAGTAAAGATCAAACAGTTTTGAATAAATATATTATGATGAGGAATGCTGATAAAATAATCGCAATATCTAATAATACAAAAATGGATATTCTAAAATTATACCCGGAAATAGACGAGAAAAAAATTAAAGTCATTTATCATGGAGCACCATTCAATGAATAACTTTGCTAGATTTTGTATAGATGCATATAACTTGCGGAGGGAATTATTTTGAAAATCTATGTTATAACGCTTCCTGACTCTTTAGATAGGCAGCAATTTATAAAGTCGCAGTTTGATAGCCATAATACACCATTTGAATTTGTGTCTGCAGTATATGGAAAAGGCTTAACAGAGACAGAAAAAGAAAACTTGTATGATTATAAAAAAGCTAAATTTTTTTCCAGGGAACTAACACCAGGCGAGATTGGATGCTCTTTGAGCCATCGGTCTATCTATGAAAAAATGGTAAAAGAAGGTACTGAACGAGCTGTAATACTTGAAGATGATATTACTTTAAGGCCTGACTTTTTTGATTTACTCCACGCGCTTGGCGAATTGCCTATAAAAAAATATATTATAAAACTTGAAAGATTTAATTGGAGTATAAAAAATGAAAACAATGTAAAACGTGGCCATTTTACGCCATGGCACAGAATAAAACTTACTGGAGAATATTTTATCGGCCAACCGCTGGCTAACCCTAGTTTAACTTGGGGCTATTATATTGATCTTGCTGCAGCCAAAAAATTATATTCTGTTATGCCCAAAGTATTTCTTGTTTCTGATTCATGGTGGTATTATAGAAAATTTATATCATTAAGAATGATTAACAAACCTGTAATCAGCAATAATGATGAGATATTTGACTCTATTATAGGAGAACGTGATTCTTTTCAAGTTACACCTGAAACAAAAACTACTTTTTTTGAAAAAATCTGCAAATTTCCAAAGAAACTAATAAAATTGTTAAAGTGGATTTTTTATTAATCTTGAAAATATCCAAATATTTTCTATAAACTAACGGATTATTCTAAACAACAAGATAAAATTTATATTACTACTACACAAAATTATTGAAAATAAAGTTAATAGAAACAACAGAAATATAAAAACCAATATTCCGGAACTCAAAACAAGAGGATTGATAGTGCAAGCAGGTTCTGACAAGGGTGTTTATTGGAAAATTAAAAAAGGAATTTTATATGTTTAAATTTTTATATACTTTGATAATTTCTCCCGCAAATAGTGAACCCAAGGAATTTAAAAATATTTTATTCTGCATTATTTCTGTATTGCCTCCTAATATATTTATGTTTCATTTATATTCAAAAAATGCCGAGCACATTGAGTATTGGCATATTTTTATTCTGACAACACTGTTTTCATGTATAGGCGTTTTTATGTATTGGGTCATATCCTGTGCAGGAAAATCAATGCAGGGAAGCGCTCTGGTATCTGTTTTTCTATGGGCAATGTTTTTTACCATACATCCTTTATATCAAAGTTTAGATGTTTTTTATTATTCAGTATTAAGCAGAAAATTCAAACTTATTTTGCTTCTAACAATAGTATTGTTTTTGACAATTATAATTTTTATAATTGGCCGCCGGCTAAAAAATATAAAAATTTTTCAAATACTGGCAATATTTGAAATAGTCGTTTTTTTGATTAATTTTTTTCAAGCAACAGGAACATATATTTCAAAAATAGCTTTCACCGATTCAGAGACGAATTATAAGACAAGTTTTAATGTTGATATTAACAGCCCAAGCCCCAATATATACTGGATCCATATGGATGGTATGCTCGGTTTTGAAGCTATGGAATATTTTTTTAATGATCAACAAGAAGAATTTGAAAATCAGCTAAAAGAAAGAAATTTTATTGTCAACAGAGAAGCAGAATTTGAAGCAAATCATTATACAACATATGCAATTCCCATGCTGATGAGTCCGTTCTATTATGATAAAAATGTACTATCTTTGTTAAAATCAGTAAATCTTCAAAATCTTTCCAAAAAACAACGGGTTTTTCAGAAGATGGCAAATAGTTTTAATAGTGCAAGATTACATAATGAATTAATTGCTGCTTTTAATGCAAAAGGATATCAAACCAATATAATTACAGAAAATCTCGGTTATTATTGGTATCCTGTAACACAACTTTCTTATATTCCATACGGAAAAATAGAATATGATATTTCCAATATTGAAAACACTGTAGCATTAGACAAATTAAATCAACTTAATGATTTGATGGCCCAGGCTACAATTAGCCATATAATTTTGGTTCCTGTCCAGAGAATTTTTGAAAAATTATATCAAAAACGTTTGAATATTAAACCTGTAAAAAATTATGGAAATGATACAAAAGGAATTACTAAAATTTTATTATATGAAAATACTACATGGTATATTAATGCTTTATCGGAAATATTTAAAAATCCGCAGCCGCGACTGACAATTATTGATGATAGCAAAGCACATTTTCCTTTTGCATTTAATGAAGATGGTTCCAGTATTGCCAGATCAGAAAAAGAAAGTACAGATATCTATAATTACCCTCCCCAACACAGATTTGCAAGGAAATACCTTGTTGCTCTTATTGATTTTATTCTTGCCAATGATCCGGAAGCAATAATTGTTGTACAATCTGATCATGGGTTGCATCATAACAATTCACAAAGGCAAATTCTTTCTTCTGGTGGTACAGTGGATGAGGTTTGCCTTATATATAATCAAACTATGAGCGCAATACGGATACCGGCAAAGTGGGACAGTCTGGGTGATCCAGTTGATCCGCTTAATATAACGAGGGTGCTTGTAAATCGTTATGTTGGGCAAAACTATGAGTTACTGGAAGATCATCCATAGCTTTAATATTATTATAAAATTGTATTTAGGTTAGAGAAAAAGTAAATCATGAAAACAAAACCGCTATTTTCGATAATTACAGCAACATATAATTCTGAAAAAACATTAACTACAGCTATTGAATCTGTAGTTATGCAGCCATATTCAAACGTCGAACACATAATTATAGACGGAAACTCAACTGATAATACAGTTTTCATTATAAAACAATATGCAGAAAAATTTCCTGATAAAATTAAATGGGTGTCTGAACCAGATGATGGAATATATTATGCAATAAACAAAGGAATTGATTTAGCTAACGGAGATATAGTCGGGGTCCTTGGCAGTGATGATTCATATTTGCCAGAGACATTTCAGAGAGTAGCTGAGGAATTTTCTAAAGATGATAAATTAAAAGTTGTTTATGGGTTAGTTAATGTTTATTTAAAGAATATCCATGTTGAAACAGCTGGAAAACATCATAATAATTTAAAGAAAGCACCCTTGCCACATCAGGCATGTTTTTTTTCAAAAGGAATTCATGATAAATATGGCAAGTATAATACAAATTATAAAATTGGTGCAGACTATGATTTTTTATTAAGAGTATTGGAAAAAGAAGATGTTATTTTTATAAACTTAAATATACCGCTTGCAAATTATTCTTCTGAAGGAATATCGTCCAACAATTATATGACTTATTGTGAACAACAAAAAGTAAAATACGAAAGAAAACTTATTAATAAAAAAAGATATAAAAAAAATATCATTAAAGCTAAAATTAAAAATATTTTTAAAAATATTTTTAAATAAGCATAAAAGAGAAAAAAATAATGCCTAAAATTAGCGTAATAGTTCCTGTCTACAATTGTGAAAAATTTTTGCATGAATGTGTAAACAGTATCTTAACCCAAACATTTTCAGATATAGAGATTATTCTGATTAATGATGGCAGTACAGACAGGAGTCCTGCAATTTGCGATGAGTATGCAAAATTAGACAAGCGCGTGATTGTGATACATAAAGAAAACAGAGGGGTTTCTTCTGCACGTAATGCAGGAATTAGACAATCTGCCGGAAAATATATAGGATTTGTTGATGCAGATGATTATTGTTATCCGGAGTGTTTTAAAATCTTTATTGAAAATATTGAAAAATATAATGCAGATTTAATAATTGCCCAGTATTGTACTGAACGCAAAACATATTCTCTTAAAAAAGCCGATGGGAAAATTGAAATATTAAAAAAAGCCGATTCTTTTAGTCGCTTGTTTGAATTCAATAATTCTCTTTGGAATAAATTTTTTTGTCGCAATATTATAATAAAAAATAATATATGTTTTGACGAAACCCTGCATCATACCGAAGACTTATCATTTGTTTGCAATTATTTGCAGTATATTGATAAAGCAGTATATGTGCATGAATATGTATATTATTATCGAATAAATATAAATTCAATTACATCTTCTCCAAACCTGAAAAAAAATTTAAGTATTTTAAAACTGGTTGAATTTCTTGATAATATATATTCTCATAATGCTCCTGAATATTTCTATATTTGTAATGAATTTTGCAGAGGCATATACATGGATATTGCCAATAGTTATAGAGCAATAAATGAAAAAAATCATATGAAATCTTATTTAAAAAAATCAAAAGGCAGGTTGAAAAAAATTCTTTTTGATAAAAATGCGCCATTAAAATTTAAAATCAGATCGCTTCTTCTCTCAAGCCGGTTCATTACTAAAATTAAAAAATATCCTAATTTGATAAAAATAAAACGAAAGACAAAACGCTAATATATACAACATAACAAAAAAATATAATATTGCAGAAAAATAAAAATTCTGGATATCCTAAAGTAACAATCAAATCCATCAAAAGATCGACAGGTTTAAATGAAAAAAAAATTAATCTTACAGGTTATTTCTTCTCCAATTTGTGGAGGAGCAGAAGTTTTAGTCAGAGAGTTGGGACAAAGAATAAAATCTGAAGAATTTGATTCAGAAGTTCTATACTTTAATAAAATTTCCAAAGCAAATATAAAATTGTATAACAATGAAAGCTCTCTTTTAACCGGAGACAAAAATCCTTTAACTATTTTAAAACTACGTAAATTCATAAAAAACAAATTAAAAATGTATCAAAAAATAATTATTCATGTACATTTGACATATCCTTTTTTTTATGTTCCTATAGCAACATTGTTTTTTAATGTTGTATTGATATTTACTGAACATAATACATCTAACAAGCGGAGACAAATACGATGTTTTAAATATATTGAACGTATTTTTTACAGCAGGTATAGAAAAATATGTTGTATAAGCAAAGGAGTTGAAACTGCTTTAGCTAAATGGCTTGGTAAAAAATTTGATGATAGATTGACTGTAATTAATAATGGTGCAAAATTATATACATTTAAAAACCGTTGCAATTTTATAAAACCCAAAATAATTTCCATAGGCACACTTACAAAAAAGAAAAATTTTAAAACTACAATAAAAGCAATTTCTTTTATTAGAGATGAGATTGAATCATATTCAATTATAGGGGAAGGAATAGAGCGGGAGTTTTTAAATAGGCTGATAAAAGAAAATGGTTTAGAAGAAAAAGTCAATCTGCAAGGATGGTCTGATCAGATAGAAAAACACCTGCATGAAGCAGATATTCAGCTTATTCCATCGCTTTGGGAAGGTTTTGGTTTGGTCGCTGTAGAAGGCATGTCTACAGGTATATTTATAATAGCTTCAGAAGTTGATGGCTTAAAAGAAGTGTTAGGACAAAATAACCCATCTGTAAAATTGATACAGGATATTGAAAACCCTCAAAAATGGGCGATTGAAATTAGGCAAGCTGTTGACCTTCTGCGAAGCAATCAAAAAGAGATTGCTCTTTCTGCCAGAAAACAGTCTGAAAAATTTTCTATTGAAAATATGGTTGATGCCTATAGCAGGTTATATCACAATATTCAATGCTGAAAGGGAATTCTTATCGTATAATAAAGAGAGTAACCACCATACATATTTATATGGGTTGCGATACCTCTATTTTAAAAAAGGTCTGACTAGAGATTTTATTTCTTATCAGTTTGTGTTGCAAAGCGAGTAATGCAAGGTTAAAAGATTTGAGCAATAAACTTTTATTTATTATAAATGATATAAATTTTTTCTTTTCACATAGATTTCCAATTGCAATTGCTGCAAAAAAAAATGGATTTGAGATTCATATAGCAGCACCTTCTATTGCAAAAATGGAAAGTAAAATTTTACAAGAAGGATTTTTTTTTCATCCAGTTAGAATATACCGCAGTAGTTTAAATCCATTTAAAGAATTGTTAACTTTTTTTGATCTTTATAAATTAGAGAAAAAAATAAAACCAGATATTTTACATCTTGTAACAATAAAACCTGTTTTATATGGAGGAATTACAGCCAGGTTTGCAAAAATAAAAAATATTGTTGCAGCAGTACCAGGGCTAGGAAGTGCATTTAGGAAAAATGGTCTGAAAGGAAAATTATTACGCATAGTTATAAGTTTTTTATATAAAACAGCATTAAAAGGTAAAAATTTAATAGTAATTTTTCAAAATAACGATGATAAAAAAATCATAACAAAACTTTGCAGGTTACAGGAAAAACAGACAATACTTATCCCAGGATCTGGTGTTAATCTCAAAGAGTACCAGTTTCTGCCGGAACCAGAAGGAATTCCTATTATTATAATGGCATCCCGCTTGTTAAAAGATAAGGGAGTTCCTGAATTTGTTAAAGCTGCAAGAATTTTAAGAGAAAGAGGTATTATTGCTGAATTTTGGCTTGCCGGAGATATTGATCCTGGCAATCCCACCAGTGTAACAACAGATGATTTAAATAGTTGGAAAGAGGAAGGAATCGTAAAAATACTTGGATTTCGTACAGATATATCTACTCTTTTTCCTAAATCAAATATTGTTGTTTTTCCTTCTGCATATAGAGAAGGGTTACCCAAAGTTTTAGTTGAAGCAGCTGCCTGCGGAAGAGCTGTTATAACAACAAATATTCCCGGCTGCAGAGATGCCATAATACCAGATAAAACAGGACTTCTTATACCTATAAAAGATGTAAATGCAATTGCTGATGCTGCAGAATATTTGATTAAAAATCCGGAACTTAGAAAAGATTTTGGTAAAGCCGGACGCAAATTAGCAGAACAACTCTTTAATATTGAAGATATTGTTGAAAAACATTTACAAATTTACAAAAAATTATTGCAGTAAAGTTATTAGAACTTACTTTATAAATATTTTTCATAATTCTTAAAACTGATAAATAACCTTATTTTACATATTTATCAGTTTTAAATTATGTATTTAATCTAAATTTAGTATTAAATTTTTACAATTATTTCTTTTTCATAAAAAATCTGCCAGAAATATATATACTAAAAGTTTTGAAATAAATGTAAATATTTAAAGAATATAGAATTATACTGGGCAAATTTGTAACAAAAATATAAAAAATATGTTTTTTTAATAAGATATTATTAAAAAAGAATACCGTAATATACAAAAAGATATAAAAATATTATAATATTTTTCCATGCTGATTTTTAAACTTGCAATCAGAAATCTATTGAGACATACTCGGAAGACAGTGCTTTTAGCTGCAATAATTATATTAGGGACAGCCATGCTTTTTTTTGCAAATGCTGTTTTTCAACGTACAAATAAAGGACTTGAAAGCTCTTTTGTAAAAAGTTTAACAGGGAATGCTGTTTTAAGCGCAAATAGTGAAGTTTCATATAGCTTGTTTGGAAATGAAATACCAATTGTAAGCAGTTATGAGGCTATTCCTGCCATTGCAGATTACTCCTCAATGATAGAAGTTTTTCCTTCTATTGAATATATTTCAGATTGGACTCCAATAGTTTCTGCCGCCGCATATGTGGAAATAGATGAAAAAAGAACAGGAGCGGTTCTTTTTGGTGTTGATTATAACAGTTATTTTTCTGTATGCCCTGATATAATTATAGAAGAAGGCTCTGTTTCTTCTATAAAAAATGGCGGAGTTTTTCTTAACCGGAAAATAGCTGAAATGATTGAAGATAAAATTGACCGTCCTCTTAAAATTGGCGATCCATTGCAGTTAAGCATGTTTTCAGATGGTTCTTTCCGAATTGTAAAAGGCTTTTTGGCAGGTATTCACAGTTATGTCGGCACATCACAGGTTCTTGACCGTATTGTTCTGGCAGATCCTGATTCGGTAAGACGTATTGCAAATTACACAATGGGATATGTTTTAGATAATGGCAATTCTTCTGATCAGCCGAAAGAAGAGACTTTTGATCTTGATAGCCTTTTTTCAAACGCTGAAGATGTAACTATAGAAGAGAAAAATGGTTTTTCTATTGACGATGTTGAAAAGCTGTTGGCTCAAACAGAGGAGGGAAATACTGTTGTAATGCCTAATTCTGCTGCGTGGAGTTTTGTGCTTTTTCGGTCTGATGAAAACCCAAAAGCTCTTGTAAATTTCCTGGAAAAAGAAATAAAAAATAGAAAATGGGATATTCGGGTTTTAGACTGGCGTCAGGCTGCCGGGTTGAGCGCCCAAACTGTATTTGCTCTTCAATTTTCGTTTTATATTGGGATGGTTTTTATAGCTATAGGAGCTGTTCTTGTTATTATGAATGCTCTGCTAATATCAGTCTTTGAAAGAAGTTCTGAAATAGGGACAATGCGCGGCATTGGAGCTGGGAAAGATTTTATTAGAAAACTTTTTATTTCAGAATCAATGTTATTAACAATATCTGCATCTTTTTTAGGCATTTTATTAGGAATAATAATTTGTCTACTTGTATCAGTAAATGGCATAGCTATTAAAAATGAACTATTTATAAATTTATTTGGAGGAGAAACTATTCGTCCGGTTATTACATTATCTGGCATAGCAATCAACATTATTATGGCATTTATAGTCGGCGCTCTTGCATGGATTTATCCTGTATCAATCGCAATGCATATTAGTCCAGTATCTGTTATGGGAAAAGAATAGTTGGTATGACAATAATATATCTTGCTTTACGTAATCTTTTTTTAAGACGCAAAAGATATGCGCTTATGGCTATTGCTGTATTAATTGGTTTTTCTTTAATTACAGTACTTTCCAGTCTTGCCTTTGGCATTCTTGAAACAATTGAAATAAAAGCAGCGCGTTATTTTTCAGGGCATATAGCTTTGATTAGTTTCCATGGAACAGATTTTGGAATAAGTAATTCTGATGAGATAATTGAAAAATTAAAGGAATCAAAGATTCCGATAAGAACAATAGCGAAAAGAAGTGTTTATTATGGCGAAGAAGCCAAAATATTTTTTAGCGGGAATTCTATTCTTCAGAGAAAGCCGATTGGAATAGATTTTGAAGCAGAACGAAATGAATTTAAAAATCTATCTTTTATTGAAGGAAGCTATGATTCAATGCTTGGCGATGGCGGTAAGGGAGGAATTTTAATAAGCAAAACAGCTGCTGAAATTCTTGGAGCAAGAGTTGGCGATGATGTTATATTTTATATGATTTCAGACCAGGGGCAATATAATACAGCCACAATGATTGTTCATGGTATTTTTAATGAAACTGGTATCTTCGGATATGCATCATATATGCGTATTGATGACTTAAATATGCTTTATGGAAAGGAAGAAGATGCAGTCACAGATATAGCCTTATATGTATATTCAGGGACAAATATTAAAAATCTTGCCGAGAAAATCAGGATATATTTGGGAAAAAGTTTTCCCGTGTTTCCCCAAATCAACAGCAGAAGCGATAGCACAAGGTCGCTGCATGTAAAAGAGGAGACTATCGCAGTTATTCCTCTTGATGCACAGCTTGACCAGATAATAGATATAATAAATGCTTTTCTTATTGGAACATATTTTATATTGGCAATTTTTATTTTTATAGTTATGATTGGCATTTTAAATACATACAGGGTTCTTGTATATGAAAGAACCAAAGAAATAGGCACTATGAGAGCTATGGGAATGCAAAAAAAACATATCAAATTTCTTTTTTTAAGCGAAGCAGCATTTCTTGCTATTATTTCTTCTTTTGGCGGATTTTTACTAGGACTTATTATACTTAATCTTCTTGTTAAATTTACAGATTTAAGCGGATTCTCTGCAGCTGGTTTATTTACCGAAAGCGGAAAATTGGGTTTTTTTATTGATGCAAAAATAGTATTTTTTAATACTATTTTTATGCTTGCAGCAGTTGTTATTGCTGCATGGGGGCCTTCTTCAAAAGCTTCGAATTTACCGCCTGTTCAGGCATTGGGAAAAGGGGGATGAAATTGTTAAATAAGTCAAAAAAAACAGGATATTTTTTTATTTTTTGTATAATTTTTTTATTATTAACTATCTCAATTTATGCAGCACCGCAGGATGAATATAAAAATCTTTTAAAAAAAGTAGATGATTTAGTTAATTTTAAAGAGAATGATCTTTCTGCAGAATATGTAGTAGAAAAAAGAGATCCGGGAGGCGCAATATCAACTACTGTTGCTGCGATGTTCCGGAGAGATAAAACAGATCAGTTTCTTATTTTAATACTGGAACCTATTGTTGATAAAGGAAAAGGTTATCTTAAAACAGGAGATAATCTTTGGCTTTATGATCCTGTAAGTCATAGCTTTACTTTTACAAGCGCAAAAGAGCGGTTTCAAAATTCCGGAGCACGTAATTCTGATTTTAACAGGTCAAATTATTCTGGAGATTATTCTGTTGTTTCTGGGAAAAAAGAAAAGCTTGGTAAATTTGATTGCACTGTTTTGGATCTCAAAGCTTTAACTAACAAAGTTTCTTTTCCAAAAGTACGCATCTGGGTATCGGAAGATAATCTTGTCAGAAAGATAGAAGATTATAGCCTTTCAGATCAGCTTATGAGAACAACAGCAATTCCTACATATCAAAAAGTAGGAGATAGGTGGCTTCCTGCGACTCTTGTAATACTGGACCATCTTGTTTTTCGTAAAATTGCTGGTAAAATAGAGTATGAAAGAACTACAGTAACAATAAAGAATCCTTCTTTAAAAACACTTCCTAATTCTGTTTATACTAAAGAATATCTGGAAAGAGCAAATAGTTAAATTATAGTTATAAAATACATGTATAAAAATATTTTCTTTAATCTTATAATATTGATTTTTTTACTTTTTAGCCCTTTCTTAGCTTTTACAGATAATGGAGAAGAAAATACAGATACATCGGAAAAAGATAAACCATTATACAATGATACTACTGATGAATCTTCTGAAGAAATTGCTCCTGAAAACCCGAATATTGATAGTATAATCGAGGTAGAAGAAGGTGACGAAGGGCTTCTTTTTGATTTATTTGATGAACCTACTGAAGATTTTGTTGTTAAAGATACAGATGTTGATCATAGAAAGCAGGTAGAACAAAATGAGCAAATGATTATAAAGCGTTCTTTTTCTGCACAGGGCGGCGGTTCTATTGGATGGATAGGGTTTCCGCAATTTGATGATTTATCAGATGGTTTTGATGTTGCATTAGGCTCAAGTGCAAAAGCGCTATTATCTTTTTCTGCAAAACCAGATCCAATTTTTGGGGTTTCCGGAACTTTTTATACTGAAATTGACTATGATAATGGCAAAACAGATTGGTCTCAACTTGTTATTGACCAACTTTATGGCGACTATATACTTCTTGATAAAGCTTTTTTCAGAGTTGGCAAATTTCCTATGAAGTGGGGGCAAGGCCGTATTTTTACGCCTGGAGATCTAATGGATGAAAGTGAGGATGGCGTTTCTGTTAGAGCTGCTTTTCCAACAGTTATGGATGGCCTTACTCTAGTTACTCTTGCAAATAAATATTATCAAAATAACAGGAAAAAACAATTTGGAGAACATGATTTGGTAGCAGGAGGACTTATTGATAAAGTCTTTGGCAATCTTTATCTGTCTTTAGGGACAAGATACCAATATTATGCAGGGTGGAATTTTCTAGGTTCATTAAAAATAGTTCTTTTTAAAATTGATTTTTTTACTGATATGGTTTTACTGGAAAATAAAACAGAAGATGATTATGATTTCGAAACTGTAGCAGGTTTTTTTAGAGAATGGGATAAATTTAAAATTTATGGCGAATATAGCTATGAAAAAGTACATGAAATAAGTACAAATGAATATGAATATGGCCATAATGTTGGCCTTGCTGCCGGGTATAAAAAAATATTTTCAACTTCTATAGATTTTGCTGTTGAATGGCGGCATACTTTTTATGATAATTCCGGCAGGGTTATTCCTGCAATATCATTTTATCCCTGGAAATTTGTTAGAATGAATTTTGGAGTCCCTATTCTTTATGGAGATGACACATCAAGAAAGATTCTCGATGATGATGATGAATATGATTATATTCAGGAAAATAGAGGAATTTATTTTGTTTTTTCTATTAAACTTTCCTCTTCTTTTTAAAAGAATTATTCCGACTGTTTATAATTTTCTGTTACAGAACCATCTTTAAGCCTGATAATGTGATCAGCAATAGAAAAAATATTCTGGTCATGTGTTGAAAATATAAAAGTAGTATTAAGCTCACTGTTTATCTGTTTCATAAGTTCTATTATTTCTTCGCCTGTTTTGCTGTCAAGATTTGCAGTAGGCTCATCCGCAAGAACTATTTGTGGTTTTGTTACAAGCGCTCTGGCAATTGCAACACGCTGCCTTTGTCCGCCTGATAACTCATTTGGCTTATGATTTTTCCATTTTGCAAGGCCAACTGCTGATATTAAGTGATTTATATATTCTGTTCTGCTTGATTTTTCTTCTTTTGTTATCTGCTTTTTTCCTATTAATAATGGAAATTCAATATTTTCATATACATTAAGAACAGGAAGAAGATTAAATGACTGGAAAATAAAACCTATTGTTGAATGCCTTAGTTCTGTTATTTTTTTATCAGATAATTTTCCTGTATCAATTCCATCTATTTTTACAATACCTTCTGTAGGCACATCTATGCAGCCAATCAGGTTTAATATGGTGGATTTTCCTGAGCCAGAGGGGCCGATTATTGAAATAAAATCACCTTTTTCAATTTCAAAAGTGACTCCTTTGATCGCTACTACCTCTGTTTTTCCTAATGGATAGATTTTTTTAACATTTTCCAGAGTAACGATTGCCATTCTACCTCCGATTTATATAAATAAAGTATAACAAAAATATTTCTAATTAAGCAATATAAAGAAAGTCTGCAAATATTTCTGATATTATATAAAGTCAGGAATAAATTTTTTAAATAAGAATAAATTTGACAATGGAGCTTCTGGATATATTATCCCGTTCCCGCTTTTGGCGGGATACTACGTTGACTTGCTACGGGGCGCTTCGCTGCCCAGAATAAATCTTTAAATGAGAATAAATTTGCCAATAAAACTTCTGGATACGCTTCGCTATATTGGAAAAACACAATAATTACTATACGCTTTATTAGTGATTTTTACACAATAAAGACAGGCGAAAATTTTAATTTAACATAACAGGACATTAATTTATATATGATAATATTAATACAATTGATCAGTTATATATCTTTAAATAAAGATAAAAGGATAGTTAATAATGAAAAACAAAATTAATCGATCTTTGCTTTTCCTGCTTGCATGGATTATTTTTGGGGTTATTATTATTACATCTCTAACCAGTTTTTTTGTTTATAATACTTTTTTATTCTGGAATGATATGAAAACCAGAACATTTATAAGTATTTCAATAATTATATATTTGCTTTTTTCAATTCTTTCATTAAGAATTAACCGTTTTTCATATAGAGAACAGCTTGGTTTGGTTTTATTTATTCTCTGTGTGTGCATGTCTGTTTTTCTGACAATAATAGCAATTGGAAGACTTTATTACTCCAGGAGTTATCTTGTTTATTATTATATTTTTTCATTTGTATGGATTGGAATAGGATTCTATTTTTTCAAAAACCCTAAAAACTCTTTTTTCCTTTTGTGTCCCTGGGGATTATGTCTTGAGCTGGCTAAAAATAGCGGCAGAAATTGGGAAATGCTTAAAACACCGCAGTTAAAAAAATGCGATGGAATAATTGTAGATTTGCATGAAAAGATAGAACCTGAATGGATGAGAATGATTGCTAATGCAACATTGATAAATCTTCCTGTATATCATGCTGCAACTATTTATGAAAAAACAGCAGGAAAAGTTTCTGCACAACATTTAAATGAAGGAATTCTATCAACATACAAGGTAAATGCAATCTATTTTAGAATAAAATCTATTCTTGAAAAAATTTTAATTATACTTTTTTCTCCGCTTTTAATAACAGTTGTTATTATGGTTGCAATTATTATTAAAATAGATTCAAAAGGACCTGTCTTTTTTGTTCAGGAGAGAGTGGGAAGAAAAGGAAAACCATTTAAAATGTATAAATTCAGGTCAATGATAACAGAATCAGAAAAAGATGGTGCAAAATTTACATCCACGGATGATAAAAGAATAACAAAAACAGGCAGCATTTTAAGAAAATATAGAATAGATGAAATTCCGCAATTTCTTAATATATTGAAAGGTGAAATGAGTTTAATAGGGCCCAGGCCTGAACAGGTTGTCTTTTCAAACAGATTTGAAAAAGAGATCCCATTTTATGCTTACCGGCATTTGGTTAACCCTGGAATAACTGGCTGGGCACAGGTAAATCATGGTTATGCTGCAGGAACAGAAGAGACAGAAACAAAACTTGAATATGATCTTTATTATGTTAAATATATGGGTTTTTGGCTTGATCTTATTATTATATTGAAAACATTAAAAACAATTATGACAGGTTTTGGATCAAAATAAATCTTAAAAAAAATAAAAATAACTATTTATCTATAAAATTGATTTATATTTATATATAAATCAATTTTATTATTATCTGGTTGGAGAAATTATGTTTGCTTTTTTACATTCATTGTTTATATGGCCGTTTCAGGTGTTTATAGAAATTTTTTTTATGATTTTTATAAAAATTTTACGAAATAATATAGGACTAATAATAATATTGTTAAGTGTTGTTCTGAATCTTTTTTTTATTTATTTTTATAAACCTTATAATTTTTTTTGTGTTAGTGAAATAAAAAATCCATTGTTAAAAAATATAGCCAATGGCAGAAAAATTGGTGAAAAAATTTCAGTAATTTTTTCAATTATAAAACCATATATATTTTTAATTCTTTATTCTTTTCTTTTTATTGCTGCCTATGATTATTTTATCAATACAACATATCTTGAAAAATCTTCTTTTTTTATTATAAAAGATTTAAATCAGCCGGATCAATTAATAAAAATTGGAACAGTTACTTTAAATCTTTTTCCTGTTTTAATGCTTATCTTTGCTATTGTTTCTGTATTTATTCCATTTATTTTATATAAAAGAAAAATTATTATTTGCCGTGCAGCAGCTTTTATAATTTTGTTTTTACTATTCTTTTTTATTTTATATAACAGTCCTTCCGGGTTAGCTCTGTTTTGGATTGTGACAGGATTATTTTTATTATTTATAAATATTTTAAGCTCTTTAAAAAGTTCTGGAAAAATATTTAAAGCTCTGATTGTTTTTTCATGCATTCTGTTTTTATTGTTTTTTATAAAACGGTTTAATAATTTTAAAATTAAATATATGATTGCGTTAATTGTTATAGATATAACAGTAATGCTGATAGCTTTAAAAAAAGAAGCAATAAAAAAGTTTTTTGAAAACAGCTGTTTTTTATCCAGGGATAAAGATCTCTGTAGTTTATACAAATATTCATCAATAATTCTTTTTATTCTTACAGGTCTTGCTGTTCCGTTTCTTCTATTAGCATCATCTCCAACAGAATTTGATAATCCAACAGATATGATTATAAGAACAATTCTTCAGGCAGGATCAATTTTTATTGTATTTTCATTTCTTGTATGGACTTTTTCAACATTGCCTATGCGTAGGTTTTTATCTCTTTTTTTATCATTTATAGCAGTTCTTGCTTTTTTCTGTTGTTTTATTTTTATGGGAAAATATGGCGCTATGGCTCCTGGTTTTGTTTTTGATAGCTGGGAACAGTTTGATAGATCTAAAGATTTAATAAAAAGCATATTGGCAGTTGTATTATCTTTTTTGACAATATTTATCATTTTCCGTATTAATAAGTTGCGCTGGCTAAAAGACGGATTTATAATATTGTGCTTGTCTTTAGTTGTAATGTCAGGAGTTAATTTATTTACAATTATTAAAGAATATACTCTTTTGAATTCCCGCTCAGACAGGCTTGCAGATAAAGATTCTTCGAATGAAAAAAGATATAATATTTTTAATTTTTCAAAAACAGGAAAAAACATTTTTATTTTATTTCTTGATAAAGCTCCTGGCCATACTTTCTCTTATGCTTTGGATTTAAAACCTTCTTTAAAAAAAGATTTTGATGGTTTTGTCTGGTATCCTAATACAATATC
Organism: Spirochaetia bacterium; assembly: GCA_031548835.1. Lineage (GTDB taxonomy): Bacteria > Spirochaetota > Spirochaetia > CADAEX01 > CADAEX01 > WQTU01. Next base: position 19,431 of record JAVBQS010000110.1, read on the forward strand.
TTTTGGCCCTAATACATTGTTTGGACTTCCCGCAATGATTGGTGGATATGAGTACACGCCTCTCCAGATAAATGAACGTAAAAATATATCTCTTAAAGATAAAGTAAATGAATCACTCAAAGTGCTGCCTGCTATTTTTGGAGAAGCAGGATATAATGTTGTTGTTACAGACCCTTCATATTCTAATTTGTCGTGGATACCTGACACAAGTATTTATGATAGCATGGAAAATGTAAAAGCGTATAACATTACAGGAATTTTCAGAAACAGGTTTAACAAAGAAAATACAGAAAGAAACAAAGGATTTTCCAAAATCTTTGATCATGATATTATGATGAGATTTTCAATATTCAGAATTCTGCCGCCCTTTTTAAGGCCATTATTATATTACGATGGAAACTGGTTAAAACTGGTTGGATCTTCAAGCTATAACCAATCTATAAAACATTATCCAAACCTTCTTTACCTTGAGGATTTGTGTAGTATTAATGATGCCGGAAATAATTTTAATATTATGATGAATGAAGCAACGCACAACCCTGGCCCGTATGATAAAAATTTTGAGCTCACTGCGAAGCCTGTTGAATATTCTGATGATGATATAAAAAAATTCGGCTCCAGCGGTAATGTAAAATATATTTATGCATATACAGCAGCTCTTTCTGCTATTTCCGGATGGTTTGAATGGCTGAAAAAAGAAGAAATATATGATAATACAAAAATTATTATAGTAAGCGATCACGGATGGTCTTTTAATGAAAAAATTCTTGATTCCTGGGTTCAGGAAAATTATAACCCGCTATTATTAGTAAAAGATTTTAATTCCAGGGGCTCTATAGTAAGGTCTGATCAATTTATGACAAACGCAGATGTTCCGGCAATAGCAGTTAAATCTTTGGATAATCCAATTAATCCATATACAGGGGAAACTATTGACAGTTCTCCTAAAGATGAAGAAATTTTTGTTGCTAGCGGACATTGGGCTGTTAAAAGCCAAAAAGAAGATTCTCTTGTTATCGGAACAATTTTTGAAGTAAAAAATAAAAATATATTTGATTCTGAAAATTGGGTAAGTATAAAGTAATAATTATATGCATAGTAATAAAAAAATAGATAAAATAAAAAAAATATTTTCTGATAAAAATCTTATTCAGATACTTTTCTGGTACAGAATTGTTATGGTCTTTGTAATGGATTATTTTGTGAAAGATCTTACAAGAAGAGGAGATACACCCAAATATCTTTTTGCAAATCCTTTTGATCTTTTTAATACTTATGGATTTACTCTTTTTTTAGATGATACCAGGCTTGTCCAGTTTTTTGTAAGTTCCATACAGATGCTTTTAAGATATGAAATTTTAACACATATTGTTTTTTCACTGCTTGCTTTTTATGGAATAAAACATTTTTTAAATGCTGTTCCTGAAAAAAATAATAAATATTATAAAATATTGATTTTAATGATGTTTCTTCCATCGTTTACTTTATGGTCTTCTGTTGCAGGAAAAGAGCCTGTTGTTGTTTTTGCAATAGGAATAATATCTGCAGAAGTTGTAAGGTTTTTTTCAGGCGAAAAATTCAGAATATCTTTCTTAATGATTATTTCTTTTTATTTGATTTTAATAGTTAAACAGCAATATATTCCTGCTGTTTTTCAATTGGCTCTGTATATGATATTAAGGAGAAAAACAAAACTCTCATGGAAAGCAGATCTAGCTGTTTTGTCAGCAGTACTTACGGTAAATTGTTTATTAATTTATTTTTTTAGAGATAAAATTGATTCATTTATTTTGGACCGGCTTTTTGATATGTTTGATGGAGATAGTGCGCGCTCAACAAGGGAAAGAGTTTTTATAGAACAGTATGATTTTTTCAAAAAAATGCCTTATTTATTGCCGCTTGCTGTTTGGGGGCCTACCTGGAGCGAAACAAAAATCTCAATACTCCATCTTTATGTTTTTGTAGAAAATTTAATTTTGCTTGGCGTTTATATATATCTTATAAAAGATTTTTTTCTTAAAATTTTTAAGAAATTTAATATATATTATCAATGGCTTTTTATTTCTGTAATTGCAGTAGGTTGGCTTTTTTTTGCTCAATATATGCAGGGAGTAATGAATCCCGGAGCTGCAATAAGGTATAGAACAAATATATATCTTCTGGTAACAGCATTATGGTATTCTGTTACATGTGTAAGAGAACAGATTTCTCCTGAAAATAACTGCTCCAAAGATATTGTTTAACTAGATATAAAAAATAATATTTTTTATATAAAAAACATTATAAGATATTTTTATTTTATAGTTGAAAACTACATATAAAGTTGAAAATTCTGACAATAAAACAGTATAATGGAATTAAAATTATTACAAATGTAATAATTTTTTATAAAATATTTGAAAAAGATAGGATTGTTAATTATTTCTTATGGAGTTATAGATGAAAATAGCAATTATTGGCACAGGTTATGTTGGACTGGTTTCCGGCGCTTGTTTTGCAGAATTCGGATGGGATGTAACCTGTATTGATAAAAATAGTGAAAGAATCAATTCTCTTGAAAAAGGCATAATACCTATATATGAACCAGGGCTTGAAGATCTTGTTAAAAAAAATGTAAAAGAAAGCCGTCTCAATTTTTCTCTTGAATATTCCCCATATGTTGAAGATGCAGATATTGTTTTTATTGCAGTAGGGACTCCTTCAAGGCGCGGAGATGGTTATGCAGATCTTACCTATGTTTATGAAGCAGCCAAAGAAATAGCTTCACATTTAAAAGGCTATACTGTAATTGTTGATAAAAGCACTGTCCCTGTGGGTACAGCCAGGAATGTTGCAAAAATAATAAGAGCTGAAAATCCAGCAGCAGAATTTGATGTTACATCAAACCCTGAATTTTTGCGGGAAGGATCAGCTATCGGCGATTTTATGCGCCCGGACAGGGTTGTTCTTGGCGTTGAAAGTGAGAAAGCAGAGGAGATGCTTAGAGAGCTTTACAGGCCTCTTTATTTAATTGAAACACCAATGGTAATAACAGGGCTTGAAACAGCAGAGCTTATTAAATATGCTTCCAATGCTTTTCTCGCTGCTAAAATTTCTTTTATAAATGAGATAGCAAACCTTTGTGAAAAAGTAGGCGCTGATGTTAAAGATGTTTCAAAAGGAATGGGGCTTGATAAAAGAATAGGCCCTAAATTTCTTCATGCCGGGCCCGGTTATGGAGGTTCATGTTTTCCAAAAGATGTCAGCGCGCTTGTCAAAATTTTCCATGATAATGGAATGACTGCCAGAATTCTTGAATCAGTTATTAATGTAAATAATTCCCAGAAATCTCTTATGGTTAACAAAATTCGCGAAGCGCTTGGCGGCAGCGAATATAAAAAGACAATTGCTTTTCTTGGACTTACCTTTAAACCTGAAACTGATGATATGAGAGAAGCTCCTTCTCTTACAATTATTCCTGCTCTTCTGAACGGCAATGCTGTTATTAAGGCGACAGATCCTGAAGGAATAGAGGAAGCAAAAAAACTGCTTCCTTCTGAAATCAATTATTATAATGATCTTTATGAAACATGCAAAAATGCTGATGCAGTTGTTATTCTTACTGAGTGGAATCAATACAGGGCAGTTGATTTTGAAAAGTTAAAGAAAATAATGAAAGACAATATATTTATTGATCTTAGAAATATATATAATAAGGATATAGTTGAGAAAGCAGGGTTTAAATATATTTCTGTCGGCCGAAAGTGAGGAATTAGTTTGAATTATAACAGATGTGCTGTAAATGGCGTTTTTGATCTTTTTCATGTCGGGCATGTGAGGCTTTTAAAAAGAGCAAAAGAGATGTTTAAAGAAGTAGTTGTTACTGTAGATTCTGATGAACTTACAACAAAAGAGAAAAGAAAACCTATTTTTAACCAGGATGAACGGATTGAAATATTAAAAGCGTGCCGCTATGTTGCTGATGCAGTTATTGTTGACAGATCCTGGGGCCCGCATGCATTTGATCCTGAAAAAGTAGATGAATTTATGAATCAATATAATATAGATGCAGTTTTTGTTGCTGCTGATGATGATGAATATGTAAAATACTGGTTTGGCTATCTTTACAGCCAGGGAAAAGTTATCATTGTTCCAAGAACAAAAGATGTATCAACTACACATGTTATTAAGGTTGTTAACGGAGAAATTGTTAAAGAACTTGAGGGAAATTGTAAGGAGTGATAATTGAAAAAAATAGTTGTTACAGGCGGGGCAGGATTTATTGGTTCTCATTTATGTGAAAGGCTTTTAAAAGAAGGTAACGATGTTATATGTCTGGATAATTTTTTTACAGGCACTAAAAAAAACATAAGCCATCTTATTGGAAATCCTTTTTTTGAATTAATGCGGCATGATGTAACTTTTCCTCTATATGTGGAAGTTGACCAGATATATAACCTGGCTTGCCCTGCAAGTCCTGTCCATTATCAATTTGATCCTGTGCAGACAACAAAAACATCGGTTCATGGAGCAATCAATATGCTTGGTCTTGCAAAAAGAACAAAAGCAAGAATATTGCAGGCTTCAACTTCTGAGGTATATGGAGATCCTGAAGTTCATCCTCAGAGGGAAGATTACTGGGGGCGGGTTAATCCAATTGGAATTAGAAGCTGTTATGATGAAGGAAAAAGATGTGCAGAAACTCTTTTTTTTGATTATTACAGGCAGCATAATGTTGATATAAAAGTTATCAGAATATTTAATACTTATGGGCCAAATATGCATCCTAATGATGGGCGGGTTGTAAGTAATTTTATTGTACAAGCTCTTAAAGGTAACGATATTACAATTTACGGAGATGGTAATCAGACAAGGTCTTTTTGTTATGTTGATGATCTTGTTGAAGGTTTAATTAAAATGATGAAAACAGAAAAAGATTTTACCGGACCTGTAAATCTTGGCAATCCAGGAGAGTTTACAATGAATCAGCTTGCAGAAATTGTTATAAAATTGACAGGATCAAAATCAAAAATAAAATATTTTCCATTGCCGCAAGATGATCCGAGGCAGAGAAAACCAGATATTGCAAAAGCTCAGCAGTATTTGAACTGGAAACCGCTTGTTGAGCTAGAGGAAGGACTTGAAAAAACAATTCAATATTTTAAGAAAACTATTAATACAAAATGAGTAATTTTAGCAGTCAAAGTTTTTTTAATCTTGTTTTTGTTTATGCTGGTGTTTTTTTAGGGTTTATTAATACTATTTTAAAAACAAAAGTTTTTTCTACAGAAGAAATAGGAGTTGTTACTATAACAACAACACTTTCCATTTTTTTGGTATTTTTAATTTCTTATGGTTTTTTGTCAGGGACAAGACGGTTTTACAGCAGGTTTAAAGATAATGTTGCTGAGAAAACAGGTTTTATTATAATAAATTTATTGGTTTCTCTTATCTTATACTGTTTTGCAAGTGTAATATTTTTTCTTTTAAAATCTTTTATTCTGGAAAAATATAACAATCTATTGTTTGAAAGATATTTTAACGCTGTTTTTTTGTTTTTTATTGGCAATCTTTTAACAAGTTTTTTTCAATATATTTTTGAGAGTGAATACAGATCACTCCTGGGAAATATATACTATGATATAATTCATCGTATTCTTCATTTTTTAGTATTAATTTATATGCTTAATACTAATAGCAGTTTTTATTGGTATATATTCTTTCTTGTAATTTCTCTTTTTCTTAATATTTTATTTTATCTTGCAATGGGATTTAAGCTTATAAAGCTTGGGAAACCATCTTTCGCTATAATAACACGCAGTTTTATCATAGAATATTTAAAATACTGTTCTCTAACTTTTTCTTCTGGAATGACAGGTCTGGTAACTGAAAATATAGACAAAGTTATGATTGGGGCATATCTTTCAATGTCAGATCTTGGAATATATTCTATTGTTGTTCAAATTGCTATGCTTATAAAAATAATGAAAAATGGATTTATAAGAATAGCTTATCCTTCTATTGCTGAAGCATGGGAGAAAAAGGATAGTAAGAAAATTCAAAATATCTATAAGGAAAATTCTGCTATACAAATATTTTTGGGATCTTTCATTTTTGTTTTTATTTTTCCAAAACAAATAATGTCTGTACTTAGCCCTGAATATATTAAGGGCAGTAATATTCTTATTGTAATATCATTTGCTTATCTTTTAGATCTTTCAACAGGAATGAGTGAGGGTATAATATCATTGTCCAGATATTATTATTTTGATCTCTTTTTAAGAATACTTCTTGTGCTGCTTACAATAATTACAAATATAATAATGATTCCTTTTTGGGGTTTACTTGGAGCTGCTGCCGCAACTACTTTGACAATATTGATTTATAATATATTAAAATTAATGTTTATAAAAATAAAATTTTCAATGAACCCTTTTTCTTTTGATACAATAAAAATAATATTTTTAATTTTATTTATAGGATTTTGTTTCTTTTTTCTTTTAAAAAAAATCAATATAGAGTTAAATATTTTTAATATAATATTTTTATTTATAATTGTTTTTATTTTATATGTTATAATTGGAAAAAATATTATAAAGATAAGTTTTTTGAACAAAATTAAAATATGTAATAAAATTAAGAGAAAAAAATAAAAATTATATAGTAACCTTCCCCATGGTCTGCATGGAATTGCCCAAGATGGTAATCCAATAAAAGATACAAATAATATTAGCTCCTCTGCAACAGCATATTATTCAGCAAAGAAATTCACAGATGTAATGGGGAACTGGATAAAATGGATGAAAAATAATAATGTTTATGACAATACTATGATAATTATTGTATCTGATCATGGAAATACTTTAAACGATAATGATATTAAGCTACCAGAACAACTAGATGATGTAAAAAATCTTAGAAATATATCCAGTGTACAATCTCTTTTGCTTGTAAAAAGGTTTGGGAGCAGCGGGGGAGTAAAAATTGGTCATGCAAGAGTAAGTCCTACTGATGCACCTGTAATATTATAAGCAGAAACAGGAATTGATTTCCCGTTTGAATACGATTTATATTCTAGTAATAAACGTATTTATAGTGATAATAAGGGTCATTTTCTAAAAGTAGATACCATAAAGTACAATTCATACAAAGTAAATGGTACAATATTTGATCCTGATTCATGGGGTATTTATGATAATAAAAAACAATAGGGTGTTGAATTTTAAGTATAAAAAATTATAAATTATATTGATACTTTATTTGCCATGTGTAAGCTACGCTTACACATGGCAAATAGGGGAGGCAAGCAAAAAGTAAAGACCTGGTTGCGAAGCATATCAGGGTAATATCTTTTATAAACCCCGTGGAGGAATAATGAAACTGTATTTAACTTTAATATTTTTTGCTGTAACTGTATCACCTGCTTTTTGTTATATAGATCCAGGAACAGGCAGCATGCTTCTTTATGCTATTATTGGCATAGGCGCTGCATTGCTCTATGCGTTTAAAGGATATTTTTACAAGCTTAGAGGCAAAATTACAGGCAAGGGATATAATCTTGATTCAGATTTATCTGAATTTGATTTTGTATTTTATTCTGAAAGTAAAATATATTGGAATGTATTTAGCCCTGTGCTTGAAAACCTTGATAAATCAGGTAAAAAATGTATCTATTTGACCTCAAGCGAGGATGATCCGGGGTTGGCCTATAAATCAGACAATATTAAATCAAAATATATTGGAGAAGGAGTAAGGGCTGCATCATATCTTAACAATATAAAAGCAGATATTGTAACAATGACAACACCGCAGCTTGACGTGCTTACTCTTAAAAAATCAAAAAAAGTTAATCATTATTCCTATATTTTTCATGCTCCAACAGATATTGGAATCTATGGTAAATATGCATTTGATAATTTTGATTCAATGTTCTGCGTAGGAAAACATCAGATAACTCATATCAAAGAATTTGAAGAAAAAAGAAAAACAAATAAGAAAAAGCTGTTTGAAACAGGCTGCACATACTATGATGTTTTATTAAAGAAAGAACAGCGGGCAGAAAAGAATGAAAAACCTGTAATTCTGGTTGCTCCTACATGGAATAAAAACAGCCTTCTTGCAAGATTTGGCTTTAATATTTTAAAACCTCTTTTAACAGGAAAATATAAAGTTATATTAAGGCCACATCCCCAAATGTATATTTCCCAGAAAAAACTTATTGAAGAGATAAAAAAAGAAAGCAGCAGTTATCCAGATCTTGTCTGGGATGAAAAGCCATCAGGCGAGGATTCAATGAATGAATCAGATATATTGATATCAGATTTGTCCGGAATAATTTTTGACTATTCATTTGTTTTTAAAAAACCTGTAATTTCAATTGATGCTCCTGTTATTGAAACAGGCCTCGAGCTTGAAGATATGAAAAAAGATGAATTATGGGAACTTAATATTAGAAGCAAACTTGGAAAACTTGTTAAAGAGCAGGATATTTCTAATCTTCCTGTATATGTTGATGAAATGCTTTTATCATTCAGCAAGGAAAATATTGAAAATATAATAAAAGAAAATATTTACAACTTCGGCAATGCAGGGCCTGTTGCTGCTAGGCAGTTGGCTGAACTAAAGGAAAATTTGAAAAAATAATGTCAAAAATTCTTTACTATATTTTTATATTTCCGCTTGAAAGCGGAATGAAATTTATCTTTCTTGGCGCTTATAATCTTTTTAATAATTACGGCATATCAATAATAATGATGAGTCTTGCTGTCAATATTGTATTGCTCCCGCTATATTATCTTGCAGAACAGTGGCAGGGTAAAGAACGGGAGATAAAAAAGAAAATGCAGCCTGAACTTGATAAAATAAAAAATGCTTTTAAGGGAGAAGAACGTTACTACTATACAAAAGCTGTATATAAGAGATTTCATTATCATCCAATAAATTCAATACGTGTAAGTTTTGGTTTTTTGATTCAGGTTCCTTTTTTTATTGCAGCATACCATTTTATGTCACATTATGAAGGTATAAGCGGTATAAGTTTTTTATTTATAAAAGATTTATCTCTGCCAGACAAAATGCTACAGTTCAAACAGCTTAGTATAAATATTCTTCCTTTTATTATGACATTTATAAATATTTTGTCTGCATATATTTATACAAAAAACTTAAACAGAAGCGATAAAATTCAGTTATGGCTTTTAGCTTTTCTATTTTTAGTTCTTTTATATAATGCTCCTTCTGCTCTTGTTTTATACTGGACGCTAAATAATATTTTTTCTCTAATTAAAAATAGTTTAAGTGTATATGTTTTTAAATTTAAATATCTTACATAAAATTATGAATAATAAAAAAATATACATACGATTTAACCAAATTTTTTCTAAGAAGATAGAGAAAAATGCAGTCTATATGTTGACCGCATTTGTTATTTATTTTCTTATCTATTTTATTTATTATAAATATTCAGATACCAGAAATCTTTCTTTTGTATTAATAATTATTGGATTTTCAAGTCTTAATATTTTGCTGTATAATTATCTAAATAAGAAAATAAAAAAATCTATTATAGAAAAGATTATAATAGTTATTAGTTTTTTAGCATTAGCCGGATTGATTATCTTATTTTTCGACTGGTTATTTAAAATTAATATATTTGCTGATAAAATATATTTTAGACGTTATATTCTTGCCTTATTTTTTTTACAGACAATGGTTCTCTATCTTCCTTTTTTAAAAGATTTTGTAAAAAGTACAAATGAGAACGATAATATAAATATTAACTCTTCTTTATTTTATTTTGCATTGTTATATATACTTTTTGTTATTTTTTTATATACTCCAACAGCTGTTTTTTCAACAGCTCCGGATGATTTTGATATTTCTTATATTAATATTATTCTTCCTGCAGCAGCAATTATTGCTATTTTATTTTTCTTGTTTGCAATTATATATAAGCTGATTGGCTGTAAATATAAAAATTTTTTTACTGTTTTAATTACAATTTTTTCTGTATTATGCTTTGTTTATTCATATCTGTATCCTGGACAATATGGTTCGCTTAACTCTTTTCTTCTTTCTAATTCAGAAAATTTATATGGCAATGTTTACAATTATCTTCTGGAATATTTTATATTATTAATAATTATCTGTTTTGTTGTTGTTTCAGTAAAAAAATATAATCATATAGCAAGAAATGTTTTAATACTGCTTAATATTGTTGCTTTTTTACAATTTTCTTACTCAACTTTCTCAATTTATTCATCTAAACGTAATAATTTATTGAACACCCAAAAAACGGAAAATTCTATTATTCTGCCTTCGTATAACGAAGAATTAATGAGTTTTTCCAAAACAGGAAAAAATATAATTGTTCTAATGCTTGATATGTTTTCAGGCGGGTATATGGAAGAAATATTACAAGAAGATTCTGAGATAGAAAAAATTTATGAAGGATTTATATGGTATCCTAATACTTTGTCTATTTCTTATGTTACAAGCAGCAGTATTCCTTCAATGCAGGCTGGCTGGAAATATACGCCTGATGAGATTAATCGTACAAATAAAAAAAATACACTAGTTAAAATTATTGGCGATTCCTACAAAATATTACCAGAAATTCTATCTAAATATAATTACAAATCTGCTTATATTGACCCGGATTATTGCTATACATATCGCGGAGATATTTCAGAATTAAATAAGGCAGGAATTCTTGGCGGATTTAATAAAGATTATGTTGAATACTGGAAGAATAAAAATATGAAAGAATATAATAATATTTTTCCTGAAAAAAATAGAAATAATGAATTAAAACTTCTTTTAATGGTAAGTATTTTTAAAGCTTCTCCAATTCTTGTAAAGCCTATAATATATGATAATGGTAATTGGATAGTAATTAAAAGCAGCGACCGTGAAAATTCTGCTTTTATGTCAAAGATAGAATATTGGTCTTTTATTGATTCAATGCCGCAGATATCAAATATAAATGAACAGAAGAATACTTATAAATTTATAAAAAACAGTATTGCACATGATCCTTTCTCTTTAAGTAAGGATGGTAAATTAATTCTTGGTTTTCCTGATCCTGATGCAAAAGATAATTTCCATGGAAAAAATGCTTACTATAGTGCAAGAGGAAGTCTTATCGCTATAGGAAGATGGCTTTCCTGGCTTAAAGAATCAGGAATATATGATAATACAAAAATAATAATAGTTTCTGATCACGGAAATGATCTTACTCAAGATCCCATGATGAAAAAAGATTTTAATGTAGATGGTATTTCTGGAGAAGAGTTTAATAGAATTCATGCTCTTTTGATGGTTAAAGATTTTAATAAAAAAGGTTTTCTAACAATTGATAATAGATTTATGAGCAATGCAGATGTTCCTGCAATTGTGTGTTCAGATTTTGATAAGAAAGGCGATATTATCTCAGACCCAACAAAACAGTTAATTGAGAATCGCGTGCTTAAAACCATGCGGGCTGAAAGCTGGAAATGGCATTATATTTCTAAACATACAAAATTTAAATTTAAATGGAATTATGAAGTAAAAAATGATATGTTTGAATCACAAAATTGGGAAAAAGTTAATTACTGATATATAAAAAGTATAAAAGATTATTGAAAATGAAAATAAATATTAAAAAATTTAAAAAACATTTATCAATTGCTCTTGCAAATATAAGAGTGCTATTTATTATTTTTTTCCTGCAAAAAAAAGCATGGAAAAAAAGTGATGTTGATTTTGTATGGAATAGAAAATTTGCAGAGATTTGCAGTTGTTATCCTTTCTTTTTCCCATATAAGATTGTCAGCAAAAATATATTTAAAATAGAACGGCGAATTATTGATTATTTTTCATATAGACAAATCAACAAAAAAATAAAAGAAAATAATCTGGTATATGTTTCTCTTGATAGTATGGATTATTTTAAAAGAAGCATATTAAAAAAAATCAATAGCAGCTTTATTTTAATAACAGGAGATTCTGATTTAACACCATCTGAACACAAAGAGTTGCTGGATAATAAAAATATTCTCCATTGGTTTGCCCAGAATTGTGACATAAAGCATCCAAAGATTTCCAGTTTACCAATAGGCCTTGATTACCACACAATTGCCACATATTCCCATTGGGGAAGCAAGCGCATTTCTCCAAAAGAACAGGAACAGGAATTACTTGATATTAGAAAGACTGATATAAAAAAAGAACTTAAAATATTTACAAATTTTCATTTAAATATCAATTCTCCTGCAAGGGAAAGACTTTATAAAGAACTTAAAGGAAGCAGTTTATTTTTTTTCCAGGAAAAACCTTTATCCCGAACTGAAACATGGAAGATTCAAAGAAAATATAACTTTGTTTTTTCTCCTGCCGGGGTTGGAATGGATTGTCACAGGACATGGGAAGCTTTAATTCTTGGGTGTATACCTATTGTAGAAACAAGTTTTCTTGATAATCTTTACTCGGAATTTCCAATCGTAGTTATAAAAAATCCTAATGATATAACTGAAGAAAATTTATTAAAATGGTCTATTCTATATAAAAATAGTTTTGATAATAATCTTGAATTAAAGTTAAAAAATAGATATTGGATTGAGAAAATCAAAAGCACACAGAAAAAATAATGTAGCTGTAAAAATTTTGAATTTATTAAAAAACCAAGTTTTGTATAATTCATTATATTTGCAAGCTGGAGAAGATTATAATTATTGTTTTTTTTATTCGTTCTTTTGTATGGCTGTTTCAGGCTTTTATAGATTTTTTTATGATTTTTACAAAACTTTTGAAAAATCATATTTGTATATAAATATAGTATATTTTTCTTTTTTGGCCTCTTAATAATAATACCAAAATTATTATTTTTAGTTACCATGGTGGGTATTCTGATATGAAAGCGCTTCCCGTGCAGGCAACGCTTAATAAAAACCATTTTGCTGGTAAAGGATTTTAATTCCAGTGGGTTTATGTTAAAATCAGATAAATTTATGACAAATATAGATGTTTCAGCAATAGCCGTAAAATCTTTAAAACAGACAATTAATCTGTATACAGGAAGCGAAAAAACAGAAAGAAGATTTTCTTGTTATTAAAAGGACAACAGAAATAAAAAGCAAAAATATCTTTGCCGCGAAAAATTGGGTACAAGTAGAATAAAAATAGTTGTTAGAAGTAAAAAATATGATTTTTAGTAATTTTTTACAGGAGAGGGGTATAGAGTGTTAAAATTTTTAAAAAAATATCAATCATCTTTTGTTTTATCTATTTTATTTTTTGCATTTTATATGCTCATTTTTTATAAAATAGATCAATATTCCGGCAGCCGATTTAGTTATTATATTTTTGCATGCGGCAGTTTATTAATTTTGGATATTTGTTTGTTTATAAATATATTTTTTAGATATCGTGACAAAAAGATTAATAATTTTTTCTTTTATGTCACAACTTTAATTTTTTTTATAATTATTTTATTAACAACAGATTGGATATTTAAGTTAAATATTTTTACATCAAATTATAAATTTAAAATAATAATATTGTTTTTTCAGCTATTATATATTTTTATTATTTTGGGATATTTTATTGGAAAAAGTATTTTTAACGCTGAACTTTTTCCAAAGAGTGAAAAAATAAAAATTACTCAAATAATAAGTGTTGTTTTATATATCAGTTTGATTCTTTTTCTTATGACACCTTTGAGATTATATGCAACATCGCCCGGAGAAGTTGAAATAGCTTTTATTAGTCTTTTAAAAGCATGTGTTATTAATTTTGTTATATCTTTAATTATCCTTTTTTTTGTATTTTTTATATTTCCAGGATTTTTAAAAAAGTATTTAACAGTGTTTTTATATTTTACAGCAGGGTTCATCTTTTTTTACATATTTATTTTTCCTGCAAATTATGGAGCTCTTGATAATTTTGTGTTGAAAAATGCGGATAATCTTTATGGCGTATTTTATAAAAATGTAATAGAAGCATTTTTTATAATTTTGTTATGGCATGTAGTTTTATATTTTATTAATCATAAAAAAATAAAAATTCTGGCAATTGCTTTTTTTATACTTTCTGCAGTTGCTTCAATAGAATCTGTTGTTGTTTTTGCTAAAGGAAAAAGTTTGCTTTCTGTAAATAATACAAATAATACAAATAATACAACTGGAGACCTTCTACCTGCTTACAATTATAAAATGATGGGATATTCCAGAACAGGAAAAAATATTGTTGTTATTCTTTTTGATATGATGACAGGCGGTGATATTCCGAGAATTTTTAAAGAACATCCTGAATTGGCAGAGACATATAATGGATTTATATGGTATCCAAACACGCTTACTGTTGGCGACAATACAGCAACAAGTATGGCGTCAATGTATGGTGGGAAAATATATTCGCCGGCAGAAATCAATAAGAATAATTTTAACAAATCACTTCTTGAGATTATTACAGAAAGTTATGAAGTATTGCCTAATTTACTAAAAGAAAAAAATTATGTAACAGCTTATACAAATCCGGAATATTATTTTTCTCCGCGTGGAGATGTTGATGTTTTAAATAAAAAAGGAATTATAGCAGGTTTTAATAAAGATTATGTTCCATATTGGAAAAATATAAATCGAGAAAAGGAAGAATATGTTGCCAAATTTGATACGACATCAATCCGTCTTCTTACAATGGTTTCGTTATTTAAAGCTTCTCCTGTTTTATTAAAATCAATTATTTATGATAATGGAGATTGGCTGATTATCGAAAAAGATGAGATAAAAAATAAAGCATATAATTTTGCTCTTGAATCCTGGGCTTTTCTCGATCTTATGAAAGATATATCAAATACAAATGAAACTCAAAATACTTTTAAATATTTTCATAATTATATTACACATGAACCATATGCAATGAGCAAAGAAGGTGTTTTACAAAAAGAAGAATATCCTGACCCATCTGCGGGCGATAATATTCATGGGGATAATGCATATTACAGTGCAAAAGCTGCTATTTTAGCAACTGCAAGGTGGATTGATTGGCTGAAAAAAGAAAAAATTTATGATAATACAATGATAATTCTTGTTTCTGATCACGGGCACCCATTTACTGAAAGTCCTATGATAACTCCTGATTTTAAAAATCAGGATATTACAAGCAATATTTTTACAAGATCTCAGGCATTTTTAATGGTTAAAAAATTTAATAATGATAAAGATTTTAAAACAGATTGGAGGTTCATGAGTAATGGAGATATTCCCTCAATTATTTGTGAAGCTGCAGGTATTTATAATGAAAAAATTGGCAAAGATCCGACAACAGGAGAACCATTGCAAAATAGAGTTCTTGATACTTTTCGTACAAAAAGTTGGCGGTGGGAACATCTTGTCCGGAGTTCTAAATTTGATGTGGTATGGCACTATCAGGTAAAAGACTCTATATTTAATGATAAGAATTGGACTAAAATTAAATAATATATTAATTAAAGTAATATTAATAAATGTTTAACTGATAGGTAATTATTTATGGAAAATTTAAATTTTAACAATATTCATGTGATTGTTATAGGCGATATAATGCTTGATATTTATTACTATGGAAAAGTAAGCAGGCTCTCTCCCGAAGCTCCTGTTCCTATTGTAAAAGTTGATCATACTACTTATACCCCAGGCGGCGCTGCAAATGTTGCTGTAAATATTTCAGATGCCGGGGCATCTCCATTCTTGTTGGGATATGCAGGTAACGATGATAACAGGAAAAAACTTGAAAAACTGGCAAATGATAAAAAAATAAATTTTAATTTTATATCAGTAAAAAATCCTACAATAACAAAAGCAAGAATTATAGGCGAACGCCAACAGATTGTAAGAATGGATTTTGAAGATGCAATGGAAAATAACAGAGAAGCTGAAAATCTGTTAAAAAAAGCATTCCAGGAACAGGTGGAAAAAAAATGTGATGCAGTTATCTTATCTGACTATGGAAAAGGAATTTGTTCTGAAGAGTTTTGCCAATTTGTAATAAAAATATGCAATGAAAAAGACATTCCTACAGTAGTTGATCCTAAAGGAACAAGCTGGGAAAAATATTCAGGCAGCTATATTGTCACTCCAAATTTTTCCGAGTTCAAGGCAATGGTTGGTAAAGAAATATCCAACAGTGATGAAGATATGGAAAAGCATGTGGCTGGTATTGCAAAAAAATATAATCTGCAAAAACTGCTTGTGACAAGATCAGAAAAAGGAATGAGCTGTTTTGACGGAAAATCAATAATCCACATGCCTACAAAGGCAAAAGAAGTATTTGATGTATCAGGCGCAGGCGATACTGTTGTAGCTATTTTATCTGTATGCCTTGGCGCAAAATTTAATCTTGAAGAATCGCTCCTGGTTGCAAATAAAGCAGCAGGCATTGTTGTGGGAAAACTGGGAACAGCATCTGCTACTGTTGAAGAAATTGAAAAATCTTTTGATGATGATGAAAGGAAAAAAGTTATAAATATAAATGATCTTGAAAATGTTGTTAGCAGCTTGCGAAGAAGAGGGAAAAAAATAGTTTTTACCAACGGGTGTTTTGATATTGTACATGCAGGCCATGTAAAAGTTTTAAAAGAAGCAAAATCCTTCGGCGATATTCTTATTCTTGGGCTTAACAGCGATTCATCAATTAAAAAGCTTAAGGGAGAATCCAGGCCTATAAACAATCTTGCAGACAGGCTTATAGTTTTAACAAATTTTTCTTTCATAGATTATGTTGTTGTTTTTGATACAGACACACCTCTTGAAATAATTAAAAAAATAAAACCAGATGTTCTTGTAAAAGGCGGGGATTATTCTGTTGAAACAGTTGTGGGCCATGAATATGCAAAAGAGGTAAAGCTTGTAAAATTTCTCGAAGGATATTCAAGCACAAATATAATAAAGAAAATACAGGGGAGACAATAATGATAATAGTAACAGGCGGGGCTGGCTTTATAGGCAGCAATATTGTTAAAGGATTAAACAATAAAGGCATTGAAGATATAATTGTTGTAGATGATTTAAAAAATAGCGAAAAACATCTTAATCTTAACAGTTTGAAATTTAAAGATTTTCTGCCTAAAGATGAGTTTCTGGCCAAGCTGGACTCTATCGATAATATCTCTCTTATTTCACATCAGGGAGCATGCTCAGACACAATGGAAACTGACGGCGCTTTTATGATGGATAACAATTATGATTTTAGCAAACAGCTTTATAATTTTTGCAGCAGAAAAAAAATTAAATTTATTTATGCTTCTTCTGCTTCTGTATATGGCAATGGCGACAAAGGATTTAAAGAAGATGTAAGCAATGAATATCCGCTAAATATATATGCCTATTCCAAATTTTTGTTTGATCAGTATGTAAGAAACAATGCTAAATTATCCAAAAACCAAGTGGTAGGCCTTAGGTATTTTAATGTTTATGGGCCGCAGGAAAATCATAAAGGAAAAATGGCATCTGTGTTTTTCCATTTCTATAACCAGGCTAAGGAAACAGGTGTTATAAAAGTATTTGAGGGAAGTAAAAATTTTCTGAGAGATTTTGTTTTTGTTGATGATATAGTAAATATCAATCTTCATTTTCATGAAAATAATATTTCAGGAATATTTAACTGCGGTACAGGCGACTGCAAAAGTTTTTATGATGTTGCAACAGCCGTAAAAGAACAGTTTTCGGGAAAAGAGGTAAAAATAGAAGAAATACCTTTCCCTGAAAAATTAAAAGGAAAATATCAGGCTTATACAAAAGCAGATCTTGAAAATTTAAGAAAGAATGGAAAATATGATAAAGAGATGACCGATATTTCTAAAGGCGCATCTAATTATCTCAAAATACTTGATAAAAATTCAGGATATTATAAATAATATTATGAATAAAAAAAATGGATGGTCGCTGTTTCTTGACAGAGATGGTGTTATAAATGAAAGAATGCCAGATGCATATATAAAAGATTTTAAAGATTTTAAATTCAAAAAAGACTTTCTTGATATCTTTCCTAAAATTGCTCCTTTCTTTGATTATATTTTTATTGTTACAAATCAGCAGGGCATAGGCAAAGGGCTCATGACAACTAGCGATCTTGAAGCAATACATAAAAAAATGGTTAAAAAGCTGAATAAACTTGCTGGAAAAATTGATAAGATTTATTTTTGCCCCCATCTTAAAGATGATAACTGCCAATGCAGAAAACCGAATCCTGAAATGGCATATATGGCAAAAAAAGATTATCCTGATGTTGATTTTAAAAAATCTCTATTAATAGGGGATAGTGAGAGCGACATAGAATTTGGAAAAAATACAGGAATGAAAACAATTCTTATAAATAATGGTAATAGCAAAACAACTTCTGCAGATTATTCTGCTGCTGATTTTTATAAAATAGAAAAAATAATAGAAAGGCTGTTAAAATGAAAAATATACTTGTAACAGGTGCCGCAGGGTTTATAGGAAGCAGAGTTTTTGAAAAACTTGCTGATTATGGGTATAAAATTACAGGTATTGATAATATCAATAATTATTATGATATAAGACTTAAACAGCACAGGCTGGAAAAGCTGGCTGGAAAAGCTGCAGAATTTTATAAAATAGATATAGAAAATTATCCTGAATTAAAAAAGCTTTTTGAAAATAAAAAATTTGATGCTGTTATAAATCTTGCGGCGCGCCCTGGAGTAAGGGCAAGCATAGAAAATCCTGATATCTATTTTTCAACTAATTTGCAGGGAACACTTAATCTTTTAAAACTTTGTGTGGATCATAAAATAGATAAATTGATACTTGCATCAACATCTTCATTATACTCAGGCGAGGCCACTCCTTTTTCAGAAAAATATCCAGTAAATGAACCTATTTCCCCATATGCTGCATCTAAAAAAGCAGCAGAAGCAATATGCTATACATATCATTATCTTTATAACATTGATATTACTATTTTAAGATATTTTACAGTCTATGGGCCTGCAGGCCGCCCAGATATGAGTCCGCTCCGCTTCATACATTCAATTGTTGAGGGAAAACCGCTTGAACTGTACGGCGACGGAAATCAGTCAAGGGATTTCACTTATATAGATGATATTGCAGAAGGAACAATAAAAGCTCTTTCGCCGGTTGGATATGAAATAATAAATCTTGGCGGGGGCAACAATCCTATAACAATAAATAGTTTTATAAAAGCGATTGAGGAAAAAACAGGCAGAAAAGCTGTAATAGAATATCTTCCTTTTAATAAAGCTGATATGAAAGAGACAATGGCAGATATAAGCAAAGCTTTTAATCTTCTTGGCTGGCAGCCTAAAATAGGGGTTAATGAAGGAATAGAAAAAACTGTTGATTGGTATCTCAAAAACAGAGAGTTGATGAGAAAGATAGAATATTAGTAATACTATTTGCTTTTTAGTTTTAAGCAATCTTCTGAAAATAATAATTAAAAATTTATGAAAAAAATTATGAAATATTTCAATCTTTTGAAAATATATATAGAGCGGATACTTTATTTTGCAGTGCAGAGCCTTTTTTTTAATAACAGAAACAGCAATCCTGAAAATATTAAGAATATTGTTATAGTGCGGCTTAATCACATAGGCGATCTTTTTATTTCATTATCTTCGATATACAGCCTGAAGGAGAAATTTCCTGAAGCTAAAATAACACTTGTAACAGGAATCTGGAACAAAGGGCTTGTTGAATTTCAAAACCAGCTTTTTGATAATGTATATTATTATAATCTAAAAAAAAATTGCAGAAGCAAAAATCAGAGAATGTCTTTAGCTCAGCGTTTTGGAATATTAAAAAAAATTAAGAAAGAAAATTATGATCTTTGCGCTGATTTTGACGGGTCACTGGGCTTTCTGTTTTTATATATCTTTTCAAAAATAAAATACCTTTCCACAGCCAGATACCTGAGATTTAACCAAAATCTTGAGCAGCTTAAAATAAGAAAAAACAAGTTTAATTATGATGTCAATAACAGCTATGAAGGAGATAATATTTTTGAAGTTGTTAGACAATTTTCAGTAGAAGATAAAAGAAATCAGTTTAAGCTTGAAATAAACAGCAAAATTAAAAATAAAATTGAAGCTTTTTTTAACACAATTAACCAGGGGAAAAAAGTTGTAGGAATCCATCCTGTTGCATCTATAAAAGAAAAAATGTGGACAGCAGAAGGATTTGCCAGGCTTTGTGATTTTTTGATAAGTAAAAAAGATTTTTCTGTTATAATTTTTGGAGCAAAAGATGATACTCCATATATAGAAGAGATAGCTGAAAAAACAGCATATAAGGAAAACATTAATATTCAAACCTCTTTTAATATTGGCGAATTTATAACAGCTGTTTCTTATTGTAATTATTTTATTTGTCTTGATAGCCTTGCGCAGCATATAGTTCAATATTTTAATATGCCTTCCCTAATAATATATATGAGTGAAAATTCAGTACGCTGGAGCAAATCCGGCAATAATATAAAGACAGTTTTACTTAAAGATAAAACAGACTATAATAATATATTTGAAAAACTTTCAGATTTTAACTAAAACCTTGTAAAAGGAATATAATAATACATGAAAAAAATTATTCTTTGGCTTGTGCGGCAAATTTTAAGCAAATGCTTAAAATTTAAAATAATACTATGTACAAAAAATATCTCTTTAGAAAATAGAAAAAAAATATTATTGATCAATCTTCATGGAATAGGCGATCTTGTAATGGCAACTCCTGCAATTGAGCTCTTAAAAATAAACTATCCTTATTCGGAAATTGACTTGCTGGTATCTGCGCCTGCTGCTATTCTTTTTAAAGATGATCCAAGAATAACGCATATATGTGAATTTATAAACAAAAAACCGCTTACCAGTATCAGAAATATAACAGAAAAATATGATACTGTTATTCTTTTTATAGGCGGCATATGGGGAACAATTGCTGCTTTATCTATAAAATCAAAAGAAATAATGGGAATGGCATTAAATACTACGTTAGCTGCTGTGTGGAAAGATGAAAACAACAAGATAGTTGTTAGGAGATTTAATGAAAAAACACATTTAAGCAATTTAATGATAAATGCAATAAAGCCAATTATAAAAACAGAAAACAAAGATATAAATGAATATAAATTATATATAAATTATAATAATATCAATATAGAAAAATTTAATTTAAAAAAACCGTATATAGTTATAGCGCCTGAAACAAACTGGGATATAAAAGAAATTAAAGAGCATTTAATTATAGAACTTATTGCCTATTACAAAGAAAGAAATATTTCTGCTGTTATTATAGGGCAGCGAAAAAAAAATATATCAGAAATAAATGATTTGAGAGGAAAAACAACACTGCTTGAAGCAGCAAAAATTATAAAAAATTCAGAATATGTTATATCTGCAGATAGCGCTTTTATGCATATATCTTCTGCTTTGGGAAAACCTGTTTTTTCTATATTTGGGCCAACAGATCCTGAAAGATTGGCGCCTTTTGGAAAAAGTATTATTTTTAGAAAAAATATTTACTGTTCTCCATGCTATAAAGAAATTTATATACCTAAATGTCTTAATCTTGAATATAATCTCTGTATGAAATGGTCTTTGAATGATCTAAAAAAAGAGCTAGAGTTATTTGAAGAAAAACAGGTTCAGCAAAATGGACAAAATTAAAATAATTGACTTTATAACTACAGCAAGAGGCGCGGAAAGGCTCTTGAGAAGCCGTGTAAGAAAAATAAACAGCACAGGTTATTTTTATAATATTATACTGTGCCCTGAAGGTGAAGAGTTAGCAGAAATTAAAAAAGAAAATATTCCGTTAGATACTATTGATATTACACGAACAATTAGCGCTTTAGGCTTAATTAAAGAAATAATTTTGCTGTTTTCTATTATTAAAAAAGAAAAAATAGATATTATTCATACCCATAATTCCAAAGCAGGGGCACTGGGAAGAATTGTTTGCTTTTTATTAAATTTCACAAAAAAGAAAAAAATAAAAATTATTCATCAGGTCCATGGATTTCATTTTACAAGATATAATGGCGTAAAAAAAAGGTTTTTTTTTATTATTGAAAAAATTCTGGCAAAAATTACAGATGTTTTATTATTTCAGAATAAGGCAGAGTATGAAATTGCACAAAAAAAGTTTCAGTCTAAAAAAACTAAACTGGCATTGATTGGTAATGGTATAAATTTCGATGAATTATCACAAAAAAGGCAGAATGTTGAAGTAAAAGATATAGATAAAACTAACAAGATAATTATCTGTATAGCTAGAATTGAGCCTGTAAAAAACCATATAATGCTTGTTGAAAGTTTGGGGATATTAAAAAAATATTTTTCCAATTTTATTGCCTATTTTATAGGTGAAGGCAGCGATAAGCAGCTAATTCATTCTATTAAAAATCTTGACCTGGAAGATAATATTATTTTTACAGGAGCATTAAACCGCACAGAGATTGTATATTATCTTTCAATAGCAGATATATCTGTGCTGACTTCATTAAAAGAGGGTATGCCCAGAAGTTTAATGGAATCAATGTTTTTTGGTATTCCATGCATTGGAACAAATGTTATTGGCACAACTGAAGTTATAGTAGATAACGAAACAGGTTTCCTTGTTGGCCTTAATGATAATTCTGCTTTTTCAGGAAAAATATATGAACTTCTCACAGATGAAGAAAAAAGAAAAGCAATGGGGAAAAAAGCTGAAATTTTTTGTAAAGAAAATTTTGATGAAAACCGTGTTACAGAAAAAATAATAGATGTTTATAAAAAGATTATGGAAAATCCATGAAGATATTTATGGAAATAATTTATATTGTAATAAACAAAATTATTTAATAATAAAATTTAAAACCAGCATCTGAAACCAACTGTCCACATTGGATCAAGCGATGTTTCAAGATTCTTATCATAGTCATACTGCGTTACTATTCTGGCCCCGCCTGTAAGATCAATCCTTATATCTTTTGTAAAACCAATTTTACTATTAAGACTTAACTCAATCAAATTACATTTCATATTATCTGTATCTGGAAAAAGCGCTGTTGCCCGCAGCACTGGAATAATTTCAGTTTGCTGCATATATAGCCGTATTCCTGCATATAGATCTGTCCCTAAAAAATAATTCCTGCTTGAATATAATCCGGAATATAATAATCCTATAGGGTCATGTATATTTTTGCCAAAAGCTGTCTCGCTGCCGAAAATAAAAGTTCCTTTATGTTTATATAAAATCAAGCTTGCTGAAAAATTATTTTCAACATCGCCTTCCAGATTTTCCGAAGATATTGCATTATTGCCGAGATATTCATCTTTTATGAAAAAAGGAAAGTAACAGCCAGCAAGCCCTATCCAGAATTCATTGGGAAGCATATACATATATACCAGATTAAACTGAGGTTCAAAAAACTGGGCTTCAAGTGATGAAATCTTAAAGAAAAAATAATCATTTTCCCTTTTTTTGCTTGATTCTACCCCTGCTCCTATTGATCTGTTTATATAACTTTGGTCTATTAATAGCTTTTCAACAGCGCTTTTTGTAAAAAGAGGATCGCTTCTGCTGCTGACAATATCTGACTTTGCAAGCTTATTTTTATATTTGCCAAACATTATCTCATAATCAGTTTTTAAATATTTAAACAAAACCTCTTCTACATCAACTTCAAATTTATCTGCTTCAAGTCCCAATTCACATTTAAATTTCTCAGTTATAGTAAATCCAAGGTCAAGTTTTCCTTTTAGTTCATACTGATCCGGATATGTAATTTCATCATTTACAGCTATTGTAAATTTTGCCTCAACAGAAAATTTTTTTTGGGCAAAAATATGTGGGGTAAAAATTATAAAAAATAATAGACTGTAGATACAAATTTTCATATATTTAACAATAATAACTGGTATTGTTTCATAATACTTTTTATAATTAGAACTGTAAACAGGTATGATAGCTTTTGAATGGAGGCAGCAGTGGAATTAATTGATAATATTGTTGAAGACCATAAAAAGACAGTTGAATTTGTAAAAAAAGAGGCTGTTGTTTTAGAAAAAATAGCTTCTGTTATTATAAATGCATTTAAAAATGGGAATAAAATACTTTTTGCCGGAAATGGTGGAAGCGCTGCAGATAGCCAGCATTTTGCTGCAGAGATAACAGGCAGGTTTAAAAAAGAGAGAAGAGGGCTTCCGGGAATATCGCTTACTGTTGATACTTCTGCATTAACTGCAATAGCAAATGATTATGGATATGATAATGTCTTTTCAAGGCAGGTTGAAGCGCTTGCAAAGCCTGGAGATGTTTTTGTCTGCTTTTCCACATCAGGAAACAGCCCCAATATACTTAAAGCTGCTGAAAAAGCGCTTGAAATCGGCTGTGAAACAATAGGCTTTTTGGGAAAAGATGGAGGCACTATAAAAAATAAATGCAATATTTCATTTATTGTGCCAGCATCGGTGACTGCCAGAATACAGGAAACTCATTTACTTGCCTATCATATAGTATGTGAGCTTATTGATAATTCTTTTTAAAGTATGGATCGCAAGATATTTAAATGGCTTTTTTTCTTAAATTAATAATTATTATAATAACTTTTCTTTTTATACCTTTTTCATGCGGTAACTTTACAGGATTTGAGAGTATAGGCGAACCAGATACAGGCAATATAAGAAAAATAAAATTATATTTAAGCCAGGATGATATGGAAAAGCTTTACAATTCATTATCTGAAGATGACTATGCGCATTGTGTTTATAAAAAAGGATCAGGAGTTATTGATGCTTGGATAAAAATAAGAGGAGATGTTTCACGCAGTTATCCAAAAAAGTCATTTACATTAAGATTTGAAAATTCTGAAAAAGAGCGTTATGCGCTAACAGCTTCTTTCAAAGACCCGTCATATGTCAGAAATATGATTGCTTTTGATATTTATAGGGAGTTTATACCTGGAATACCTGAGACAGAATGTATTGCTCTTTTCATCAATGATAATTATATAGGATATTATACTAAAATAAAATTATATAATGAAAATGATTTAAAAAAATATTATGGAAATTTCCAGCTTTTTAAATGTAAATTTGACAATATGGGAAGTGATTTTCCGCTCCATTATCTTTCAGAAAAAGAATTTCCTGATGATGATAATTTTTCATTCCTTGATCAGCTTATCTCATGTGCAAAATATATGAATGATGATGATTGGAATGATTTTGTAAATAGAAAATTTGATATTGAAAAAACAGCATTATATATTGCAGTACATAATTATCTTGCAGTCACAGATACTACAACAAAAAATTTTAATGTAATATATAACGGCAAGTATTCTTTTTTGCCATGGGATCATGAGGCAAATATGGGAAGAAGTTACAGTGGAACAGAAACAGAAACAACAAGCTATCCTTTTGAAGGAGATAACATGCTTATGAGGCGGCTTCTGCAAAAAGGTTCTCCTGTAAGGGAAAAATATAAAGAATTTATTAATGATCCTGTATTTATTGCTAAAATGAAAAACAGAGCAGAAAATAAACTTTCTCAATATGGCAAAGATATTGACAGGGCTGTTTATTATGATTCAAATAAATATTATAAATACAATGATTTTATAAATGAAATTTCTTCTCCTGATGGATATATCTATAAATTTTTACAGCAGAGAGAAAGCGAAATTCCAATCTTGGAGTAAGAAAAAATAATAATGGAGTTTTTAAAACAGGTAATTTACAAAAATAGATATTTGTTTTTTAATTAAAAAAGTTATGGATGATATTTTTATGTCTTTTTTTTCCGTAAATATTGCCGATTTTTCAGTGGCAGGCGATCTTACAATAATACAATGTCTCCTTAGGCTGGGTACTGCTTTTATTCTTACTTTTTTTCTTTCATATATTTATAAAATGATTAATAGTAAGAAACAGGACAGATATGTAATAATGCAATCCATAATTTTTATATCTGTTATTCTTGCCGGAGCAATGATGGTTATAGGCAATAATCTTGCAATAGCATTCGGCCTTGTAGGTGCTGTATCAATAATAAGATTCCGGGCAACTGTTGGAAATTTTTTTGATATGTCTTTTCTATTTGTAGCAATTGTTGTTGGAATGGCGAGCGGCCTTGGGTTTCATTTTCTTGCATTTATTATAGCATTTATAGTAGGAATATTAATGCTTATTTTGAACTATTTCAAATTTGGGAAAATGCCTCCTTCTCTTAGAGAATACGAAGTCACAATAATAATTGAAGGGGCAGATATACCACAGAAAATATTTTATGAATTTTTAACTTCTACAGCAGGTCCGGCAGGAGCTATTGTAAATTTTATCGAATTTAAAAGCCAGGAAAAAAAGAAAAAATTCAAATTCTCTATTTTTATAGATACAAATCAGGATTTGACAGAGACTGAAAAATTGCTTGAAGAAAAACTTAAAGATTTAAAATATGAGATAAATATTGAAACAAAAAAGTAATGGTTGGTAGTATGCAGTATGGCGATTAATAAAAATATTTAATCGCCATATTTTTTGTTATGTTTATTTAAATTTTTTTATTAAGAAATCTTTAAGATCATCTGATGTATTATTAATTATTACAGATTCTTTTTTAAGCTTTAGTATTTTTTCAAGCTGGGGCGGAAGAGTCTGTTTTACACCGGTAGCCTGTTCTACAACTTCAAGAAATTTTCCAGGATGTGCTGTTGATAAAGTTATTAAAGCAGTATTATCCGAATCACAGCAGCATGAACAGCTTCCGGAAGATAATTTTATTTTTTTAATATATCTCTGCGAAGCAATATAGCCGACTGCTGTATGCGGATCTATGAATTTCCCCTTTTGTTCATAATAGCTTTTTACTGCATTAAGTGTTTCATTATCGCTAACCCATTCTCCTTTAATCAGTTTTCCCATCTCTTTATAATCATTATTAAAAATATCTTTAAGCCTTTCAAAGTTGCTTGGGTTGCCTACATCCATGGCATTGGAATAGGTCTGCACAGACGGCCTTGGCGAAAAAATACCTGACTCAAGATATTCAGGAACTTCCTTGTTTTCGTTAGTTGCTGCAATAAATTTTTTTACAGGCAGCCCCCATTTTGCAGCAAGCACTCCTGCTGTAAGGTTTCCGAAATTTCCGCTTGGCACAGAAAAAATTATATTATCATATTTTTTCTTAAGCTGGTTTACTGCATAAACATAATAAAATGACTGGGGAATAAGCCTGCCCAGATTGATGGAATTGGCAGAAGTAAGAGGAAGGCCAGAAAGCGCCTTATTTAAAAATGCTTCTTTTACCATTTTCTGGCAGTCGTCAAAAGATCCTTTTACTTCAAGCGCTGTAACGTTTCCGCCAAGTGTTGTAAGCTGCTTTTCCTGGAGAGGGCTTACTCTTCCGGAAGGATATAATATTACAACTTCAATATTTTTTTTATTATGAAAAGCCTGCGCTACAGCGCTTCCTGTATCTCCTGATGTTGCTGTAAGTATAATTGCTTTTCTGTCCTCTCCTTTAAGCAGTTCTTCCATGGAAGCTGCAAGAAAAAATGCGCCAAAATCCTTAAAAGCACATGAAGGGCCGTGATAAAGTTCAAGTATAAAAATATTTTCGCCTGCATTTGTAATTTCCGGCTTAAATGCAAAAGCTTTTTGACAGATATTTTTTACCCTGTCGGCAGAAAGATCATCTTTTAAAATTTCAGAAGCCAGCATTGCTGATGAATCAATAAAAGAGGTTTTTTCATCCATTGCTGCAAAAAGTTTTGAAAGGTCAGGCATCTCTGCAGGATTATATAACCCGCCTTCAGGAGAAAGCCCCTGAAATATTGCATCCTTAAAACTAACTAGATGGTTTTTATTTCTTGTACTATAAAATTTCATGACTGCTCCTAGTTAAACACCAAGAAAAGAGTTGTGAATAACATTAATTGCTTTTTCTGCTTCTTCTTTTTTTACCACAAAAGATATATTGCGTTCTGATGATCCCTGGGCAATTGCAAGAATATTTATTGTGTTCTCACCTAAAGTGCTGAATAATTTTCCGGCAATTCCCGGAGTTCCCTGCATATTGTCTCCAATAATTGCAATTATTTCAAGATTTTCTGTAAGTTCAAATTTCTCAACTATTTTTGAATCAAGTTCAAAGCTAAAATTATCTTCCATAGCTGAAACAGCTTTTTTTGCATCATCAGTAAGGCATACAATACATATTGTATGTTCAGATGATGCCTGGGAAATCATTATCATATTTATATCATTTTTTGCAAAAATTTCAAAAACCTTGGATGCAAATCCAGGCTGGCCAATCATTCCCCCGCCTACAATATTTATAATTGAAACATTACTAATACTTGCAATGCCTGTTATAGCCCTGTTATTAGGCTTGGGATTTTTTATAATCAATGTTCCCGGAGCAGCAAGGTTAAGGGTATTTTTAATACATATTGGTATCCCTTTTTCAACAGCAGGAATCATTGTGCTTGGATGTATTACTTTTGCTCCGAAATAGGAAAGTTCCATTGCTTCTTCTACGCTTATCTCAGGCATTACAAAAGCATTTTTTACAATTCTTGGATCAGCGCTTAAAACTCCGTCAACATCTGTCCATATTTCAATTATATCTGCATTTATTCCTGCTGCTATTATTGATGCAGAAAAATCTGAACCATTCCTTCCCAAAGTAGTTGTTGAGCCATCTTCTGCTGACGCGATAAAGCCTGTAATTACAGGAATTCCATCTATTTTGGAAAATTTTTCTTTTATATTTTTATATGTTTCATCATAGTAGACAACAGCTTTTGTATACTGCCTGTTTGTTTTTATAATCTCCCGTGAATCAACATATTCAGCTTTATTTTCTGTTGATCTTATATATGAAGCAATAAGAAAATTATTTAACCTTTCTCCAAAGCTTGCAATAAGGTCAAGGCTTCTTGGTGAACATTCTTTTACAAGTTCGATTCCTTTAAGAAGATTTTCAAGCTCTTCAACCATCTCTTTAATCTGTTTCATAGCTTCATTTGCAAAATTACCGCTCATAAGTCCGCTTACAGCTTTTTCCTGCCTTGAAAGCAGTTTTGTAATATTTTCTTTATAGCTGTTTTTTCCTTCTGCCGCAATTTTGGCAGAATTAAGCAGGAGATCTGTAATTCCTTTCATTGCAGAAAAAACAACTGCAACTTTTGCTTTTTTACTTTCTCCAATAACAATTGAACAAACATGTTTTATTCTTTCAGCATCCTGCACAGAGCTGCCGC
This sequence comes from Spirochaetia bacterium, assembly GCA_031548835.1. GTDB lineage: Bacteria > Spirochaetota > Spirochaetia > CADAEX01 > CADAEX01 > WQTU01. The sequence continues at coordinate 48,648 of JAVBQS010000110.1, forward strand.
CGAATTTCATTACCTTGATCATTTTTTTCCCTTATTATTTTTAGAATCGATTATATATACCATTTTTTACCTTTTTAAATAAGTATTTTTTGGTATATTATTTATATAAAAAGTTCTGGAAAAAAATCCAAATTTTGCTGTATATTTAATCAATATGATTCCATAAATATAAAAGCTGTTAGAGATTAATGAATGGAATATATGATGATAAATAATTAATGGATGGATTGATATTTTATAAGCTTGGTGAAAAGCAGTCTAAAAAAGTTGAGGATGTGTGATAAAAAAAAGGAATTTTTTGAAAGATAGGAATTTATATTATTATTTTTCAAAATTATTTAATATTACTTCTTTTCAAAAATTAATAGTCAGCCTATCTATTTTTCTTTTTATCTCATGTGTGACAACAAATAAGCAGGATTCTGTCCAGGAAAAAAAAGCAGCGCAATCAGCAGAAACTGTATCTGCAAATAGTTCAAAAGAGAACAATGTGTTAAAGGGAGAAAGTGCAGCGCAGCCAACTCCGAAAAATCATTTTACACAAAAAGAGATGGAACTCTTTTATAATAATGTATTGGGGAAAAAAATTATAATAAAAAATAAGAAATTCCTGCCTGTAACAGATAATAAAAAACCTGTTTTTATTAATTGTGATTGTGATAATGACGGCTATACAGAATTCTATGTTTTATTCACAGAAAGTATTTCTGAAAATGATGTTTCAATAGATAATGTGAGCGATTTGCGTAATATTTACAGGGAAGATATTTATCTTAGAGAATTTCTTATATCAGTATATAAATATTATGAAACTAATGAAGAGAAAAAATTTATTAATGAGCAAAATATAATTTTGGAAGGAAAAGGGGCATTTTCTTCTTTAAAAGAGATAGAGATAGATAAAAATAGTAAATTTTATGGAATATCTGTAAATTTTATAACAAGTGTGGGCACGCATGAAGATCTAGTTATTAATAGAAGGGGAAGATGTTCAATAACAAGTATAAAAAATACTATTTCAGATTCAACAAGAAAAGATGATATAGATTACAATGGAGTCCTTGACCTTATACGTTATGAAAGGGTTTTTGTAGACGGGTTTGGCGTTGAAACTTTTATAACCTGGTATAAGTTTAGTGGTGAAAAATTTTTGCCAGTTAAAACAGTAAATACAGTAAAAGATCTCCGTTCTTTTATTAAAGATTCGCAGCTATATCTTGAAACAAAAAAGATCGACCTTTTTATTAAAAATACAATTTCTCCCCCTGTTTTAAAAAAGCTTAGTTTGGCAAAAATAAGTTCAGATAAAATATTGCAGAGAATTTTTTATCCAGTAAAAAGAGAATCTTCATTTTTAATTGATATAAATACAATGCTTTCATCAAACGAAAATATTGATTTTATTTTCCCTGAAATATTTGAAAATCCTTTTAGGATGGATAGCGATGGAGTATATAGCTTTACTACTTATGTAAGAGTCTTGCTTAAAGATGGTAATATGCCTCTGCCGCAGGAAAATAAAGATTCTGCTGGCGAAAATGCGGCAAATGAAGAGATTTACCTTGTAAAAATATATATGGCGCATAATCCTTTTGAAGACAGAAGGTTTTTCTTTTTTGTTAACTGAGATTATTCAGGGCCAGTGCTATTTTGCCATTAATTTTTAAAAAAAGTATTGAGAGCTAATTTAAAAATAGTATCTTACTGCATCAGGATTTAGTTTTTACCAGTTGTAATGGATAGATCATTGTAAATGATAAACCTTTGCCTGGATTATTTTTAATTCTTATTTTGCCATTATGCTTTGAAAGCAGCGCAGCTACAGCAGAAAGCCCAACCCCGCGGCCGCTTATTATCGATACCTCTTCTTTGGAGCTGTATCCTGGTTTAAATATATTTTTTAGCAGAATTGCATTGTCTAACTGCTGTGCCTGGTCTTTTATAATTCCTTCTTTCTCCATCTTTTTTCTGATTTTATTTATATCCAAACCTTTTCCATCATCTGCTACAATAACAAAAAAATTTCCTGCTTCTATTTTTAAAGAGACAGATATAGTTCCTGTTTCATCTTTTCCCTGAAGCATCCGTTCCATCGGCGGTTCAATTCCATGATCAAGACTGTTATTTACCATGTGTACAAGAGATTCTTTAATATCTTTTAATATAGTAATTTTTTCAGGCGAATTAATTTCATGAAAAAAGATAAGCTCTGCTTTTTTCCCTAAAGCTTCAGCATTTTTGTGTATTGTTTTTTCAAGCAGCTTTTCTATTCTTTCTATTGGCCCGTCTTTTTTTACACTTTTTTCTTTATAGTTTTTATTTACATAATCTAGTAATTTTTCCCTAAGATCTTTTATCCTTTTAAATTCTGCAATTATTGTATCCAGTTTTTGTATAAAGATTTTTCCAGTTTCATTAGCATTACCTTTTTCTGCAGGCATGTAATAAGCAATAACAATATTTTCATTATGCTGTTTAAGAGAAGACTCTGCTTCGTGAATTATCCATGAAAGAGTTGTTAATTCCAGCAAGCCGCTAAGTCCTTTTAAAGAATGCAGTTTATTAAATATTTTATTATATTCTTCGCTATCTTTTAGAAAATCTTTATTATTGGCAGAGTTATAAATTTCATAGATAGAGCTTTCTGCATCTTCAATAAATTCATCCATATCTGCCGAATTTGTTTCCAGAAGGCGTGCAATAATTTCAATTTCTCCCTGGTCTCTGGTATTTTTTTCATCTATTTGTGCCTGCAGCTGAATTGTTTCTGTCTGGTCAGAAACAAAAACAATAATATTGGTAGAACCTTCAGGAGTTTTGATCTGTTTAAATCTTGCAGAAATATATTTTTCTTCATATCCTGTGCCAGAGCTTTTACTTGGCACAACAATTTTTGCTAATCTCAATGGATTAATATCTTCAAACATTGAGATATCGCTGTTAATATTTTTTAATAATAATTTAAGAAATTTTTCAAGATCTTTGCTGTCCTGGCTTTCAGTATCAGGATAGAATAAAGAAGCAAGAGAGCGCCCTTTGATTATTGAAGTTCCAAATATTTTTTTAACTGCTTCAGAATAAAGATCTCCCATATTAAGATCTTCATTTACAATAAGCATTCCTTCATCCATATTATCAAGATATTTACGGTTTTCATGGTTAATCCATGTCATAAAATCTTTTTCAGTTTTAAGATAGTGATGACAGTTTTCAGGAAGGTTAAGCCTGTTATAGATAGCTTCTGCCATTCCCTGGCAGGTAAAATATCCGCAAGCAGAGCAATTAAGCATATCTGTCTGTGAAAATTTATTCATTTGCTCATATATGGATTTAAGCTCTTTTTCACCCGGTATTTTATACGTTACCAGACTGCTTGAATTTTTATAACTGCGTTTGTAAAGCTCCGGCTTCCAGTATTTGTCTATTGAATCATTTAGATTATTGCCTTTGGAAAAATTTTTATATTTTTCTATTTTCTCTTCTTTTCTTTTTTCAACCCTGGCTTCAAGCCTGTCTATAGGCTGGTTGTAGTTTCCTGTGCCGGGGCCGCCGTTACATCCTGCAGCACAGTTAAGGCAGTCTATAATAAATGGAACAGTGTTTTCTTTTACCATCTGCGGAATTTCGTTTAGATACTTAAAAACAATTTCAGGGCCTTCGATACGGCGTATTTTATTATTGATCTCAGGAGCATCCCGCGTAACTGTTTCTTTTAATCCTCCAGGACTTGAAAAAATAACTGCGCGTTCTGCCCCTGGGCCGTCATGGGGTAAATCTTCAAATAGGCCGAAATCTATTTTTTGCTCCTCTATAGCCTCTTTGAGGCGGATCATTGTAACATTGTAATAGATTAACCCTGTCTCTTCAAATTCGCGTGTTTTTGCTGTGCAGGGAGAAATAGCAGCTATTCGGGCATCTTTATATTCAGGAAAAAACTGCTTTATCATAATTGCAGTGTGAAGCATAGGGCTATGTGCAGGAGGCAGATATTCGAGAAGTTCAGGTTTATATATTTCGCAGTAACGCACAAGAGCAGCGCAGGGCTGAGCAATTATTGTTTTTGGTTTTTTTGCTTTTGCATATTCCAGATATGATTTTACTGTTAATTCAGCTCCGAAAGAGACATCAAATACAGCCTTTACTCCAATTGATTTTAAATAGCTGTTCAGTTTTAATAAATTTTCATTAAAAACAGCAGCAGCAGAAGGAGCTACTATAGCAACAATTGGAATATTTGCAGCAAGATCAGAAAAAAACTGATCTGTATCATCTGCTATTGAACGGGCATCCTGCCTGCAGGCAGGAATACAGCGGCCGCATCCTATACACCTTTCAGCAATAATAGAAACTTTATCTTTTGAACCATCAATACAGGTTTTTACAGGGCATACAGAAATACAGGAATGGCAGTTATTGCATTTTTCATCATCTACCTGAATAAGTTTTTTCAATTCCAAGTTACACCACCTTTAGCAAGAGAAATAGGAAGTCTATTCTTTTATAGAAACATAGATATTGATACGGCCATACTTGGTTGTAAATGGAATAGCAATAACAGGCACGCTGTTGCCCCATGCAAATTTATAGGAATCGCCAAATACAACTCCAGGCAGAGATATCTCTATCCGCTGTTCAAGATATTGCTTTGCTGTTCCTGCAATTATATTAACCATTTCGCCTACAACGCCTGCAACTTCTTTGGTAACAGCGCGGTATGTCATTCCGCCGAAAATAGATGCCAAAGCTATTGCTGTATCACGTGAAAAATTCAAAACAACCTGTCCTCTTATTTCACCGGCAAGTCCTATAATTGCAGATATTCCCTGAATTTCCTCAGGTTTTTTTTCTATATAAGCCCTGTGGGGCTCAACTTCTATTTCAAGATATTCTTTAAAAAAAGTCATTGATGATTTTATAAATGGATTAATATAGTCAACTTTCATGTTTATTCTCCATGCAGAAACAATATCTGATACTAAAACTCTTTTAAATAGCTTATTCCAGATAAGGTTTAATTTTTGTCCATAAAATATTGGCTTTTATTGGTTTAAGGACATAATTTGTAACGCCGGCTTCAATAGCTTCCATAACATTGTATTTGCCGCCTTCTGCCGTTACCATAACTATTGGCGTTGTTTTGTATTGGGTCATGCTTCTGATTTTTTGAACCAATTCAAGGCCATTCAAATTCGGCATATTCCAATCTATCAGAAATAGGCTTATTTTATTGCCTGCAATTTTTTCCAATGCTTCATTTCCATTACCGGCCTGAATAATATCTTCCGGTTTAATTCCATGCTCGACAAGAATATTGATATGAATTCTTCTCATAACATCAGCATCATCGCAAACTAAAATTTTCATTTTATATACCTGTTCTCATATAGCAATAGTATGATTAAGGGAAAACCCTAGTCTCACCTAAATTTAAACATAATATTTAAATTATTAAAAAGTGACAATAATAAAGAGAAAGATTTTTTAAAAAATTAACTTTTGATAATTTTTAGAAAAAATTTTGTTATTTGATATAAAATTGATTTCCTGAATTTTGAGAATAATTAATTGAGGCTGTTTTTTGTTTTACCTCTGTTGCTTTTGCTAACAGATGATTTTGACAACATTGACAACCAATTCTTTAAAATGTAAATTCCAAACATGTGCAGATACTTTGTTGATGGTTCTTTCCCAATAAGCGGTAAAATAAAGGCAAGCGGTAATAAAAATGCAGCTCTTCCATGTATTGCTGCGGCTCTTCTTTCTGATGGAGAAGTAATTCTTGAAAATATTCCTGAAATTGAAGATGTCTCTGTAATGCTCTCTATTGCTTCCAAACTTGGAGCAACTGTTAAAAAAATCAAATCAAATGAATATTCAATAAAAAGCGATAATATAAAATCAGAACTTCCTAATGAAGAAGCAAAAACAATAAGAGCTTCCATTCTTTTTGCAGGCCCTTTGCTTGCAAGAACAGGAAAGGCTATTTTGCCTCCTCCTGGAGGAGATGTAATCGGCAGGCGCAGGCTTGATACACACTTTATTGCTTTTAGCGATCTTGGTGTAAGAATAGAAGTTGATGGTTTTTTTAAACTTACAGCCAATAAACTGGTTGGCGCAGATCTTTTTCTTGATGAAGCTTCTGTTACTGCCACTGAAAATGCAATAATGGCGTCTGTTCTTGCAGAAGGAAAAACTGTTATACAAAATGCAGCATCAGAGCCCCATGTCCAGGATTTATGCAAAATGCTTGTCTCTATGGGGGCAAAAATATCAGGAATAGGGTCTAACATACTTTCCATTGAAGGAGTAAAAAAGCTTGCCGGCACAAAATATAAGATTGGAACAGATTTTATAGAAGTGGGATCTTTTATAGGCCTTGCTGCTGTCACGCGCGGCGAACTTGAAATTGAAGGAGCATCTCCTTCTGATCTTAGAATGACTAAAATTGCTTTTGCAAAGCTTGGAATACATTGGGAAACAAATGGATCATCAATTAAAATAAATCCGGGACAGGGGCTTAAAGTTGTTCCTGACTTTGGCGGCCAGATACCTCAAATTGATGATGCTCCATGGCCGGGATTTCCGCCAGATCTTACAAGTATTATTACTGTAGTGGCTACCCAGGTTGAAGGAACAGTCCTTATACATGAAAAAATGTTTGAATCAAGGATGTTTTTTGTAGACAAACTTATAGGAATGGGAGCAAAAATTATTTTATGCGATCCCCACAGAGCTGTTGTAAGCGGTCCTTCGAGGCTTAAAGGAAGCCATCTTGTTTCGCCTGATATAAGAGCTGGAATGGCAATGGTTATTGCAGCTCTTTGCGCAGAAGGAAAGAGTGAAATAAGAAATGTGTACCAGATTGAACGGGGATATGAAAATCTTGTTGCGCGTCTTAAAAAACTGGGCGCAAAAATAGAAAAAAAAGATTCTGATTGTTAAAATAGACATACTATTTTTTATAAATTCTATTGCTTAAAATTATTAATAGAAGAAGCTTTAGCTATTGTATAAAAAATAGTTGCAATAAGTTCTACAGATATTATTACTGTGCAGCACACAGCTGCACCTGTAATACCTGTCTCTTTTATAAAAATTGACAATATTCCGCTTTTAATATAAATAATGCTTCTTTCAAGAAAATAGATTGCAACAACCGCAATCGGCAGAATTAAAAGAGATAGGTATGTTTTTACTATTCTTCTTTTAAGAAAAGAGATTCCTGCTGATATAACTAATAAAAGCATAAAAATATAATTAAAAAACCGTATAAATCTTATAAAAAGAGTTTCTTCAGGAGCATATTTTCCTGCTCCTGATTCTGTAAGAAGCATTAGATTACTCAATAAAAATGATGTTTTTATTTTTAAAAATCTGCTTTTTTCCATTCCCATATAAAGAAATGCTTCATGCGGAATTTCAAGATCAACAGATGATATTCTATCGTTTCTATTTCCCACAATAATTTCAGGATAAAGAAGCAGCCTTGTATCTTTTCCCATACATTGCATATTAAGTGTATTTCCAATAGCTTTCCCATATAGTGCTTTAATATGCCTATCTATATTGCCTGATGCTGATAGATTAATTATATCAATATCAAAAAAATAGATGCTGTCACTTGTAAAAACTATTTTTTTGACAAATATAAGCTCTTTTCCTGGATCTCTGCCATTTATAAAAGCAATTTCTGTTTTTCCCGGAGCAAAATAGAGAGCTCTTGCATCTTCATAAAAAAAAGAGCTTTCTTCCAGAAATGAAAAAAGGCGTTTTCCTATATTATTTACTAACTCCTGGTCTTCCGGAAATTCTTCTGAAAGCTGGTGATAAAGATAATATGCTCCATAAAAATCACCTGACTCAATTCTCTTTGATATATTAATTTTGCCATCATATAGTTTTTCTTCTTTGCTGGTATTTGGAGCAAAACCTGAAAGTTTTGACATTGCATTTTTCACAACTATTGCTGCTTTGGTTCTGCTGCTTTTAAATCCGCCTGCCATTTGGCCATAATATGCAGCAGAAGAAAAATCTCCCAGCTTATAATATTCTTCTGCAATATCAAGAAGTTTTTGGCCTGTCAAAATATCTCCTGAAACAGCTTTTACTTTTTCTCCGCTAATTTCATCGCTATAAACATTATCAGGCCATGCAATTTTTATATCATTTTTAATATCAATAGCTTTTTTATTATTTTGATCAATATATAAATATAAATCCACAAAAGCCAATGCATCTTCCAGGTTGCCCTCTTTCGTATTTTTTTCTGCTTCTATTAAATAAAATTCGCCTGCTTTAGAAAGTTCTTCAAGCCACTCTTTTTTTTCAATCAAACCAGGTTCTGCAAAAAAAACAAGAAAAAAATAGATTAGAGCTGTAGGAACAGATATTGGAATAGTAGAGAAAAGTAAAATTATTCCACTTTCGCTGCTGTTTTCCAGGCTTTTGTTTTTATCAGTAAGCATAATAAGCAAAAACAGGGCGCCTGCAGAAATTGGAAGAAAAAGCCGTGAATAGATTGTAAATATACATATTAAAAGATAAGGCGGGACAAGAACTTGTATTGCAAGCCTTTGAATTATAAAAAAAGAATAAAGCGCTATAAAAATAAGGAAAACAAAATGAGTAAGGAAAAGATATTTGATATTTCTGCTTGCTGTCAGCTTCATTTGTTAACCTTAAGAGATAATATTTTTATTAATAAAATACACAAAGAAAAAACAATATATGTAAAATAGTATATGCCATTATTAAAAGGAATTAAATTTCCAGCGTCCTGTAAAAATTGGGGCAATTGAATTCTTTGAATATAAAAATTAAAACCAATAAAGCAAATAACAAAAAATTGGGAAAAAAGATAGTTAATAAGCGGCCATTTTCCTGTAGAAAAAAAGAAAGAAATAGCTGATATAGTAATTATTATTGAAACAGTTTTTATAGCTGTTACTTTTACAGCCTGTTTTTCTGTTTTTCCCAAACTTTCAGCTATAAAAGAGGAAATTTTTATAAAAAAATTAAAAAATTTACGATATGGATTTGGCTGCGCAACAATATATTTATTATCAATACCCTGAAGCTTTAACACCATATCTTCAGAAACAGAATAATTTCCTGTATAGGTTTCTGCACTATTTCTGGAAACACTATTTTTATTAATTATAATGCCTGCTAATTTACTGTTTTCACTTTTATCAACAAAAATAATATTGCTATTTGAAGGATAAAACCGGTCCTGCTCTACCTCAAAAGGGACAGCTGTATGGTTGTATGGGAAAAATATTTCTGTTAAAGAAAGCAGCAATGAAAGTAGTAGAAATATTGCTGAAAACTTTAAAAAACCATAATTTCTTTTTTTATTCCAAAACGCAGGAATATAGATAATAATTGAAATTAATATAATAAGAGAAAGATTTTTTTTAAAAAAAACAAGTAAATCAATTCCTTTTTCACTATTAATGGGAATAAAATTTTGGGAAAAAGTTATAAAAGCGCCTACAATAATGAAAAAAAGAAAAGATAAAAAACTTTTTATAAAAGGTTTGATATTTTACTCCCATGATTACCAGATAGGCATTCTCTTTTATCTGTAAAAATTTTTAAAAAGAGCCTGCTTTCTTGTATAAATTCTAATTTATTTTCAAAATTCTTTTAAATTTTCGAAATCCGGCCTATTAAGATATTTGAAAAATCATTTAAATTGAATTTTACCATGCTGTTTTCTGACTTGCAATAACATTATTTATGACAAATCAAACCAATACAGCAGCAATCATTTTTGCTGCTATATTTTGCAAAGTACTTTTTAGAAATATAATTATTTAATAATATAAACTTATATTATATGAAAAAAGGAGTGTTATTCCATGCCGCATGTTGATATAGCTATGTTTCCCGGCCGTAATAATGAAATAAAGACAGATTTAGCCAAAAAAATACAGAAATTTTTAGCAAAAGAATTGGCAATTGATGAAAATGTTGTATCTGTTTCTATCGAAGATGTTTCCAAAGAAAACTGGAATACTCATATAAAAAAATATTCCGATAAGACAATATTTATTAGCCCTAAGCCAATTTCAAATATTTAATCTACAATGCTGAATTAAATACTATTTTCTTGCTTCATACAATAAAGACGCTGTTGGGTATTTGTTTTTTAATATATATACATATTATGCTTTTTGCACAAGTTATCCACAATTAATTAAGATAATATCAGCACAATATGCTTTAAAAAAACAATGCTATAATTTCTCAGATAGATAATATTTCTTAAAAATAAGACAATTTAATCAAATAATTATTTATAATATAAAGATTTATAGAAATAGTACAAGGGCTAATATAAATTGGAATTTATAGATTTGAATATTTATAACCTGCTATATTACCAGCTAAGAGTTATCAACAGGTTATTAACAATAAATTTCTTAAATAAGAGTGCTAGGAGTCTTTACCCGAGAAAAACCTGTCCATTATTATCAATAGCAAGAATTGTTTTACATTCAGAACATCTGAATCTGCCAGGCTTGGTAGCTTTAAGTTTTCTTGAACATATAGGACACTTAAATATTTTGGGAAATAGTTCTGATGATTTTTGGGGATTTCCCTTATTAAAGAATTCTATAGCATCATCGAAAGAATCTTTGATATTAAAAAATTGAGAAAATCCAAGCAGCTGAAAAACTTCATAAACTTTGGGCTGTATTTCAAGCAGAACAATATCTCCGCCTCTTGGCTTTACTGTTTTAAGAAATGCTGTAAATGAACCTATACCAGTACTTGATACATAATTGAGGCCATTGCAATTAAAGATTAACTTTATAAACCCTGTATCAACAGCTTTTGCAATCCTTTTTTGAAAGGAGTTAGAGTTATATGTATCTATATAGCCTGTAAGATATATTACAAGGCATTTGTTGTCAGTCTCAACTTTTTGTAACCTGATTTTCAGACTATCATCTTTTTCATCATCAAATCCTGGCACTATTTCATTATTTGACATAAATTTACCTTTATCAAAAAAAATGATTTACAAAACAGTGATCTATTTTTTATCTTCTATAATAAAAGTTAATCTCTGTTTTGTCAAATAACTGATGAGCAATAATGTCTCTATTAACTATTATCGGTACTTTATACTTATATTATTTATGTTTTATTTTGTAAATATGCTATAATAGCAGTAGGTCTTTTTTCTGTTAAAAGGGGGTATCTGATAGGATGATAAAAAGAATCTTTATTCTTTTAATAGTCTGCGGCGGGGTGGCTTTCGGCAATCCTGCGCCTGGTTTTGATAATTATGTTGATTTTGATATTTCAATTAAAGAACTTAATTCCCATGTAAAAAGGGGGGATTTAAATTCTATAAAAAATAGATATTTGGTTCTGGACGGCTCTTTTGCTGCTTATAATGTTATTGATGCAAAAGAATCTGCTTATACTGTCGAAATTGAGCTTATAAACGGGGAATGGAAAGGTGTTTCTGATGTTTTTATCTATAGAGCCATAATTGTTTTTAGCGGTAAGGAATATCAGGCTAAATTTCCTGCAAGAAGAAAAAGTACTCCGGATCCTGCCGAAATTCCCATAAATTCAGGACTTATTGTTGTTGCAAAGCTAAAAGAGGCAAGAAATTTTGATGGAGTAGTTGTTCCTGTTCTTGATGGTTATTATTTAAGAATATATAAATAAAATATATACTACTCTTCTACAAGAAGCAGGGTTGTATATATTTTGTTCACTTCCTCGCTCTGTCACGTGCACTACGCCTTGGAGGGCGAAGCGTGCATCCTGTGCCGGAGCAGTCTGGGACAGGAAACTACGATTGCCTGCCTTTGGCGTCGGCTTCGACACGACACTCGCGAAGTTTATCCCTGCGAACGCCGGGATCGGTGAATAACCAAAAGGGAGAGGTTTTAATGAAACAATATCTTGATCTTGTAAAATATGTGCTTGATAATGGAAAAAGAAAGGTTAACCGCACTGGTGTTGCAACAATTAGCTGTTTTTCATGCTTTTATAAGGTTGATATTGCAGAAGGATATCCTCTTCTTACCACAAAAAAGATTTTTTTTAATTCAATGCTCAGAGAGCTTCTCTGGTATCTTTCAGGCGAAGAACATATAAGAAATTTAAGAAATTATACAAAAATTTGGGATTCCTGGGCAGATTCAGAAGGCCGTCTTGAAACAGCATATGGGCGGTTCTGGCGGAGGTTTCCTGTTCCTGCAAAAGGCCTTGACGGCGAGGCATGGTCTCTTAAATGGGTTAGCATAGACAAGGAAACAGGGGAAAAGGTTTTTGACCAGATAGGATATATTATAGATTCTCTTAAAGAGATAAAGCAGAATCCTGCTTCAAAAGCAGCACGCCGCCTTGTTGTATCTGCATGGCATCCTGCAAATGCAGCAGCAAGCCTTCTTCCGCCATGCCACTATACATTTTGTTTTAATGTTTCTGATGATAAGCTTAACTGCCACCTTACACAGCGTTCTGCTGATATAGCTCTTGGCGTGCCTTTTAATCTTGCCTGCTACTCTCTTCTTACAATAATGCTTGCAAAAGAGTGCGGTTTTATGCCTGGGGAATTTGCCCATACTCTTATTGATGCGCATATTTATGAAAATCATATAGAAGGATTAAAAACACAGCTTCAGCGGACTCCGGGAAAACTGCCAGAGATTGTAATAGCTGATAAGCCTTTTGATAAGCTTACATTCGAAGATTTTAATCTTATAGATTATAATCCCCAGCCTGTAATAAAATTCGAGGTAGCTGTTTAATGACTATTATTGAAAAACCAATTGCAATTATTGTTGCAATGACAAAGGATTGCCTGATTGGCGATAAAAATAACCTTCCCTGGCACCTGCCTGAAGATCTTAAATTGTTTAAACAGACTACAATGGGAAATATTGTTATAATGGGCAGAAAAACATTTGAATCTATTGGGAAACCGCTCCCGGGAAGAAAAAACTTTGTAATATCTGCCTCTGTTTTTACACAGTCTTCTGATGAAAAAAAATGCTGCACAAATGATCTGCAAAATAAAAATGATGCAATGGGTGCTGCACAAAACGCTGAAATGCCGCAATATAGCGCAGGAAAAGTTTATTATTTTAAATCTCTTGAAGATGCTTTTAAAGCTTCTTCTTTTGCAGAAGGAAATCCTTTTGTCATTGGAGGCGCATCTATCTATAAACAGGCATTGCCTTTTGCAAAAATACTTTATATCTCTTTAGTTAAAAAAAATTATTCAGGAGATTCCTATTTTCCTGAATTTGATTTAAAAGATTGGGAACTTGCAGAAGAAAAAGATTTTGCTGATTTTACTCTCAACATTTTAAAAAGAAAATAAAAATAATTAACAAACAGGCCTATTTTTTCTTTTTTGTTTCTGTGCTGTGCGGTTCTTTTTTGGGAATCAGCGCTTTGGGGTGGTTTCCTATTAAATCTCTGCGGCCTGCTTTTTCAAGAGCTTTTCTTACAAGATAATAGTTTTCAGGCTTATGAAAATGCAGAAGAGCTTTCTGCATTCTTTTTTCCTCTTCTGCAGCAGGAATATATATTTTTTTAAGTGTAAGAGGATCAAGCCCTGTATAATACATGCAGCTTGAAAGAGTTCCTGGAGTCGGGTAAAAATCCTGAACCTGATCCGGGATAAATTTATTTTCTTTAAGATATAGGGCAAGTTCTATTGCATCTTCTATTGTTGATCCGGGATGTGATGAAATAAAATATGGAATAACATATTGTTTTTTTCCCAGCCTAGTATTTTCTTTTTTAAATTTTGATAAAAATTCTTCATAGATTTTTCTTTTTGGTTTTCCCATAAGTGCAAGAACATTATCTGACACATGCTCCGGCGCTACTTTAAGCTGCCCGCTTATATGGTGTTTGCAAAGCTCTTCGAGAAAATTTCCCTCTTTTCCTGAAATAACATCAGGGTCAAGCAGCAGATAATCAAACCGTATGCCTGATCTTATAAATACTTTTTTTACTTTATCCAGCTTTCTTAATTTTCGCAGCAAAGCAATATAGTCTTTATGGCTTGCCTCAAGATTCTTACATGGAGAAGGTGTAAGGCATCTTCTTTGACAGCAGCCTTTTTCAATTTGTTTTTTACAGGAAGGATTTCTGAAATTTGCTGTAGGCCCGCCTACATCATGAATATAGCCTTTAAAATCTTCCATGCTTGTAATTTGCCTTGCTTCATCCAGAATAGAATCATGGCTTCTTGCAGATATTCTTTTTCCCTGGTGGAAAGTAATTGAACAAAAACCGCAGCTTCCAAAACAGCCGCGCGAGCTTGTTATGCTGAATTTTATTTCTGATAGAGCAGGAACTCCGCCCTCTTTATTATAGGATGGATGTGCTTCCCTTGTGTATGGAAGAGCATATACAGCATCAAGTTCTTCATTTGCAAGAGGGAATGATGGTTTGTTTTGAATTACATATTGCTCCCCTGTTTTTTCAGCAATAACAGAAGCAGTTAAAGGATCGCTGTTTTTATAGGCAGCAGCAAAATTTTCAGCAAACATTTTTTTATCTTTTAATACTTCTTCATAAGAGTTAAGAAGTATAGTTTCTGGTTCTTCCGGCTTTTGGGAAGACCTAAAGACAGTTCCTCTTACATCTGTAATAGACTTAATATTTTCGCTTTTTTTAAGTCTTGCAGCTATCTCTTTTATGCTGTTTTCTCCCATTCCATAAACAAGAATATCTGCCTTGGAATCAATAAGTATGCTCCGCCTTATGCTATTGCTCCAGTAATCATAGTGGGCAAGCCGTCTTAGCGATGCTTCAAGCCCGCCAAGTATAACTGGAATATTGCTGTATGCCTGCCTGATTGCTGATGTATATGCTATAAGAGCCCTGTCCGGCCGTTTATCAGCTATTCCTCCTGGAGAATAAAGATCTTCTTTTCTCTTTTTTTTAAATGAAGTATATTTTGCAACCATTGAATCAATGTTGCCTGAAGTTACGAGAAATCCCAATTCCGGGCGGCCGAAAATTTTAAATGCTTCAGAATCTTTCCAGTCAGGCTGTGCAATAACTCCTATATGGTAGCCTTCTTTTTCAAGCACCCTTGATATAATTGCAGCTCCAAATGAAGGATGGTCTACATAGGCATCTCCTGTGACAAGTACAAAATCAACACTGTCCCAGCCTTTTTTTTTAGCATCAGCCATGCTGACCGGCAGAAAATTTTTCATATATATTTTGATATAGGCAAAGCCATATTACTCCGTAGATTTAATAAGCTGGATTTCGAGTTTTTTCATATGAGTCTGCTATTGCATCCTGCTCCTATTCAGCAGTCTGATTATGCTTATATGAATAGCTCTTTGCTTTGCTGAAATAATAACCTTATAAAATCCGAAATCCGGCCTATTAACAAATTTTACTCTGTTCTATACAACATACGGGGCATAAAAATAAAAGTCAATTTGCTGAAAACTTTTATATAAAAGTGAACAGGGAATAGCAGAAAAAACTTTTCTTTTTGCTCTTTTATTTTTATGGGGCAATAAATATCCTTCTTAAATAGTTTTACTTACACGATAGCTTTTAAATAAATCATAGGGTTTTTAGTTGCAGATTTAGATTTATAAGGTTATAAGAAGATTGAATCATTAGATGCAGACTATATATTATTAGAAACATATGCGGAGTTTATTTTAGTTTTACCGGAAAGCTGTATTGTTCTAAGGTTTACGCAGTTTTTGAATTACCATTATAGCTTGCCGGAACAGTTTTAATTATTACAAATTCATTTTCAGATGGGAGAAGATTATTTTTACTGTTAAAATTGTTGTCTATATTTTGTGACGGCAGCAGCCTGGTTATAAATAAAAACAATGAAGATAAAAAATAGATTAACTGCCTTATATTTATCTTCTCCCGGTTAACAATAATACAATTTATTTGTTAAAATAAAAAATAAATTTTGAACCATATATTTTAACAAATAAATTGTATTATATAGTATTTTTCACTATATGTTCCAGATATATTATTATTCCTTCAAATAAAAAAAATTGACTTATGGATTTTTTCCTGTTAATATGTTACTATCCTCATTTTGTTATCAAGCATGTACATAACATAAAAATTAATTATCACTTTTTGATTTTTGATTATGATAAACTATGCTCTTATTAAGTTAAGGAGTTGAAGTGGTTAAGACAGGGTTTCCAATTGTTCATTTTTATGACCAGGATTTTGTTGATATATATAATAAAACATGGACTTGGCTATATGATTTCTGGAAAAAAGGAACAAAAAAAAATGGATTTCAGCAAAAATATTTTAATTATCCAAATAGTAATTATGTAAGCCAGTATGAGGCATGTCTTTCAGCTTTTTTTCTGGTATATAGCAATAATATATTTACTCCTTTTTCAGCTCTGGATAATTTTTATTCCAAACAGGAAGAGTCAGGAGCAATCAGGGGACTGTATAGCGAAGAAGACGGCAAACCAATTATTACAAAAGATAATCCTGAATGCGTGCATCCGCCTCTTTTTTCCTGGGCAGAGTATAACCTTTACCACAAGATTGGGCTTAAAAAAAGGTTAAAGGAAGTTTTGCCAATACTTGAAAAATATTATAGCTGGCTTGAAGCAACATTTATGAAAGAAAATGGCCTTTATGCAGCTCCTCTTTCTTCTGTTGAAATGGGTAATACTCCACGGGAGAAAGCTTATTATCTTGTTGATTTTAACTCAATGCAGGCAGTAAATGCTCTTTATATATCTGCTCTTGGAGATATTCT
>JAVBQS010000042.1:0-7329 GCA_031548835.1 Spirochaetia bacterium
CCCAATTCACATATTTGTTTAACTTTTCCAGCGGATCTCCCAATTTACTCAATTCCGCTAATCGGTCTGTTTCGTCAAAGAATCCCTTTTGTTTCATTATTCTATTTTATCATACTTTTTTCTGAGTTTTTAGAGGTGCCCATAAGTTTATCTAAAAAAGTAATTGCTTTAGGGAAATCACCTTTAACAATTAATGAGATAGCAGTTACCTTGTTTCTAAAACATTTAAAAAATACAATTGGCATATATAATTCTATTAAATTTAATTTAAGCCATTCATCTGCTGCATTCTGATCTCCATTGTACAACTTTTCAAGAGTTTCATAAGCTTTAAAATTTTTATCAAAATATTGAATATTACTTGAAGTAATTTTATAACGTATTATATTTAAAAATTGCTTTGCTTCTTTTTTCTCTCCTTGTAAAAATAAAATTTCTGCCATCATAATATTTTTACTAAACTCTATCTCCATAAGATTTTCCTTATTTTTTACAAGATTTAACATCTCAACAGCTTTGTCCAATTTATATTTTTCATAATAAATTCCTGCTGCAAGTAAATAATGTAAAGGTTCATAAAATATGCCTAAAAAAGGAAATAAGATTTTTTTTGAACTTTCAAGAAATTTTTCTAAATGAGGTGCAATATCAGCATAATCTTTTTGTGCTTTATGAAAAAAAGGCATATTGTGTATAATAGAATTAAAAAACTTTTTGTCCGGAAATAAAGGTGTAAGCTGATTTTCAAAAAGAGTAAGCATATCCCATGAATTTATTCCAGGTTCTATTGCACATATTAAAAGAGCCATTGTTGTTTCGTAAGAATAAAGAAGGTTGGATTTTATTATTTTTTTTATATCTTGAATTAATTTTTGCATATCTTTTAATTCGCCTGTTAAAAAACAGACCCATGCAAAGCGGACACAAATATTTGGATAGTTATATAACTCTGATAAAGATATATGTTTTAAAACTGCTTCTCGTACTGCTATAGCATAATCCTCTATACTGATTTCTGCACCATAAGGAATATATTGAATTATGTCATCTATAAGATCTATATTACCATATTCAGTTATAATTTTAAGAGCTGCAGCTGTAAAGTTTTGAGTACATAGCCATCTTATAGTTTTTTTATAAAATATTTTTTTATCTATTGAAGTATCAGAAATCCATTCATGGTTAAGAAATTTTCTGAAAATATTATGATATTTGAATCTTGAATTTTCTAAAAAAGTTATAAACCCTGTTTGCCGCATAATTTTTTGCAAAACAGATTTAGAAGTTGAAAATCCTATAACCTCTTTACAGAATTCAAGATCAAAGTCTTCCATAATAGATGTCTTTATAAGAAATTGTTTAACTTTTTTACTCCATAATTTATAATATTCTGTTTTAAAATATGTATAAATTATCTCTTCAGATAATTTATTTATAGTATTAAAATTAACATATTCTTTAGTTTTTAGAATGTTAAAGATTATAATTATTGCCATAATCCAGCCATCAGTCTTTTGTAATAATAATTCAATAGTGTTAACATCAAGAAAAAAATTATATAAGTTTAAAAGTTTAACAATATCTGATTTTTCAAAACAAAAATCTTTTGCAGTAAAAATAGAAATTTCATTATTTATAATTAATTTTAAAAATTCATCTGCAGGAGGCAAACGGCTTATAATTAAAATTCTCGTTTTTTCTGGTAAGTGTGTTTTAATTAATAGTAAAGCATTACAGATTTTAATATGATGACAATTTTGAAAATCATCAATAACAATAACATCGGGAAAGTTTCTGCTTTCTATTTTTGAAATTATTTCAAGTAAGTATTTAAGACTATCTTTAGCAGCATAGGCATGGCTTGCTTCATCTATAAGTATTTTATTTCTATGCTGATATTTTTCACGTATTGCAAATGAGAGTGACAATAACAAATTGCGGCAAAAGCATTTTAAGCTGCTATCATACTTATCTGCAGCTAACCATGCAAAAGAATATTTATTTTCTTTTATAGAAAGTAATGCTGCAGTAGTTTTCCCATAACCTGCAGGCGCAAAAAAATATATAATGGCTCTGTTTTTTCTGTATTGAATACATGAGATATTAAATTCTTTTTTTACATATATTTTATTAAGACATGGTTTTATAAATTTACGGATATCATAATCTGACATAGACATCCCCCTATCTTTGTCATTGATACACTTTATTTTATACCTAATATAATTTTTTTCAAAATCTTTAGACTGATAAATTTATTTATACCATGTCAGATATTTTTTATTTCATTTATTATTTATCTTTTCCAGATGTATAGAGAAGTAGAAGATTTTAATATTATTTTTTAAAAAATACAAACTGCAACTTTGGATATTGCAAAAGGATTTTACGATAAGCTATAAAAAGTTTTATTATAAATAAAAATATTTTTTAAATATTTGAAGGAATTAACATAAAAAAATCCAGATCGCCTTATGCAGGACAACCTGGATTTTTCAAAAATATTTTAACTTGTTTTTGACATTATTAATTATTTAAAAATGTTGTATTGCTTTTATAATAAAATATCAGCCTTCATTTAATAATTTAAATAATTCATCTTTTTTATTATTTAACAAAACAAAATCTTTGCTATTAATAGAATCTTTTAATGGTTTTATACCATTTCTGGCCTGTTTTAAATATTCTGTTATTTGAGGATCTGAACCTGCTTCGTTAGTAAGACTATTAAGATCTTCTTCCATAAAAATTACGCCGGTGCCTTGTATAATTACCATTGCTTTTTCAAACCCATTGTCGCCAAGCCCATTCTTTTTTAAGATAGCCTGTACTTCTTCAGGAACTGCTATTGAACGCATTTTTATAACTGATTCAAAACCAGGTTTTGCTTCCACATCTTTAAAAAGATAGTTATATTTATCTCCCAAAGCATCAAAAGCAGCCATAATTTGTTTGTAATTGACAATAAAATTATTAATATCTTTTTCAGATAAAACCTGTTTTGGAGCAGTTTGCGCAAAAGCAAAACTGCCTATTAGACAAAATAATATGATTGTGCTTAGTTTTTTTAACATATTTTCTCCCAAATTTTCATCTATTATACTAATAGAGTATTAAACATCAATATTTATGGAATAATTAAAAATTGATGCATAGTAAATGTGTTTTATAGAATAACATAGAAAATATAAAATTTGAATAGTCTCTTTATTTAATATAAAAATTTATATTTAGATAATTAAATTGATTTGTATATAATTATTATTTTTTAAATAAAAAACACTTAAGGGAAAACTCTCTTACTGCAAGGCAATTTTTAAGATTTAAAAATTATTTGCAAAACATAAATAGGTATTCAAAAATTATGGTAAAATAGCTTCCCTTAAGAATTATCAAAATTTTTCTATATAAATATATGGATTTTATTTAAACCAGTATCTGCCGCCTATAGCTGCGCCTAAATCAAAACCTGTTCCAGGTACAAGTGCAAGAGCAGGTGATACTTCCACAAATACATCAAAAGGCGCTTTTTCAAACATATATAATAAACCAATAGGAACGCGCACAGCCATATAAAAATCATCGCCAAAAGCTACCTTTCCTCCAATACCTGTATAAAGATCAAATTCACCGCTTTTTACATTTATAATATTTTTAAAATGGTATAAAAAGTTTGCATGTAAATATAGGGCTCCGCTATTATCATTTCCATTTCCCTCATTTCTGTAAAATGACCAAGCTGCCGCAAAATCAATTGCTGTTGTATCAGTAAGCCATAATTTTGCGCTTAACCCTGTAGGTTCTCCAAGAATAACGCCGATTCCGAATCCTGAATCTTGCGCAAAAACGTTACCGCCACATAAAAGTAAAAGTAATACAATAAAAATCGCAGCAAATAATAATTTGCGATATTTCATGTTAAAAATATTTTTCATTATAAAACTCCTTTTGTTTCAATATTCAAGATGTTGCATAAAAACATCTTATTATTTTTGCATTGTTAATTATACTTATTTTTTATATATTTTTCTACTGTTTATTTGCAGCTATAATTTCTTTAATATCAATATTTGAATTTCTAAAACGGCTGCTACTTTTTTCATTATCAAGATGTATTGCTGTCTTAGGGCAATTATTTATACAGGAAAGGCAATATATACAATTATGTTTATAATGCGGGTTATTATCTAAAACAATATTATTCTTTGGACAGACATATTGGCACATTTTACATCTTATACAATTTTCATTAACATAAAAGTGTTTATCAATATTTCCTTTTTTTTTCTTCTCGCCATTACCTATCAGGTTTGATAAAATTTTGCTCATAATTCCTTTTCTCACAAAATATTTTTTTCTATTTTGTATATCAGATATAATTGCATTTATTCGGACTTCAATATTTTTTTGAGCTTCTTTTCTAAGTTGATTTTCAATTTTGAAAAGCGGAAGAAAGTTGTCAATCATAACAATTTCATTAGTATAATCAAAATAAATATTGGACTGCTCTGCTATTTTTTCAAATTCGTAAAGACAACTTTGCGACATGTTTCCATAAGTTGCAACAGCAAATTTATAATCAGCATTTATTTTAATTTTTTTTATAAATTCAGCAACAATAACAGGGAAATACAAATCCTACTGATTCATCTTCTATAATATAATTATTATTTTTTAAAAGTTGCGGAATTGAATAAAGTTCTCCTCCTATTCTTTTTGCAACATAAAGAGAATTTCCTGTTGCTGTAAAAAAAAGTGTTTTCATTTTTTCCCCTTAAATATAATCTTATTTTATTTTTAGAATTTGAAATACAATTTTATTACTGTTCAGATGCAATTTCAGGATCAGTCAGATAAAGACTTTCTTTGGAATATCTCTTTTTTTCAGGTACTTTAATTGTTGCTGCATAAATAGTATTAAGCAAACCTAATCCTGCAGATATTGAAAAAAGAACTTCAATTCCTGTTGCTTTCCATATCCATCCTCCAGCAAGTGCTATAAATATACTAATTAGATGGTTAACAGAAATACCTGTTGATATAGTTGCTGTTATTTCTTCCTGATTTAAAGCTATATCCTGTACATAAACATTACTAGCCATACTGGCAAGAGAAATAATTGAATCCAATATAAAATTAATACATACAACTATAAAAGCAATATTTGCAGGAAATATTCTATGAGCAAATCCATAAAAAAAACATACTATAATCAAGATAATGGTATCTGTAATCATAACAAACTTATATCCCAGGCGGTCTATAATCTTCCCCATTAAAGGGCTAAAGAGAATTCCAAAACCTGAACAAATAGCAAGAAGAAAAGAAATAAGTGCGGTATCAGCACCATATTGAAGAATTAATACATATGGAGCAAAAGTAAGAAAAATCTGTTTGCGCGATCCATAAAAAATCTCAAGCATATAATATTTCGAAAATTTTTTTGCAAAATAAAATCTTCTCCGCTTAATTTTAGTTACAGATTCTTTTATAGCTATGGAAACTATAATTGCAAAAACAAGCAGCAGCGCTCCAAAAGCAAAAATAATTTTAAATTGAAAAATATCTTTGCGCTGGTATCCTAATCCGGCAAAAATAAAAAAAAACAATGTAACAAATATATATCCTGTAATATTGCCGATATGACTTACTGCGCTGGTAATTCCAAGCGAGGCGCCTCCCTTGTCTTTTTTAGCTAAATCCATTGATATTGTGCTTTTTACAGGCATAATAATATGTTCGCCTGCACTAAATATAACCATAAAAATAACTACCGAAACTTTCCCGCTGCTGCTAAATAGCAAACCTGAAAGGCCTGCCATCATTATAATAATGCCAATTTTAAATATTCTGCTTTCCGAAAAACGGTACATTCCTGCAAGAGTTAAAATAACAAGAAGGCCCGGCAGTTCACGGAAAAATTCCACTATTCCGCGCTCAAATTCAGTGATATGAACAATTTCAGCAAGATAATTATCCTGAACACCTCTATATAAACCATAAGCTATTCCTGACAACAGCAAAGCAGCAAGAAATCTTCCAACTTTGGATTCATGGCGGTAAACATTTTTCCAGCCCAATCTATTTATAAAAGTTGTTATTTGAAAAAAAGCCGGTTTAGCGCTCTGTTTCATTTTTTATAAAATCTCCCGATAGATAATGTTAACATGCAGAATATAAGAACTTCAATGCAGATAAAAATTTTATATTTTGCATGGCAAAACTGGGAATATAGACATATAATATTTTAAGGAGGTTTTCATGAGATTTAATTTTATAATTATATTTTCACTATTGTGTCTTGTTTGTTCAGGAGCTGTGTTTGCACAAGATTCCCAGAATATTTTTACATATAAAGTAGGTGATTATGAAGTAATCCTGCTTGTGGAAAGCAGAGGACAGGGAAACAGCTCAATTATTATTGCTGACAATGCTGTTATTCAAAAATATATTCCAGGAGGTAATTTCCCTTCAGAAGTAAATACTTTTCTTATCCGCACACCCAAAAATACAATAATGGTTGATACCGGTTATGGCACAACTATTTTTGAAAGTTTAAAAAATTTAAAAATAGATCCTGCAAATATTGATACAGTGCTTATAACACATATGCATGGAGATCATATTAGCGGGCTTCAGAAAGATGGCAAAGCTACATTTCCAAATGCAGCAATTTATGTTTCAGAACAGGAAAAAAAGTATTGGTCAGATAACAAAATAATGGCAAAAGCACCTGAAGCAAGACAAAAAAATTTCCAGCTTGCCCAGAGTGCATTAGCAATATATGGCAGCAAAGTAAAGACTTTTAAACCTGGAGAAATTAATAGTAAAATAAAAGAACTTCTCCCTGGAATAATGCCTGTTGAAGCATTTGGCCATACCCCGGGCCATACAGCATATATGGTAACTTCCGGTAAAGACAAACTGCTTATAATAGGTGATTTAATAAATGTTATGGCAATACAGATACCTGCTCCTGATATAGCAACTACTTTTGATATTGATTCAAAAGCTGCTGCTGAATCACGCAAAAAAATTTTAAAGTATGTAACTGAAAACAAAATTCCTATTGCAGGAATGCATTTAATTTATCCTGCTATTGGATTAACTGAAGAACAAAACAAGGGAGAGTATAAATTTACACCTGTAAAAAATTAAAATTATCTTTAAATAAGGGAAGGGAAACTCCGTCCCTTATTTTTGCTTAATAGATATGCCCTTTTATGATGCCAAATAGCTATTTAAATTAAGCTTATGAGAAATAATTATTTATTAACATATTTATATTACAGCCTGATAAATAATAGAGACTTATTTTTTAATTGTTAT
>JAVBQS010000222.1:0-3384 GCA_031548835.1 Spirochaetia bacterium
GTTATTTGCATGGCTGAACAAATACAAACGGACTATGATTCGCTATGAATATTTCGATCACCACTTTACTGCTTTTATTCAATTGGCTTGTGCTATGATCATCATGCGTAGAATTTTACCATTTATGAAATGAGTTCTAAAAATAAAACAGCCGGAAGCTGTAGGAAATCATTTTATACTGCCCAGAGAATGGCTGGCTGAAGCAAGAACAGTAATTTCTATTTTTCTTCCATTCACAGATATTGTCAAAGATGGAAATAAAAAAAACATGTCATGGCCTTCTAATGAATGGCTGCATGGGCGTATCGAAGGACAGTCGTTTATAAAAGATTTATGTTTTTATTTAAAATCAGAACTTGAAGCTGCTGGTTATAAAACAATAGTGCCATCTTATGATAGCAGGTTTTTAAGTCCAGGAAGCAAAGGAATTATGCTTGAAGGAAAAGAACTTTTTTTTACCAGCAACTGGTCTGAGCGTCATGTAGCTTTTATATGTGGTCTTGGCACTTTTGGATTATCAAAAGCCTTGATTACAGAAAAAGGTATTGCAGGCAGGTTAGGCAGTGTAATAACTTCTCTGGAACTGGAACCGGATAATAGAAAATATAATACAATTTACGAATATTGTTCTATGTGCGGCAAATGTATAAAAAATTGCCCTACCCATGCTATTTCAAAAGAAAAAGGAAAGAACCATCTGCTTTGCTCAGATTTTCTTGATACAGTACTGGAGAAACATAAACCATGGTATGGGTGCGGTAAATGCCAGATCAATGTTCCATGTGAAAAAGGAATTCCGCAAAAACATTGATATATTTTAAATATTTATTTTGCAGGTAAAATTTAATGATTTATTAACAATAGCTGAAAATCATAATAATCAGCTATTGTTAATTTTTATTATAGAAATAATGATGGCAATTAAAAGTAAAACTAATTTGCTGTTTTATACAACAGCCTTATTTAGAAACTCTGCAAACAGCAAATATAAGTTATTTCAATGCTCTTGTTGAATTAAGAATTGCAATAAGAGCAACGCCAACATCTCCAATAAGAGCTATCCACATATTTGCAAGTCCAAAAGCTGCCAGTGTTATAAATGCTCCTTTTGCAGCCAAAGCAAACACTACATTTCCAATAACGATTGAACGGGTTTTTCTCGCACTCTTTATAGCTTCAGGAACACGGCGGGGATCATCAGTCATAATTACCACATCTGCTGCTTCTACAGCAACATCTGCGCCTCCTCCCATTGCAATACCGACATCTGCTCTTGCAAGCACAGGAGCATCATTTATACCATCTCCGACAAACAGGGTTGTTCCCTTTTTTGTAAATTCTTCAAGCCTTGTAAGCTTATCTTCAGGAAGAAGTTCTGCCTCAACTGTTTCAATACCAAGCTGGGATGCTATATCAAAAGATGTTTCTCTTGAATCTCCTGTAAACATTACAACTTTTTCAACTCCCAATTTGTGTAATTCGCTGACAGATTCTTTTGCACCTGTTTTTATCGTATCGCCTATAAGTATTCGGCCATAGTATTTTTTATCCACAGATATATAGACCGCAGTATGTGCTTCCACCGGAGTACTATGGATATGCGATGCAGAATCAGGAATTGCAACATTACGAAAATGAAGAAGTCCAATATTACCTGCAAGAATAGTTTTACCTTGGAACAATAACTCCACTCCCCTGCCTGCAACTTCTTTATATTTTAAATCTGCTGCTTGCGGCATAGCTATACCCTTCGCTTTAGCCCCTATCAATATTGCTCTTGCAATAGGATGATTTGATTCTTTTTCTGCAAGCATCGCTGTTTCAAAAAGCTGCTTTTCATCAATCCCATTTGCTGTTTCAATTCCAACAATTGAAAAATTACCATTTGTAAGTGTTCCTGTTTTATCAAAAGCAACATATTTTACATTGTGAAGAGAATCAAGGTGTACAGCTCCTTTAATCATTATACCGCGGCGCGACATGCCCCCTATTCCTGCAAAATAACCTAACGGAACACTTACAACCAAAGCACATGGACAGGAGATAACAAGAAGAACTAATGCCCTGTAACTCCAGGTTGAAAATTTGGCATCTGGTAAAACAAGCGGGGGAATAAAAGCAAGAGCCAATGCTGCAATTACAACAAAAGGTGTATACCATTTTGCAAAAGCAGAGATAAAACGTTCAGGTTTTGCTTTTGCCTGGTTCGCAGATTCCACAAGCTCTATTATTTTTGCTGCAGAAGAATTTTCAGCAGTTTTGATTGTCCTAATAGTAAGAACTCCATCCATTGATATTGTGCCTGATTTAACCTCATCTCCAGCGCTTACAGGAAAAGGCCTTGATTCTCCGGTAAGCATGGAAGAATCAATAGAGCCTGTTCCATCTGTAATAACACCATCCAGCGGTATTCTTTCACCAGGGCGCACAAGCACAATACTGCCTACAGTTACATCATCAGCATGTTTTATAATCCATTCTTCCCCAGCCTTAACCCTTGCGCTGTCTGGTTTTAATGCAAGTAACGCATCAATAGATTTTCTCGAACGCATTACTGCAGCTTCCTGCACAAGCTCGCCTATCATATAAAATATCATAACACCTACAGCCTCTACCCATTCGCCGATTGCAAATGCTCCTATTGTAGCTATAGACATTAAAAAATTTTCATCAAGAGCATTTCCCTTTTTAATATTTAAAAAAGCAGCTCTAAGCACAGGCAATCCGGCAATAGCATAAGCTCCAAGAAATAATACTAAAGCTATTCCCTTAAAAGCTGTATGATCAAAAATAATTCCGCAAATCCATAAAGCAAGAGCAAATCCAAACATAACAATCCGTTTAAGCGGAAGAGAATATGAGCCAAAACAAACAACTCTTTCTTTTTTAAGATTTTTATCCTGTTTTGAAATCGGCTTGCCGGAAGCAATTGAACACATTGTGCAACATGATTCATCAAGTTTATCATACTGTTTCTTATCTAAATTTTCTGTTTTATTTGTACCAGAACTACAGCAAGATTTTTCTTTATAAGCATTATTTTTTTCATGTCTATCAGTATTATTAGAACTGCAACAACCTTTGCCGCAGCTTACATCCATATCAATATTTTTCATTTTATTTCTCCCCAAGATGCTCAAGAGCAAAATTTAAAATAGAATTTACATGGTCATCATCCAGAGAATAGTAGATAATTCTTCCATCGCGACGCGACTTGACAAGCCGCACTCTTTTAAGAGCTGCAAGATGATGGCTTACAGAAGAGACGCTGGCGCCTGTTGATACAGAAAGATCAAAAACACAAAGCTCTCCTGCTCCCAGCGCATCAAGTATTTTATGCCTTGTTGAATCTGTAAGTCCCTTAAAAAATTCTCCACGATTGTT
>JAVBQS010000190.1:0-18552 GCA_031548835.1 Spirochaetia bacterium
ATTCTTTTATTATATATCATCTTGCCGCACGATTAATAGTTCTGTTTTTACTTATCTTTTTATTCTGCCTATTGCTGGGAGAGATTTGGGGCAAAATTGATTTCCGTGATTTCATAATTGATTTATAAGCTAAAACAGTTACTTTTTCGGCGTTAGCCGCATCAGAATAGTCAATATATGGGATTACACCCTCTACAACTAAAGAAATATATGATGCCGAATTGCTTAAAATATTATCTAAAACAAGATTCCATAATATATCATCAAATTTCATTACCATTACTTTTAAATCATTACCATCATCACTATACATAAGGAATATTATTTTCAACAAACATAATTGTATTTTGTCTTGGAAAAATCTTGAGGACCATCCACTAAAAATCCCATTTATATATAAATTATTTGATTAATAATATTTTATCGATTAAATTTGTATTAAGCGCCATGATTTAATTATTAGAAAATTGTTATGCGTCAATACACTGAATATCCCTATAAATAATTTTTCTGGCAATAATAAAATCTGGCAAAATATTTGAGAAATTTGAAAAAAGATCAAAGGCAAGGGCACTGAGGAGTTGAACTATGGGAATTATTAAAGAAAAACTAAAAAATTGCGGGCAAATAGCAGCAGCAGGAGTTGTTTTAGCTTCCAGAGTATTAGCCCCACTTCCGGTAAACGCCCAAAAATTGCAGGCGGAAAGTACAAAGCCAAACATCATATTTATCTTAATGGATAATCTCGGGTATGGGGAACCAGGATGTTATGGAGGAGGGATTACCCGCGGCGCGCCAACACCTAATATTGACAGATTGGCAACCCAAGGAATAAGGTTTACTAATTTCAATGTTGAATCACAATCTACACCCAGCCGGTCAGCAATTATGACTGGACGTTTTTCTATCCGTTCAGGTACACATTCAGTTCCTATCGGGGAAGGAAAAGATGGCCTTACCCAGTGGGAAGTTACAATTGCAGAATTACTTTCAGATGCAGGTTATGCAACAGGACATTTCGGGAAATGGCATCTAGGAAGCAGTGAAGGAAGATTACCTACTAATCAGGGTTTTGATGAATGGTATGGTATTCCCCGTACAACAGATGAATCATTTTGGCCTTCAAGCCAACTGGCTAAGTCCGAACACATTGCCATGACACATATCATGGAAGGCAGCAAGGGAGAAAAAAGCCGTGAGCTGGAAGTGTATGATTTTGAGCAGCGCCGGCAAATTGACCAGAAAATTACTGATAAGACAATTGATTTTATAAAACGTAATGTTCAGGCAGGTAAACCTTTTTATGCTTATGTCCCCTATACACAGGTACATTTTCCAACATTGCCGAATAGAAATTTTGAGGGGAAGAGCGGGAAAAGCGATTTCGCTGATGCAATGATCGAAGCAGACACCCATGTTGGCGAGCTAATGAATATAGTTGATAAACTAGGTATTGCTGATAATACAATTTTTATTTTTACAAGTGATAATGGGCCCGAAGCATCTGCTCCATGGCAAGGATCATCCGGCCCATGGCGCGGCTATTATTTTACACATATGGAAGGTTCGCTGCGCGTACCATGCATTATCCGCTGGCCAGGGAAAATAACACCGGGCCGTGTGAGTAACGATATTATCCATGAAGTGGATACTTTTACAACATTGGCTTCAATTGCAGGCGCTAAAATTCCTACTGATCGTTATATCGACGGAGTTGACCAGACTAATTTTCTGCTGGGAAAATCTGAAATATCGGCACGTAAAGGTTTCCCAATATTTGTTGCAGACCGTTTGGAAGGTGTAAAATGGAAAGATTGGAAAATGGTTTTCTACGATGAACAACGTGATTGGTGGTCACCACCTGCCAAGTTGGGAACACCTAAATGTTTCAATCTGATTGTAGACCCTAAAGAGGAGTATCCTGGAATAGGAATACGCGAAACTTGGACTGCAATCCCGATGATGAAAATTGTGAGCGAGTTCGAGGAAACTTTAAATAAGTATCCGCCCATCCTTCTCGGAACGCCTGACCCATATGTGCCTCAATACAAATAGGAAATCATATGAAAATATCCCTACTGCATATATTATTATTTTCTATATTATTGCTATTGATCGATTTTAACTGCTATGGGCAATTAAAAGGCAGCCACCTTCTTGGCGATTACGGCCTTGAGGCTGCTACACAAGCTCCACCATCTATTGCTATTGTATTGCCTGTTTATTGGTATGACGCTAATAAAGTGATGGATAATAGCGGAAAGGCACTTGATCCCAGCCCGGACACCAGCATATTCCTGTTGGGGTTAGGAGGCAATCTTGTGACAAAATTTAAGATTCTTGGAGCAAATTACGGAGCATCATTACTATTATGTATGACTAGCAGCAAACTTGAAGGTAATCAAATTGATTCAGAAAGTTCATTTGCCTTCAGCGACAGTTATATCCAGCCCTTGCAGCTTGGATGGCATCTGAAACAGGCTGATTTTACATTTGGTTATGGACTTTATATACCAACCGGCACTTATGAAAACGGAGGAGATAATAATTCAGGAGAAGGTATGTGGACCCATGAATTCTCGGCAGGCACAACACTCTATTTTGATAAAGAAAAATCATTTAATTTCTCTGTTCTTGTTTTTTACGAGCTGCACAGTAAAAAAAAAGATAGTGATACAAGGGTTGGGCAAATCATGACTTTGGAGGGAGGAGTAGGCAAAACTTTTTATCCAAAAGTAACCAAAGAACATCTTTCAATGCCAGTAAGTATAGGGGCGGTATATTATGCTCAATTTAAGCTGACTGATGACAGCATCGATATTAATGATAATGTCTTTTCAGGCAGCCGCGACCACATTTATGCGCTTGGCGCAGAAGTAAATGTTCTATATCCCCAGACCAACACAGCGCTGAGTTTCCGCTGGCTGGGAGAATTGGGAGCAAGTAATCGTTCGCAGGGAAACACGTTCTTAATCACTGTAAGTCAATTTTTGAAAATGTTTTGACTGCCCACAGGCAAATTTCAGGTGTTCTATTTTTTATATTAAGGTTTTGAATATTTATAATTTTCTGAAATATGGATGATTTTATATATAGAGCCTTTTTCAAAATGGCCTGAATTGGGAGGGAAAGTACTGAAGACATTTTAATGTAGCCAAAAAAATGACTCCAATCATTAAGAAAATGATACTTTATCAAATCCCTTTACATACATTATTTTGGAAGAAGATGATCTTTTAAGTGCGAATATGAATGCTCAACCATTGTGCGTATTTTGTAGCGTTCTTGTTTTGCCGGATCCAAGGGTGCCTGTTGCTTACCATTATGCACATTGGGATCAATAATAGGGACATGGTGACGACGCAGGATAAGCCTATAGATCGGCTGTGCATCGTAAGCTGAATCCATAATCGAATAAAAATGATGTAGCCTTTTATCACTCATTTTTTCCAGCAGAATGGCGGCCTGACTGTCATGCCATTAGCGCCTGTTATGATTGCGCTGATGGGAAAACCAATGCTGCTGACATCAAGATGCAGCTTATAACCCTTACTATATTCCATTTTGCCTTGGCTGTTTTTTTTACAGGCCCACGAACATCTTTGGTTCAATGTTTTGATAATATCTTCGGGTCCATACTCAATTGTTTTTCAAGATTTGTTGGTTCTTCTCTCGTTTTTTGAGCGTTTTTAGAGGGCCTGCCGCGTTTTTTAACCACTTTTAAAGCCTTTCCCCCTTCGTTAAGCAGGGCTTTCTCCCTTGCTTCTATAATACTTGAATCCCGGCAAAGATGTATCACCAGAAGATTTCCATACGATTTCTTCAGCAGCTTTTCAAGAATCCAGTCCATAAGATGTGCCTGTGACAGATCATTGAGCCTTCGTGAAAAGGTAGCGTTGCTTGGCACTGTTTTAAATCCGCAGAGCTGTCTTAAGTTAGGATCTGGGTGGAGCCTTTTTATAAGCTCCGTCATACTGGCAATTTTATAATAATTCTGAGCTAAGAATGTTCTGAAAAAGGCCTGATACTCATATGATCTTCGGCCAATCCCTTTATAGCTATGTCTTACGGCAATGATCTCTTCTATCACTTGCAAAATCTCCATAAAGGAAAAATCCTTTCCGCTCAGATGCTCTTCAAAATACTGCTGCAGTTCATGGAAACCTTTAAACAAGTATTATTTACCGTCGACGATTTCAGTTATACTTTTCATACATGGACGCTCCTTGATAGGTTTTGTGCTAATTATCTATCTTAGTGAGTTATCCCTGTTTTTGCTACATTATTTTAATTTTGAAAAAGGCTCCTATTATTAAATAAGATTATTTACATTTATAATAATTTAATAATAAACTTTCTTTAGTATGCTTGATATAAAAAATATTGCAGCAGAATATAATGGAAAAATAATTTTCCAGAACCTGGATTTTAACCTGCAGCAAGGTAAAACAGCAGTTGTCCTTGGCCCCAATGGATGCGGAAAAACAACACTACTCTCTATTATTGCATCTCAAAAAAAGCCGTATAAAGGAACAGTAAATTTAGGAGGAGTTCCAATAAAAAAGGGAGACACAAGAATTGGATTTATTCTCCAGAGTTATGGAATTTTCCCCTGGTTTAATATTGAAAAAAATATCTCTCTCCCAATGCAAATAAGGGAAATGGAAAAAGAAAAAATTGCTGAAAGAGCAAAATGGGCTATGAACAGGTTTAATTTAACAGAATATAAAAATTGTTATCCTGCTTTTATTTCAGGAGGGGAAAAACAAAAACTTGCACTTGCAAGAACAATGGTTATGAACCCTGAACTTTTATTAATGGATGAGCCTTTTTCTGCAATAGATGCTTTTACCAGGGAAGAGCTACAGCTATTTTTAAAAGACCTGCTTCTGGAAAATAAAATAACAGCTTTAATTGTAACCCATAGCATAGAAGAAGCAGTTTTTCTGGCTGATAAAATATATATCATGAATTCAAAACCATCTGTCGGGTTTGCAGGAGAATTCAATATAGACAGAAGCTTTAAAGATAAAAAAGATTCTCTCTTTTTTTCACAGGTAAATGATGTGAAAATTTTTATGGAAAAAATATTATGATAAATAGACAGTATAAAATAATATGGAAAACTGCAGCACTAGTTTCCCTGATTTTTATATGGAAAATAATATCAATAACAAAAGAAGGCAGTTTTCTGCCTTCTCCTGAAAAAACAATTTCAAGAGCAATTGTAATATTTCCTTCTATATTATCACTTCATATAACTGTAAGTTTTATACGCATAGCTATTGCATTATTGTTTGCAGTTATATTTGCATATCCTGCCGGAGTTGCCGCAGCATTATACAAAAGAGCAGATTTAATAATTTCTCCAATATCATATATTCTTTATCCAATACCAAAAATAGCGCTGCTGCCTCTTTTCTTACTTTTTTTCGGAATAGGAGAAATATCAAAGATAGTTATTGTTTTTTCAGTTATTTTTTTTCAGATATTAATATCAGTAAGAGATAGTGTAAAAAGAATTGAAACTGAATATTTTATT
This sequence comes from Spirochaetia bacterium, assembly GCA_031548835.1. Lineage (GTDB taxonomy): Bacteria > Spirochaetota > Spirochaetia > CADAEX01 > CADAEX01 > WQTU01. The sequence goes on from JAVBQS010000190.1 coordinate 5,543, forward strand.
TCAATTTCTATAATGGGAGGCAAAATAAATCATATAATTAAATATGTTATATGGCCTCACACATTGCCAGGCATGCTCTCAGCTCTAAGAATATCTGCAGCAACATCATTAAGCGTTCTTTTTTTTGCAGAAACTTTTGGAACAAAAAAAGGTCTTGGCTTTTTTATAATGGATTCCTGGATGAGAATAGCCTATGATGATATGATGGCAGGAATTCTATCAATATCTTTACTGGGAATTATTTTATTTACACTTCTTGATATTGCAGAAAAAAAGATATGCAGCTGGAAAAAATAACTCTGGCATGGCTTACCATGCCAGGATAATAATCCAGCGCTTATTTTATAAATAAATTTAAGCAGAAATATTATTTTTTATATTTTACAGATAAAATTATAAATACTCCAATACATGTCAAAAATGCAAGAATGCTTCCCAAAAGAAAAGGCGCATAAGGCCCTATAGAATCCCACAAGATTCCTGCAATAATAGATGCCGGCAATAATCCCATTCCCACTATTGCTGCATGAAGCCCCAATGCGCTTGCTTTTTGAGAAGCAGGAGAAATTTGAGCAATCAAAGCTCTTTCAACACCTGCTGTCAAAGCTATATAAATACCATAGACAGCAAACAATATCCAAAAAATTGTTCTGCTGCCGGAAAAAGCAATTCCTAAATATACAATGCCATATAAAAAATAACCTGCACACAAACTATTTTTTCTGCCTATTCTATCTGAAAGACGTCCTGCAGGAAATGATAATATTGATGCAACAATAGTATATACAAAATAAAGCAAAATAGCCTCTCTCGGAGAAAATTCTGCGTTATATGCTCTTAATAATATAAATGCATTGGAAGAATTTCCAAGTGTAAAAATAAAAACAAATATTAAAAAAAGCCTCAGTTGTTTATCAAGATTGCGCCACCTGAAAGATAGCGCTTTCTTATCAATTTCTTTTTTTGCATCTTTTACACCTATTATAAAAAGCGGCCCTATTAAGGCAGGTATTAAAGAAAAAATAAAAATATTGCGGTATCCATTTTCTTTTGCAGCCATAAAAAAGTAAGCAAGCAAAATACCTGCTGCAGAACCAAGCATATCCATAGCTTTATGAAGACCATAAGCCCTGCCAAGTTTATTTTTTTCCGCAGATTCTGCAATTAAAGCATCCCTGGGAGCAGTGCGCACTCCTTTTCCAAATCTGTCAATAATTCTGGCAAACAATACACCTACCCAGGTAACTGAGAATAATATTATTATCTTATTAAATATTGAAGCTGAATAACCCAGGAAAGCAAGCTGTTTTTTATTACCATATCTATCTGCAATTATACCGGAAAATAATTTTAATATGCTTGAAAGGCTTTCTGCAATTCCTTCAATAATGCCGATAATCGCAGGAGTGGCTCCTATAACTGATGATAGATACAAAGGCAATATAGGATATACCATTTCTGTGCTAATATCTGTAAAAAAACTTACAAGTCCTAATAAAACTATATTTGAAAAAATAAACTTTTTTTTTGCGCCTTGTTGATTTACCATATGCCTCTTGAAACAAAAATATGCTGGAAAAACTCAGCTATTATATTTAAAAAACATCTTAGAGCAAAAATCTTTTCTGTTTTAAAAGATAAAACAGGCATTATCTCAAGCGCAGAAATTCCTTTATCTTTATCTTTATCTTTAATAAAATTATTTGGAAATATTTTTTTTTGCAGATAATATTTGCATTATTTAATAAGGAAAACTACACTAACCTGGCTTGTAATTTCCAGCTCTCCGGTAGGCAAGTTAGCAGCAGAAGAATTTGAAAGATAGTCAAAAGAAGCTTTATTCTGCGCAATAGGAGAATAAAAGTTGTTACTTTCAAATTCTGATATGCTAAGCGCTTTTACAACCTTAACTCCTGAAAGAGAAGCATACTGGTTTGCCTTATCCACTGCTTTTTGATATGCAAGCTCTCGTGACTGTGAAAATAATTCACTCTTATCTTTAATGCCAAAATTAATCTGCTGTAAAATAACTTTATCCACCGATGTTATCTCATCAAGAAGTCTTGGCAATTTTTCTTTATTAGTATTAATCTCATTGATTTTTACAATTACAGATTGTTCAGCTCTTTGTCCTACAAGAGTTTGACGGTTATTACTGTATTGATATTCAGGCCTAAAACTTAAAGAGGTGGTTCGTATATCTTTATCTTCTATACCTGCTTTTTTAAATATTTCAAAAAGCCTGGCAGCCATTTTATTTACTTCTTCCTGTGCCTGGCGTGTTGCAGGCGCAACATAAGTTAGGGAAATAGTCATCTCTGCCAGGTCAGGCTCAGCCATAACTGTGCCTATGCCAATTACAGAGACTGTACTCTGGCTATTTTTATTATTACATCCTGATAAAATAATAAAAATTAATAATAAAATTATAGTTTTAAAAAAATGTTTTTCAATAAATTTTGTTTTCATATAAATAATATATTACATATTATTCCCGACAGCAAGTAAGATAAAAATCAGATATTTTTAGTCTTGACAATATTTAATTATAATTTTATTAAAAGCATGCTAACTTCTGACTACTTTTACTGATGCATTTACATTGCCTGATAATCCTGCCAGGTCAATTACTAAATGCCAATGTCCTTTAGCTGGCGGAGATATTTGAAATTGCGGCGGATTTGCAATTCCTCCGGTATATTTATACTTTCTTCCATTTTTATAATAAGTAAAATTAGTAGGATCCATAAGCCGCACATTGGCAGATGTATTTAAATTAACTTCCACAACATCATTGATGTTAAGCTGAAAATCGTAATGTAGAAAATTCATTTATTCCTCCATTTAATGAAACAATAAATAATATTTTTATTAGATATAATTTTGATATTGCTATCTATAAATCACAATAATCAGGCAGTTACCTGATTATTGTGATATTATTTCCCCGCCTGCCTGCGGCTTCAGGAATCTCTCCTGCCATATAGCCAAACCCGCCGCACCCATAAATTTCATGATTCTCAGGCAGCATAAGTTTTTTAAGCGCTTGTGTATAAGCAGCATTGTTACTTGTAAGAGATAATGCCCCAAGCCATACTGAACCAATATTCAAAGCATGTGCCATTAAAAACATATTTTGCAAAGCACATGCACAATCAGAACAAGGCGCAAATCCGTTTTTATCAGATGACATGACAATTAACAGAGGAGCGCCGTAATAAAAACAAAAATCTTCTCTGGCAGCTTCTTTGGCAACAAAATCAAGCTCAGAATCTGAAAAAAATTGTTTCACTGCCTTATTTAGCTCAGAAAGCACATTTTTATCCTGCACAACAGTAAAATGGCAAGACTGATATCCTAGAGCGCTTGGCGCATAACGGCCGGCTTCAAGAATTATATCAAGTTCTTTATCCAAAATTTGCTTTTCTGAAAACTCCCTAATGCTTCGTCTTTCAAGAATTGTCTTATATACTTCGTTCATAAAAACCCCTACTGTTGATAATCATAATTTAAAACCTTTACATTAAATAATCCCTAATAAAGCCCTGTAATAACACTATTGTTAAAACTGAATTTTTTTTCTATAAGATCTTTTTCCAAAAGCCAGAGAGTCACTTCATTAAATTCTGTTTCATCAGGAAGTTTTGCAGGTGTATATAACGGTAAAACAAGAACTCCTTTTACAGACTCAGGAAATCCTGCTTCTTCTATTAAAAATTTTTCTATTTCTACAGGATCTGCCTGAAATAAAATATAATTAACAGCCATATTATATGCTTTATAAAAAGCAGCTATCTCTTTCTTTTTTTTTGACAAAGATATTTCAGAAAAAATTATTACACCAGGGTTTATCCCAAGATTATCAGAGCTTTCAACAAAAACCATCTGCGGCGATGATGCCAAGGCAGCAGATGCCAGAGGTTCCGGCAATGTTGCAGCAGGAATTTTTCCAGCTTTAAGCATTTCAAGCCGCACAGGAATTTGCGGTATAACAATTTTTTCAAAACTTTTATTATCTACTCCCGCAGACATGGCTATTCTATCTGTAGTATATTCAATAATTGTATTTAGCGATACAGCTACTCCTTTGCCTGATAAATCTTTAACACTTTTAATATTTGATCCTCCGGAAGCTATAAGCTTATAAGAGCCATTTGTCAAAGAAGTAATTTTTACAGAAAAACCTCCGTTAAGCGCAAGAAGAGCTGCCATAATATCAGAAACAGCTCCATCTATTGCGCCTGTCTGAAAAGCTGTATCTCTATTAACAGCGCTTGAAAAATGTTCAATTTTTACACTTACTCCAGCCTGATTAAAAAAACCCTGTTTTTCTGCAATAAGAAGAGGGATTGAATCAACATCAGGCAATACTCCTATAGTAATTTCATCTTTTGTTTTTGAACAAGAGAATATTGTTATTACAAATAAAATAATAGATAATTTTAAAAAAACAATTTTAATATTTTTCAGTATAGATTCCATAACTTTTCCTTTTCTATTTTTGAATCATCATGCCCTGCCCATTCAGTATAGCTTTCTGTTTTTAATCCAAATGATGCAAGAATTCTTGAAGTAAATCTTTTTACAATATCTTCTATTGTTTCATCTTTCTGATAAAAAGATGGCATTGCAGGAAAAATAACAGCTCCTGCTTCAGAAAGAGAGGTAAGTGCTTTTAAGTGGATAGTGCTTAATGGAGTTTCTCTTACTGCAATATAAAGCTTTCTTCTCTCTTTAATAATAACATCTGCAGCTCTTTCAACAAGATGACTTCCGCTGCAGGAAGCAATTCGTCCTGCACAAGCCATAGAACAGGGAATAATTATCATGCCTTCTGTTATAAAGGATCCGCTTGCAATAGGTGCAAATAAATTATTATTATCATGAATAATAATATTTCCTGCCGCATTTCTTTCCTGCTTGATTTTTTCCATTTTTTCTTTAAGCGATGATGGTGTTTCACCTGTCTCATAACGCATAACCTTTACTGCAGTATATGAAAAAACAAGATGTATTTCCAAAGGAAAATTAATTAAAGCTTCAAGTATTTTTACAGCATAAATAGTGCCGCTTGCTCCAGTAACGCCAATTATAATTCTTTCCAACTTTCTATCCTTTAGTTATTAACAAATATTTATAAAATGCATCTCCTATAGATGAGATAAGCAAAACAATTCCAACAATTTTACTTACACTATAAGATGCAAAATTAACATTTTTAAAAGCAGTATATAATGTGTGAGTGTGCTGAAAAATAAAAAGAACAGCTATTAACACAATTCCTGAAAAATATATAAAACTGCTTTCCATTATAAATCCTTCAAGCAGCAAAAATAAAAGAGAAGCAAGATGAAGAATTACTGCAAATAAAAATGCAATCTTTTTCCCAAACCTGGCAGGAATAGAATGCAAATATTTTTTTCTATCATGTTCCATATCCTGCACAGCATATATAATATCAAAACCTGTAACCCATGCCCCATTTGCAAAAGCAAGAGGCCACATTTGCCACTGAAAGCTTCCTGTTATACCAAGCCAGCCGCCTATTGAAGCACATGCACATGTTGCGCCAAGAAAAAAATGGCACAGCCAGGTAAAGCGCTTTGTATAAGAATATATAAACATCATAATTCCTGCAACAGGAGAAAGCAAAATACATATTGGAGGAAGCATTACAGCGCCTAGAATAAAAATTGCAAAAAAGATTATACATATAATAAGAGCTTCTTTTAGTGATATAGTTCCGGCCGGCAAATGTCTTTCTGCTGTTCTTGGATTTTCAGCATCTATTTTTCTATCAATAATTCTGTTTAAACTATTTGCAAATGTTCTTGCTCCTATAAATGCAACCATTATCCATATAAATCTTACAAGATCAGGAATTCCACGCGATGCAAAAAAAGCTGCAGCAACAGCAAATGATGCAGAAAAAATAGAGTGGGAAAACATAACCATAGCTCCATAATCAAGAAGCTTTTTAAAATATTTTGTTATTTTCATTTTCCCTGTATGGAAGCTATTCCATACTCATCCCATCTTGAAGTTACAAGATCTTTTATCTTACTATTCATCAATATTTCATCAGGCCATTCTCTGGGATGTCCTTCTTCTTTAAATTTTACTGTTGCATCTATTCCAATCCTGTTGCCATAATGTGGATATGGAGATGAGTGGTCAAGCGCATCAAGAGGCCCTGGATTTACATTTATATCTCTGCCCCAGTCAATATTATTAAAAACCTTCCAGGCTACAGCAGAATAATCATGAGGTGAAACATTTTTATCAACTATCACAATCATTTTTGTATACATCATCTGGCCAAGACCCCATATATTATTCATAACTTTGCGTGCATGGCCCGGATATTTTTTATCAATAGAAATAATTACACAGTTGTGAAAAACACCTTCCAGCGGAAAATCAATATCTATAATATCAGGACATTGCATTTTAATAAGAGGGAGAAATATTCTTTCTGTAGCTTTAGCTATATAGCAATCTTCCATTGGAGGTCTTCCTACAATTGTTGCAGGATAAACAGGATTTTTCTTTCTTGTAAGTGAAGTTACATGAAATACCGGATAGTAATCTGCAAGAGAATAATATCCTGTATGATCTCCAAAAGGGCCTTCAAGAACAGGAGCTTCGGAAGGATCAACATATCCTTCAAGAATAATTTCTGCATGTGCAGGAACAATTATATCGCTTTCAATAGATTTTACCATTTCAACAGGAGCTTTTCTTACAAAGCCTGCAAAAAAAGCTTCATCAATAAATTCAGGAAGAGGCGCAGTTGCTGCATATATAATAGAAGGATCACAACCTATAACAACTGAAACAGGCATTTTTATCCCCTGTTTTTTATATTTATCAAATATTCTTCTTCCATCTTTATGAAGATGCCAGTGCATTGCAGTACTATCTTTTCCCAGTATCTGCATTCTGTACATTCCCATATTTTGCATACCTGTTTCCGGATCGCGGGTAATAACGACAGGCAATGTTATAAATCTACCAGCATCTCCCGGCCAGCATTTAAGAACAGGCAATGTTGAAAAATCGCATTTTTCAACAATTTCCTGGCATTCGCCATTTTTTTTAGTCACAGGAAAAACAGTTGCAAGCCTGGCAAGCCTTGGAATTGACTTTATTTTATCAATAAGTGAAATATATCCTGAAAGATCTATAATATCTTTTATATCATCTGATATTTCATCAAGCGATTTATACCCAAGAGCAAGCGACATTCTTTTCATAGAACCAAAACCATTTATAAAAAGAGGATATTCTGACCCTCCCACATTTTCAAAAAGCAGAGCATTTCCATAGGATTTCATAACTCTGTCTGCAATTTCTGTTATTTCAAGATCAGCAGATACTTTGGCCTTTATTCTTGTAAGTTCACCCTCTTTTTCAACTATTTTAATAAAATCCTGCAAACTTTTAAAACTCAAATTATTCTCCTGTTTTGAGATTTTTATGACCAAAAAAAACAAAACTTATTATATATCTTTTTATATATTTGTTATTTTCTTCAATTATTATATACTATATTAAAGAAAATAATAAGAAATAGAATTATTTTATATCAGGAGATGATGTTATGGCATCAAAAAAAATAGTTATTCTTGGCGGCGGTTATGCCGGTATAGAAGCTGCAAAAAAGCTTGCGAAAAAATTCAAAAAGGAAAAAAATATTGATATTACCTTAATAGACAAAAACCCGTTCCATACTTTAATGACAGAACTTCACGAAGTTGCCGGAAGCAGGGTAAAAAATGATTCTATAAGAGTAAGCTTCAATAGAATATTTTCAGGTTCAAAAGTAAAATTTGAACTTGATACAATCAAAAAAATAGATTTTAAATCCCAAACTCTTTCTGGCGGGCATACAGAAGAATATAAGTATGATTATCTTGTGATAGGGTCAGGCGCAGAACCTGCTTTTTTCAATATTCCAGGTGTTGAAAAACATAGTTATAAACTCTGGTCTTATGATGATGCTCTTAAACTAAAAGACAGAATTGATTCCTGTTTTCTTGCAGCTTCCCGCGAACCTGATGAAGCAAAAAGAAAACATCTTCTTTCATTTGCTGTTGCAGGCGGCGGTTTTACCGGCGTTGAAATGCTGGGAGAGCTTGTCGAAAGAAAAAAAACATTGTGTAAAAAATACGGGCTTGATGAAAAAGAAGTTTCTATCGAACTTATAGAAGGGCTTTCAAGTATTTGCAATGTTCTGCCGGAAAAAATGCAGAAAAAAGCTATAAAATATCTGGAAAAAGTTGGAGTAAAGCTTCATCTTAATTCATTTATTTCATCAGTTGACGAGGGTAAAGTAACAATCAAGAATGGAAATGTAATAGCAACAGGAACATTTATCTGGTCGGCAGGTGTAAAAGGCTCAAAATTCTGTGAAAATCTTGATATTGAAAAAAATGATAAAGACAGAAGGCCTGTTGTAAATTCATATATGCATTCAACACAGTATGAAAATGTCTATTTTGTCGGCGATAATGCATTTTTCCTTGAAAATGATAAACCAATTCCAAAAATTGTTGAAACAGCGCTGCAAACTGCACATGTTGCAGCATACAATATTGAGGCAGATATAAAAGGCAAACCTAAAAAAGAGTTTAAATCAAATTATCATGGCTATATGGTTTCAATTGGAAGCAAATATGCTGTGGCCCATGTAGGCGGAATGTCAATGTCAGGTTTTCCTGCAATGGCTGTAAAACATCTTGTAAACCTGCACTATCTCTTCGGGCTTGCAGGAATAAATGCTATATGGGGATATCTCAAGCATGAAATACTTAATATAAAAGAGAGAAGATCTCTAATCGGCGAAATAGCAGCATATAAAATTCCAAACTACTGGACACTTCCTTTAAGACTTTTTCTTGGAGGCAAATGGCTTTATGAAGGAATTGTTAAAATAAAGGAAGGATGGCTTAATCCAGGCTGGGGTGGTTTTTTTGACCCTGATATAAGCGCAATACATCTTCCTGGAGTAAAATTCGGGGATGCAGTTGCAGGAGCGTCAGCTGCTGCAGGCAATGCTGCCGATGCAGTTGCTGGGGCGTCAGCTGCCGCAGCAGAAACTGCGGTAGAGTATGGAAAGCCTTTAATGGAAGCTCTAGGCATATATACATGGTTTGCAGAAAATATACTTAGCATTTCTCCGACATTTGCATTTATAATGCAGGTAATTGTTGTACTGGCAGAAATTGCTGTCGGACTTGCTTTAGTAGGCGGCCTTTTTACATTTATTTCAGCAGGCGTATCAATTCTTCTTGGCATGATGTTTATCTTCTCCGGATGGGGCAATCCTGAACTGCTATGGTATATAGCTGCGGGAATAGTTATGTTAGGCGGCGGCGGAAGAGGATTTGGACTTGACCACTGGGTAATGCCTTTTATTAAAAGATGGTGGAACGGCAGAAAACTTGCCCAGAAAACATATCTCTACCTTGATGAACCAATTGTAAAGAAAAGAAAGAAATAGTTTTTTAATACAAGGAGCTGTCCAATAAGAATGGTGCTGTCCAATAAAAATAAGTTTTCGAATTATTCGCAAAACTTATTAGACAGCTCCATTAGACAGCTCTAAAAAGCTGATAAAAATAATCAGCAGTTTTAAATATTTTCAAGTCCGGAGATAACAAATTTTTTTTTATGGATAGTCACAGTTTTTATACAAAAACCCTTGAAGATGAACTTGGGTCTGTTAAAAAAATTATTTTAGAAAATATAAAAAGCCCTGATCCTGAAATTTTTGAATCTCTGAAAAAACTTGTAACAGCAAAATCTAAAATGCTGCGCCCTGCATTACTTATATTATCTTCAAAATTTGGAAATACAGATTCTAAAATAACCTACTCCCTTGCAGCAGCAGTTGAAATGCTCCACACTGCAACTCTTATCCATGATGATATAATAGATAGGGCTTCCACAAGAAGAGGCGCAAAAACACTTCATTCAATTTTTGGCCCCGGAAGGTCAGTTTTACTGGGAGATTTTCTTTTATCAAGAGGATATAAATTAATTCTTCCTTATATAGAAAAAGAAAACCTTAACAGGCTTAACTCAGTTATATCTTATCTTTGCGAAAGTGAAATAACAGAAATCTCTTCTGCATTTAAAACAGATATAACAGAAAGAAAATATTTAAGGAGAATAGCTGGAAAAACAGCATCGCTATTTGCATTAAGCTGCCACATTGGAGCATCAGAAAGCAATGCAGGCAAAGAAATAATATCAGCTCTTACAAAATGCGGATATTGCATAGGTATGGCATTCCAGATTATAGATGATATTCTTGATTTTAAAAGCAGTGAAAAAGTACTTGGCAAACCTGCCTGCAATGATATACAGGAAGGAATTTATACATTGCCTGTAATATATGCGCTTAAGGTAAGCGGCGAAAAATATAAAAAAGAACTGGGTAAAATAAAAAAGAATAAAAGTATTTTTAAATCAGCAAGAATAAAAAAAATAGTAAAGATGACTGAAGAAACAGGCGCGCTGGAGAGGGCAAAAAGCCAGGCTGAAAAATATACAAACAGAGCATTAAAAGAAATAGAAAAACTGCCTGATGAAAAAACAAGAGATGAAATTACTTCTATTATAAAAAACATGCTAGCAAGAAAATTTTAATTAAAAAGTGTAATACTATTTATTTCAGGCTTATTTATAAAACAATTAATCTACAGGAAATAATAGAAATCAGTTTTCAGCTAAAACAAAATCACTGTTCATAAGCGTAAAATTGCTGCCAACTCCGCTGCTTAAAAGAATTTTTTTATCTTTTGTTATTACTATTATTTCTACATTTTTAAGTTTTTCAACAAGATCAATAGCGCCTTTAGAGCCAAGCATAAAAAGCGAAGTTGAAAGAGCATCGCCATCAACTGATTTTTCCGTAATAACAGATATACCCATTATATCGTTATCTACCGGATATCCTGTTTTTGGATCAAGTATATGGTGATATTTTATGCTGTCTTTTTCATAATATCTTTCATATATGCCAGAAGTCACTATTGAAATATTCTCCCCTTCAAATATACCCAAGGGAACTCCTCTTTTATCAAAAGGATCCTGAATACCTATTTTAAAAAGTTTTCCGCCTGGCTTTTTCCCAAGCAGCATTACATTGCCGCCAAGATTTATTATTGCGCTTTTTACCCCATCTTGCTTAAAAAGTTCACAAACCTTGTCAGCGATAAATCCTTTTGCAATAGCGCCAAGATCTATTTTCATTCCTTTTTTCTCAAGAAAAACAGAGTTATCTGATTGTGTTAATTTTATATTTTTATAATCAACAAGAGAGAGAACAGTATCAATTTCTTTTTGAGAAGGGATTTTTGCTTTTTCTGTTCCAATCCCCCATAGTGAAACAAGCGGGCCTATTGTTATATCAAAAAGGCCATTTGTCAATTCAGAATAATAAATACTTTTTTCTATAATAAAAAAAGTATTATGCGATACTTTTACAGGAGATATGCCTGCGTTTATGTTTATTTCAGATATTTCACTTGATGAAATATTCCTGCTCAGGCTGTTTTCCAGAGAAGATATAAGGTCGAACGCTTGTGTTAAAACATTTTCGCTTCCGCCGTCATAGATAGAAAGTTCTGTAATAGTGCCAAGCTGCGAATTTATCTCAGACCTTATGTTATATTTTTTATTATTACCTGCGCTGCAGCCAGTATGTAAGATTGATAAAAAGATAAAAAAAATTATAGAAAAATTAATTATTTTATTTTTGTTCACTATTTTTTTCCAAATTAAATTTGTACAGCCTGTAATTATTTTAATTTTATAAAAGCTTTGCTGCAAGCTCAGATAACTTGCTTCTTTCAGATTTTTCAAGCGCAATATGTCCAAAAAGGTTTTGTCCTTTAAATGCTTCAACAAGATATGTAAGTCCGTTGGAATTTGCATCAAGATAAGGGCTGTCTATCTGCTGTGGATCTCCTGTAAGAACAATTTTTGTATTTTCCCCTGCCCTGCTTACAACTGTTTTTATTTCATGCGGGCTTAAATTCTGCGCTTCATCAATTATTATATAGAGGTTTGGAAGTGTGCGGCCGCGCATATAAGTAAGAGCTTCTATTTCAATCTGTTTATTCTTAACCATGCTCTCTATTGTTTTTTGTTCCTGCCTGTCTGTAATAGCTTCTGTTATCTGGCTTAAATTATCAAAAAGAGGCTGCATCCAGTGCGACATTTTTTCATCTTTCTTGCCAGGCAGGTATCCTATATCTTTGCCCATTGGTATAACAGGGCGGGTAACAAGAACTCTTGTATATTTTTTCTCCTTCATTGTTTTATAAAGCCCTGCGGCAAGAGCAAGAAGTGTTTTGCCTGTGCCTGCTTTTCCGACAAGAGTAACAAGCGAGAAGTTATCATCCAGCAGCATATCAAATGCAATCTGCTGCCTGCTGTTAAGAGGTTTTATGCCGCAAACTGTTCCTGTTACAGGATTAATTGTTTTAAGAGTTGCAGAAGCAGAATCATATTTTGCAATAATGGAAAAATTTTCATCTTCTTTGCCAAAGAGGGCATATTGGTTATTAATAAGTTTTTCCTGCCACGGAATAGTTTTAATTTTAAATAATGAATTTCTGAAATTATTTTCAGCAGCTTCATCGCTGCTTTCATTATCATTATTTTTTTTAAGAATAGCAGTTTCAGCATCTGAAAATGAATTATCTTTTTTTAATAGTTCAGGCATAATCTCTTTTTGGTATATTTTTATTCCTGAATAAAAATCATTTATATTAACAGTCTGTTTTTCATAATCAATTGCTTTTATGCCAAGAGCGCTTGCTTTTACTCTTGCATTTATATCTTTTGAAACAAAAAAAACCCTCTCTCTTTCCTGCTGAAACATAAAAGCAGTAAGAATTATTTTATTATCAGGGCTGTCTTTTAATATAGTTCCTGAAAAAGTGTCAGGGTCATCAACAACCACTTTTACAGTAGCGCCGTTATCTATTTTTATG
>JAVBQS010000197.1:0-4739 GCA_031548835.1 Spirochaetia bacterium
TTAAAATAGAAATTTTCAAAGTATTTGAAGATCTTGAATATAAAATACTCAGAGATGCAATTCTTGAAGAAAACAAAAGATCTGATGGAAGAAAATCAGATGAAATAAGACAAATAACCTGCGAGCTTGGAATTCTTCAAAGAACACATGGGTCTGCTCTTTTTACAAGGGGAGAAACACAGGGGCTTGTCGTAACAACACTGGGAACAGCATCAGACGAGCAGATGTTTGATGATATAGATGGGGATAAACGTTATAACAACTTTATACTTCATTATAACTTTCCGCCGTTTAGTGTTGGAGAAAAAGGAAGTTTATCAACAGGAAGAAGAGAAATAGGCCATGGCAATCTTGCAATGAGATCTGTTGAAGCAATTATTCCTGATAAAGATTCTTTTCCTTATACAATAAGAGTTGTATCTGAAATACTTGAATCAAACGGTTCTTCATCAATGGCTACAGTATGCGGAAGCACACTTTCTCTTTTTGATGCAGGAGTTCCAATAAGAAAACCTGTTGCAGGTATTGCAATGGGCCTTATTTCCCAGGGAGACAAAGCTGTAATACTTAGCGATATTCTTGGAGAAGAAGACCATTTTGGAGATATGGATTTTAAAGTTGCAGGCACTGAAGATGGTATTACTGGTTTTCAGATGGATATAAAAATTTCCAATGTAACTTCTGATCTAATGAAAAGAGCTCTTGAACAGGCAAGAAAAGGAAGACTCCATATTCTTGGAATAATGAAAGAAGCAATGTCAGCAGAAGGCAGCAAAATATCAGACTATGCGCCGCAGATAATTACAATGACTGTGGAAGCAGATAAAATAGGCGCTGTTATTGGTTCTGGCGGAAAAACAATTAAAGGAATTTCTGAAAAAACAGAATCAACAGTAAATATTGATGATAAAGGTAAAATTATTATTTTTGGAAAAAACAAGGAAAAAGCAGAAGAAGCAAGAAAACAGATACTCTCAATTATTGAAGAGCCTGAAGTAGGCAAAATCTATAATGGTATTGTTAAAAGAATAACAGAATTCGGAGCTTTTATTGAAATACTTCCCGGCAAGGAAGGACTTTGCCATATTTCAAAACTTTCTTTTGACAGGGTTAATGCTGTCTCTGATGTTCTTAAAGAAGGACAGGAATTCCTTGTAAAGTTAGTTGAAATTGATAGAATGGGAAGAATAAATTTAAGCCATATTGATGCAATTGATCCAGAACTTGCAAACCAGAAGCGGCAGCAGGCAAGAGAAGAAGGCGATAAAGAGGATAGGCACGACAGGCCTGATAGACACTATGGCGGAGACCGTGATAATAGAAATAATTCTGGAAGAAGGCCCAACAATAGAAAGGGCGGTTTTTTCAGGAGAGATAATAGTTGATAGGTTATTCAGAGCTTGATTCAGGAGCCATGCTTGTTTATGACAAAGTTGAACATACAGAAGTATGTTCGGTAGGATTCTGGTTTCTAAACGGCTCTGTTGATGAAGACAGCGGACAAAAAGGATATGCACATTTTATAGAGCATATCCTTTTTAAAGGAACAAAAAACAGAACAACATCTGAAATAGCACGCTGTTTTGACAGAATAGGAAGTAATTTTAACGCATTTACAGAAAAAGAAACAACCTGTTTTTACTGCACATTTCCTTCAAAACATCTTGAATATGCAATAAATCTTTTATCTGAGATAATTTTTTCTCCTCTATTTGAAAAAGAAGAAATAAAAAAAGAAAAAAATGTAATTATAAGCGAGATACTGGAATATGAAGAGCTGCCTGATGAAAACAGTTATGACCTGTTTCTTGAAAAAATGTGGCATCCCTATTCAATTGGATATAAAATTACAGGCGAAGTAAAAGATATAAAAAAAATAAAAAGAAATTCAATTTTTGATTTTTATTCAGACAGATATGCGCCTGAAAAACTTATTTTATCTGTTGCGGGAAATTTTGATATAAAAGGAATTACAATTTTATTAAATAAAGTAATTCCAAAAAAAAATAAAAATAATAAAACAGAACAATTTTTATGCATAAAACCTGAAAGCAGATATAGCTATGAATATTATTATAATCCGATAAAACAGATCCATATTAATACAGGAATTGCTTTTCCAACACCATCTGAAATGAAGAGCTACTATGTTTTTTTATTTTTCAGCACTCTTATTGGAGAATCAATGAGTTCGAGATTGTTTCAAAAGCTAAGGGAAGAAAACGGACTCTGTTACTCAATTTATTCATTCAGATCAATATTTAATTTTGTTTCAATGTGGAATATTTATGCAAATACAATGCCTGATATGTATAATGACTTTATAGAAAAATTAAATATTGAACTTTCCAATTGCTATCTGAATAGATTCAGTGAATCAGAAATTAATGATGCAAGAACACATCTTGAGGGAGGGCTTATACTTTCCCAGGAAGATATGGAATTAAGAATGAAAAGACTTGCACGCCATTATATTTTTAGCGGAAAAAGCTATAATCTTGATGAATCAATAGAAATGGTAAACAGTGTATCGCTTAATGATATATATGATTTTATAAATAAGAATTTATTAAACAAAAAATTCAATACACTTATTTATGGAAATACCAAAAAAATTGATTGCAAAGAATATGATATTTTAATTAAAGGATAAAATAATGCATAATAACTTTATAATTAAATGTTTATGCAAAGACAGCAAATTACTGCCTTTTTATGCAACTAACGAAGCTGCAGGAGCAGATATATTTGCAGATATTGATAAAGATGAAACATTGAAGCCGGGAGAAAGAAAAGCAATACCTTCAGGTTTAAAAGTTGAAATACCTTTAGGATATGAAGCTCAAATAAGGCCAAGATCCGGCCTTGCATTAAAATATGGGATTACACTTTTAAATACACCTGGGACAATAGATTCAGATTACAGGGGAGAAATAAAAGTAATTATGATAAATCTTGGAACAGAAGATTTTATAATTAAACGCGGCGACAGAATAGCACAAATGGTAATTGCGCCTGTAACAAAAGCTGAATTCAGGTTAGAATCAATGTTAAATAACAGCAGCAGGGGAGAAGGAGGCTTTGGTTCGACAGGGCTTTAGGTAAACATTGCTTTTAAGCAGATCCGGCGTAAAGCAATGCTTCATAAATACCAAAAATTATAAATGGATGATAACAAAAATACCTATCTATTTCAGATATATTTCAAAAGAATTCCTTTTATCTTTTTTTGTCTGTTTTGTGTTTTTTTTCTTTATTTTTTTTGCAAACCAGATACTGCTTCTTGCTGAACAAATTCTCTCAAAAAAAATACCATTAATAGAAGTTGTTTTACTGCTAGTCTATTTTATGCCTAATATGGTATCTCTCTCTTTTCCTTTTGCATCTCTTGTAGGATGCCTTATGGCTGTTTCAAGGCTTTCTTCTGATAACGAAATATTATCAATGCAGTCTTCAGGCATTAGTCATAGACAAATATTTATGCCTCTTTTAATACTGGGAGGATTTCTTACAATATCATCATTTATAATGAATGATTATTTTCTGCCTGCAGGAACGATAGAATATAACAAACTTTTACGGAAACTTATCTATGCTAATCCTGAACTTGAACTTGAATCTTTTTCTGCAAAAAAATATCTTGATACAGTTCTTATTACAGGAGAAGTTAAGGGTAGAACTATAGATGATATAGTTATTATTGACAGAACAACCGAAGGTAACAAAAGATTTATTGTTGCAAATAATGTTGTTGTCGGAGATGATAAAGATGGAAAAGGAGTAATATCATTCTCTCTTTCCAAAGTTTTCAGCCATTTCTCAGATCAGAAAAAAGAACTTGATTACAGTTATTTTGAAGCAGATGAAATGATTTATAATATATTATTAAGCGATCTTAGCGTTGCTGTAAGAAATCCTGGGCCAAGGGAAATGAGTTCCTATGATGTTTATAAATCAATAAAAGAAAAAGAAAAAACATTAAATGAAAGCTATATCAATACACTTTATGCAAATGATATAAATTATATTGATTACACAGGTTTTTTTATTGATCTATCATCAATGAATATTACTCCTGAAAGAAAAAATAGTTCAAACAGTGAAATAGACAGATATTTTAAAAACTATGTTCAATTAAGTGATGAAAAACCTTCTGACAGAACTCTCCAGATATTTAAACTTGAATATAATAAAAAATTTTCGCTTCCTGCCGCATGTATTTTTTTTGTCATGCTTTCATATCCAATAGGGCTTGCTTCTACAAAAAGAAGCGGAAAATCTATAGGTTTTGGAGTTGGCCTAATTATATCGCTTCTTTACTGGTGTATAATGTTTGCAGGCACAACTTTGGGAATGAGAAGTGATGTTTCTCCTGTAATAGCAATGTGGATGCCTGATATTGTAATACTTGCTATTGCATTAATTTTATTTTTTGTGAGATTTTTAAAATGAGATTAATTTACCGCATGGTTTTAAAATCATTTCTTGTCTCTTTTATTATTTCAATCCTGTTATTTATGATGATTATTGAACTCTTGGATATTTTCAGCAATTTATGGCGTTATATCAATAACAGTGTTGCGCTTTTATCAATATTAAAAGTAGCTCTTCTCTATGCTCCAAAATGTATTTTTTATGCAATACCTATTGCTGCACTTTTTTCAGTAGCTTTTACACTTGGATCAATGTTTGCGAAAAATGAACTTATTGCAATATTTGGATCTGGCATTTCAATTTAC
>JAVBQS010000102.1:0-14985 GCA_031548835.1 Spirochaetia bacterium
AAATGCTTTGGGGGCTTACAATTATTGATACTTTTGAAATGATGTTAAGGCGCATAAGGCCGTATGAAAAAATAAAAGGGCTTGCTGATAACACTTTTGACCGTTATTTAAAAATATTAAGCCAAAATATTTCCAAAGGAAAAGATGTTTTAATAAAAATATTGATAGATGCAATCAATGATTTTAATAATATTGAAACAACTGATGAAAAGAGAAGGCCGAGAGTGGGAATTGTCGGCGAAATATTGGTAAATTACCATCCTGCGGCAAACTGCTATATTGAATCATACCTTGAAATGAATGGAATGGAAGTTGTGCAGCCTGCAATGCATGATTTTTTCAGAAAAGAGGAAATAATTAATAGAGAACTTGGCAGGCGCAAACTGGCTCCTTTTGCATTTATACAATACCTCATACATGATATAACAGGTAAAGTTTATGATCATGTTCATGAAAAAGTGTGGGAAACAGTTGATAAATATTTCAGATTTGCAGAACCCAGAGGCAATATTCATAATATTGTGGAAAGTATAAGGCCTTTTGTTGATATAACATATTCAGGCGCCGAAGGCTGGAAGCTGCCTGGAGAAATAATAGAAATGTATGAAACTGGAGTAAATTCCTTTGTAATAATACAGCCGTTTGGCTGTATTCCTAACCACATTGTAGGAAGAGGAATGATAAAAACACTTAAAAAACAGTGCCCAAATTCACAGATTATTGCTCTTGATTATGATCCTGATACAAGTATAGGTAATATAGAGAACAGGCTTCAAATGCTTATTATAAATGCAAGAGAGCTTGAAAAACGGGATAAAATTGCATAATGATTTTATATATAATTAGACGTTATAATATTGATTTTAAGAGAGAATTGTTGATTGACTGATATAACTATTTCTGGTAGGTTGGCTTTATGAAAATTGCCCATATTCACAGCGGTGTAAGAGGAATAGCTTCATATGCGCTCAATTTATACAAATATTTTGAGAAAACAGGGGATAGCACTCTAATAGTCAGCGAAGCTAAGTGGACAAAACAGAAAATACCTGTTTATGAACCTAAATCATTTTTAATAGGCGGCATATTGCCCTGGGCAAGAAATATAGATGAAGTAGAAAATAAACTACTTGAATTTAGGCCAGATGTTCTCCACCATCATCATCCCTCCGGCAGGCTTGATTTTAATATTAACAGATTTAGAAAAGCGCTTGATGTTCCTCTTATATGCACATTCCATATGGCAGTAGGTTCGAGAAAATATACTATTGATAAAATAATGAACAGTTTTTTTATGCTTACAAGGCGCAATTTTACTGATGCGGCATGTTATGTTGCCATAAGTAAATTTGTGAGGGAACAGCTTCTCAGGATAGGCGGAGTTCCAAAAGAAAAAATTGTATTGCTTTATGCAGGCGTTAATCCTGATGTTTTTAAGCCTGTTTCATATGAACCCCACGATACACTTGAAATTGTATTTGTCGGACAGATAACGCCTGAAAAAGGAATTGATAAGCTTATTACTATTGTAAAAAGATTAAGCGAAGAAAGAAAAGTAAGGCTAAGCATTATAGGTAACGGAACTTTAAAACCAATTTTAATGAAAAAAACAAAAAATCATCCTGCAATAAACTGGGTAGGTTTTTTAAACAGCCCTGAAAAAGTGGGAGAATTTTATGCAAAAGCTGATGTTACAGTGCTTCCTGTAAGATGGGATGAAGCTTTTTCATATATACCTATAGAATCTCTTTCAAGCGGTACTCCTGTAATTGCTTCCCGCCTTGGCGGTAATACAGAAATTATCCAGGAAGATAAAACAGGATATCTTTTTACTGCAAAAAAATTTGACCAGCTTTATGATATACTAAAAAATATTGAAATCCCAAAACTTTGGGAAATGGGAGCGTTAGGGCGGGAGTATATACTGAAAAAACATACTCTTGAGACATTTGGCGCTAAATATAAATCATTATATGAAAATGTAATTAAAGATCCCGGTAATATAAGACAAATTGACTAGAATTTAAATCCTACAGAAGCTGCAAATTCAAAATCATTTATAGTATCTCCTGAAACATGCTGGTAATTATTAATATGTATATAGTAAATATCTGAAGCTGCAGATATCATTTTTGTAACCTGTAATTTCCCGTGGAGCCCAACTACAAGATCTTTTTCAATAGTGCCTGATAAAATACCAAGGTTACTTGCATCTTTTCCAGTATCATATGTGCCTGGATGATCAAGCGAATCATTCATTTCTCCGAAAAGAGTATATTTTGCATCTATAGCAACCATATATTCTCCTGATTTTTCATACTGCGCAGCGCCATATATAACAACAGCATCCGGTCCATAACGGTAGCCTATGGGTTTATTTATATATTCATATTTATCAAGGTATGTAGACCATATTCTTCTTCTGTTTGTAAATCTTGTAAGAGGATGCCATCTGTTATAAAGATATGGATCTGTAAATGCTCCTTCAATATTAAATGACAGAAAGCCTTCAGCAGCCTGTTTTACAAAGGTAAAACCTCCGAGAAGCCCCATTGCCCCAGGCCTGGAATCTTCACTTTCATATCCCGGAACCTGAAACTCATCCATTACAAATTGAAGATAAATATTAAATCCGCTAAATAGAGTATAATCTGCTTCAAGAGCCATCATTACATTGGAATATTCAGGTGTAAATAGATTATGGAAAATAAAAACAGGATTTAATTCAGTAATATTAATATATTTATCTCCAAACATTGTGGCTTCACTTAATGCAAATGAAAAATTATCCAATATTTTGATTTCAATTCTGTGCCCCAAAAAAGCTTTGAAAAGTTCGTTATAATCATCATAGTCGCCGTTAAAATCATCAGGATGCGCATCCCTGTATGCTTTATCTTCCTTGGTAAGCCATGGATCAAGTCCCATATATATAGCTATAAATTTAAACCTGTTCCAGTAGGTCGAAAACTTTATCATGTTATAATAATCAGAGTAATCAGAAATCATAAGATTGCTTACTGTACCTGCTCCCCAGCTTGCTTTGTCTCTTCCAAACTGGACATTCCAGCGCTCACCGCCGAATGAAATAAATGCCCTGAAAGGAAAATACCAGTCAAACTCGGTAAATGCAGTTGGTATATTAATATAATTATCAGCAGAATCCACAACTGCATACTCTTCTTTTAAAGTAATTTCCACATCCATGTACAAGCTTGTAAAAAACCAGCCCTCAAATGGTATGGAAAGAAGAGGAGGCCTGTCTTCATAACCATATTCCCACTCTTCTCTATCATCATTTGTTTTAATTTGTGCATCAATATTTATCTCAGGAGTAACTTTGAAAGCTGCTTTTTTTAATCCTGTTTTTTCATTGCCTGATTCAATTTCCATTTTAATTACTGATGCAGATTCAGGCGCCGAATCCAACAGGCTTTCAGGAAGTACTTCCATTATTTTTTTTGCTTCATCTGCTGACCATGGCCGTGATAATGATGGACGGCTTTTTCTTGCAAGAAGATAAAGCCTGTCCATTTCCCTATATATAGGCGATGATAAAGGAATTATTCTCTGATAATTTTTTTTGAAAGATTTTGAATCTTTCTCTGTATTAATGTTATTGTTATCCTTATTTTGGGAATCTGACTGGGCCATTGCCAAAGGTATATTTATAAACTGGATAACAAATAATATTATAAAAAATGAAAGAGGAAATTTTCTGTTTTTTAGTAGGCTTGCCATTTTGCCGAAAGTGTAAGATAGTATTTCCACTCATTTTCTCCTTTTACGTTGCCTTTGTTGCGGGTGTACTCTGCTGATACTTCTGCATAAAATTTTACACCATAATATGAAATTCTATATTCAGTGTAAAGAGTAAGATCTATGTTAGTTTCCCTGTAGATTCCATCTATGCCGTAGTCAAGGAAATTATAATCATCGGTCCATGGATCATATAGTCCATTTATATCCCAGCCCACTCCTCCGGGATCGCTTGGATGTTCATAAATACTTCCATAACCATGCTGTGTAAACCAGAAGGAAAGCCCATATGTTGATTTAAGAGAATAATCATATTTTAAATCAAGGTAAATAATATATGAATTTGGCTGGAGAAGATTTCCAAGGTTTGTATCATAGTGTGTATAGTTGTTTCTTTCCCCGTTTGTTATTTTATGTGTATATGTCCAGTGGCTTAAATATGTGCCTTCTGCAGTTATTGTAAGCCCTGGGACAAGATCATAGTGCCTGACACCAAGAGTTGTTATTAGTTCGTTATGATAATATGATGGATTAAAAAGCTCTCCAAAATCCCAATCATCAAAATAGAGTGAAAGATATATTGTTGCAGGTGAAAAACGGAATACAAAATCAAAACCTCCAAGTTTATTATCATAATCTCCCTGTGCTACTTCGCTTATATAATAGAGTGAGAAAGGATTTAAATATGCAAGTTCGAATTTCTGTTCATAGACTACTGCTTCATAAATGGAAAACATTAACCAGTCTGTAATCTGATATTCAAATTTATGGGCAGTTATCATTTTTTTACCATCTTCATCGCTTCTGAGCGGGGATCTATCTTTTAGAAATCCTGTTATCCAGGTGAAATATAGTTTTTCTCCAAAAGGAATATCAAAAGAAAAATATTCATAAGGTTTTGATGTATTTGAAAGCAGGTTATTGGAAAACTGGCTTTCTCCCCACATAAGAGCATTTCTTCCAAATGAAATTGTTGCAATATTAAGATCAATTGTCATCTGGCTAAATTGATTCATTCTTATGGAAAGTTCTGTATCTCCTTCCGAGCGGTTTGCATTTTCATTAAAACCGGAATTCCCTGTTGTAATGTTATAGGTATACATATTAAAGTCTGGAGAATATGGTTCATGAAATTTTCTGTATGGAGAATCTTCCCATGTTTCAAGTATAAGATATTGGTCTGTCTTAAATCCAAGGTAGAGAACTTTTGCAAGAGTAAGATCTATCATCAGGTCTGCGCCAAAAACTGTTGCTGTATCTGTAGGAGTATCAAGAGCCATATTATAATCAATATGAGGCGCTAAATTAAGCGAAGCTGAAAATTTATCGTTTTCAGTGTTAAATAACGAAAATTTATCTCCTGAAATCCGTTCCATATAATATAAAAGATCATCAAGATCGCGCGAAGAAAATTTTTCCGGAGAAGCTTTAAATGCTGATAATGCTTCGTTAAGCAAAGCATAAACTTTTTTTTCTGTATAAGGTTTTGCTGTCGGAAGGTATAATATCCATTTTTTTGCATAAGCTTTATCAAGGAAAAGATAAACAGGATCATCATATACAACATGTTTAAGAGTCTGCGCATGCAATTTTGTACTTAATGAAATAGATAGAATTATTATTGCTAAAAAAGCTATTGCTGTTTTTGACTTTGTAAACATTTTTATAAACCTTTTAAATAATTTTCTGTTTTTTCTATTGCAGCTAACACTGCCTGATCCATATTGTAATATTTGTATTCGGCAAGCCTTCCTGTAAAAAGATGTTTTCCCTTTTTTTCAAGAGCTTTGACATCTGCCATATATTTTTCCCGTTTTTTTGTGTTGCTTTCTGTAATAACAACATAATATGGAACTCCTTTTTCTTTCGGATATTCCATACAGATTACAGTTTTATCAGATTTTTCACCAGTCATATGTTTAAACTCTGTGATTCTTGTAAAATCATAATCGTTGGGATAATTTACAACAGCAGCGCTTTGATACCATTCCTGGCCGACTGTTTTAAATTCAATATCAAGCGATCTATATTCAAGCTCTCCATATTCATAGTTAAAAAATTTATCAAGTTCTCCCGTATAAATTGTTAGGCCTTTTTTTTCATCCAGAAGAGATGATATTGAATTTCCCAATTTAAAATAATCTGCGCCAAGCATTATAGATATATTTTCATGATTGAGCATGTTATCTACCATTTTTGTATATCCTGCAGAAGGAATGCCCTGAAACTGATCTGAAAAATATCTTCCGTCTCTGTTTGTTCTTACAGGAATTCTTTTTGCTATTTCTGCAGAAAGTTCTTCCGGCTGCCTTGCCCACTGTTTTATTGTATAATTTTTAAAAAACAAGTTATACAATCTTTCTCCAACCTGTGAAACAACAGCATCTCTGAAATTAAGAGGAGGATTTGCAAATAAAGATTTTTTTACCTCTTTTTCAAGAAAAGGGAGAACATCTTCTGTTGTTATTGCTGTATTATAAACCATATTTATTGTATCAGCATTAATTGGAAATGGAATTAAAAGCCCGTCTGCAAAACTTAAAACTCTGTGCTGGAAAAAACGGAATTCTGTAAATTTGTTTAAAAAATCCCATACATGTTTACTGTTTGTATGAAAAATATGCGGGCCGTGGGTATGAACAGTAATTCCTTCTTTAGAAAGATAATCGTGGCAATTGCCTGCCGTGTTTTTATGTTTTTCAATTACAAGTACTTTTTTGCCAGCTTCTGCAAGCCTTCTGGCACAAGCAGCGCCTGAAATTCCTGCGCCGACAACAAGGCAGTTAAATTTCATTTTAACCTCCTAAGGGTAATATTGGAAATTTCATCATTGCCGGAATCAGAAAATTCCCTATTTTAAATAGCTTTGCCAATGTAAATTTTCCCTTATTTATAATAACTTAATAGTTTATCATATAATAAAAGAGCTGCTATTTTCTACAAATAAAAAGAATAAGCAGTAAATTATTTATCTGATAATTTAATTCTTCCGGGAATAGATATTAACATTAATTCAATTATTTTTACAGCTAGACAGCATATATATTTATTATTGACGGGATAGTTCTTATACTTTTTATAGCTTTTCCAAAATCTTCGTTTTTATCAAGTTCCATTGTGAAAAAGCCTGTTAATTTTTCATGTTCATTTTTTGTAAGTTTTCCTTCAATAAGATGCCCATGGTATTTTCTTACAGCTCCTTCAATTTCTGAAAATAAATCATGGGTTTTTCTTGCTATTACTTTAAATCTTCTGGCTGCTTTTGGAGAAAAAGCTTCCCATTTTACATCTATTGAACGGTTTTTAAGATTTTTGATATGTTTTAAATTTTTACAGCTTTTTTTGTGAACAATAATTCCTCTGCCTACAGATATATAGCCGATTATCTGATCTCCTGGTATTGGAGAACAGCATTTTGCAAAACTTATCATTGTATTTTTTTCGCCATTTACAGTAAGGCTAATTCTGCTGTCATCCTTAACTTCCATTACCATACTGTTGTCAGTTTTTTCGGGAACTTCTTCTGCAATTTTTTCTTCTTTATTTTCTTTATCTTCTCCAGTAATTTCCGGTTTTTTTATTTTTGAATTATTTTTATTACTTAAAAGAAGGTCGCTGTTTTTATGAAGCCATTGTTTTATTTTTGATTTTGCCCTGTTTGTTTTTGCTATTTTAAGCCACTGAGGAGTAGGGTGTGCATTATTATTTGTTATTATTTCTACAACTTGTGTGTTTTTAAGAAGTCTATGCAGAGGTATTATATATCCGTCTGCTTTTGCACCTGCTGTATGATTACCAACTTCTGTATGTATATTATATGCAAAATCTATAGCTGTAGATCCAACAGGCATTTCAAAAACATCTCCTGCAGGGGTAAATACATATATTGTATCTTTAAGTATCTCTTTTTTTAGATCATTAAGAAAATTGGATTCATTATTTTCGAGATCATTCCACTGCTTTAATCTATTTATAAGAGAAATATCCTGGGGATTTAAATTCGTAATTGTCTTTCCTTTTTTATAAAGCCAATGAGCTGCTATTCCATATTCAGCAGTTTTATGCATTTCAAATGTACGTATTTGTACCTCAAGTATTTTACCGTTATCTGTTATTACAGTTGTATGAAGGCTTTGATATCTGTTTGATTTTGGAACAGCAATATAATCTTTAAATCTTCTTTCTATAGGTATCCACAATTTATGGACAAGCCCCAGCACTGCATAACAGTCATTTGCTGTATTGCAAAGTATTCTTATTCCAAACAGATCATATATTTCTTCAAGAGGTTTTCCTGTATCTATCATTTTTTTATAAATTGAATAAATATTTTTAACTCTTGCAGATATTTCTATTTCTATATCTTCTTCTTTTGCAGCTTTTTTCAGCTTTTTTTCCGCATTTTTAAGATACTCGCTTTTTTCTATTTTTTTTGCTGCCAGAAATTCTTCAATCTGATTGTAAGCTCCGGAATTTAAATATTTAAGCGAAAGATCTTCAAGCTCTGCTTTTAACCATGATATTCCAAGCTGCCCTGCAATTGGAGCATATATTTCAAGACATTCTTCTGCAGTAACTTTCTGTTTTTCCTTACTTAAATATGAAAGAGTTCTCATATTGTGAAGTTTATCAGCAAGTTTTATAAGTATTACTCTTATATCTTTTACCATTGCAATAAACATTTTTCTCAGAGTTTCTATTTCCTGTGCTGATTTATTTACAGCTTTTACAAGAGCTATTTTTGTCACTCCATCGACAAGCTGTGCAACTTCTTTTCCGAATTTTGTTTCAATTTCATTATAATCTGCCTCTGTATCTTCTACTGTATCATGCAAAAGAGCTGCTATAATTGCTGCTTTATCAAGGTTAAGATCTATTAAAATTTTAGCAACAGAAATAGGATGTATATAGTATGGTTCTCCGCTTGCTCTTTTCTGGTCTCCATGAAGCTTTTCTCCATAGGCAGCCGCATTCATGATTTCAGAAATATCGGGTTTCGGATATTTATTTATTTCAAGAGATTTTTTTAATGATAGAATTTCTGATTTAATAGTGCCTATTTCTTCCATCCGCTTATTACTCTTTTTCTCTGGGCCATATCCTTTATTACTGAAATATGGTTAAAATTATTTTCAATTAAAAGCTTTTTAATATTATCCATCTGGGATGGATCAGCTTCCATGCAAAGCAATCCTTTTTTTTCAAGGTGCTTTGCAGATGTTTTTATTATTTTTTTAATAAAATCAAGCCCATCATTTCCTCCTCTTAGCGCTATTTCAGGTTCCGGCCAGTTAGCGGAAATCATTTCATCAACATGGCTATCTGTAAGATATGGAGGATTTGATACTATTATATGATAACTATTTGTTATAGAATGAAAAAGATCACTTTTATGAAAATTAAGCTGTTTACCTAATATATTTTCACTATTTTTATAAAAAATTTTTTCAGCTTCTGTTGAAATATCAGATGCTTCCACCTCTGATATTTCTCCAAGTTCAGATTTTAATGTTATTGCAACACATCCGCTTCCTGTGCAGAGATCAAGTATTTTTAGAGGCAGGTCTATCTCTTTTATAATTTTTTCCGATTCTGCAAGAACTGTCTCAATAAGGATTTCTGTATCGCGGCGGGGGATAAGTGTGCTTTTATTAACAAAAAAAGAACGGCCGAAAAACTCTTTTTCGCCTGTTAAATATGCTACAGGATATCCTGAAACCCTTTTTTCAACCATTTTGTCAAAATCTTCCAGAATATTTTCATCAATATTGCAGTTATAGGAAGCAATAAGCATCTCTTTTGTCATGCCTGATGCATGCTGGAGCAGAACCTGTGCATCAAGCAGGGGAGTTTCACTCCATCTTTTTGAGATTTTGCAAGATGCCTGCATAAGCGCTTCCTTTATCTTCATTTTTTTCTCTTATATTTTTTGAAGTATTTTTTCCTTTGCGCTGAATTTGAGAGCTTCAATAACTTCGGTAAGATCTCCTTCCATTACAGATTCAAGTTTATAAAGTGTAAGATTAATTCTGTGGTCAGTAAGCCTGTTTTGCGGAAAGTTATAGGTTCTTATTCTCTCTGATCTGTCTCCTGTGCCTACCTGGGTTTTTCTTGCCTCTGCCCGTTCTTTCTGTTTTTTTTCTTCTTCAATTTCGTAGAGCCTTGCTCTTAAAACTCTTAAAGCTTTTGCCTTGTTTTTTATCTGTGATTTTTCATCCTGGCATGTTACTACAAGGCCGGTGGGAAGGTGAGTTACTCTTACAGCAGAGTCTGTTGTGTTTACGCTCTGTCCTCCAGGGCCTGAAGATCTATATACATCAATTTTAAGATCTTCCTGGTTTATCTCTATATCTGTTTCTTCTGCTTCAGGAAGTACTGCGACAGTTACTGCAGATGTGTGTATGCGGCCTCCTGATTCTGTTTCAGGCACTCTTTGAACCCTATGGACACCGCTTTCATATCTTAGGTTTTCATATACATTTTTTCCTGTTATAGAAAAAATTATTTCTTTAAACCCGCCAAGCCCTATTTCGCTGGAAGATAAAATTTCTATTTTCCATTTTTTAAATTCAGCAAATTTTGAATACATTCTAAATAGATCAGCAGCAAACAGCGCTGCTTCATCTCCGCCTGTGCCTGCTCTTATTTCCATAATAATATTTTTCATATCAAGAGGATCCGGGGGAATAAGAAGGTGTTTGAGGTTTTCAAGCTGCTTTTCCTGTTCTTCTTCAAGAGATTTTAGCTCTTCTTTTGCAAGTTCTTTAAGCTGTGGATCTTTTTCTTCATGTGCGATCTGTTTTACATCTTCAATTTGCCTGGATATTTTTTCATATTTTTCATTTGCATCATAAACATCTTTAAGATAAGAATGTTCCTGCATTATTTCTCTATATTTTTTTTGATCTTTTACTATATCTGGGGCAGAGAGCTGTTTTTCAATTTCTTTGTATCTGGCAAGAAGTCCTTCAATTTTATCAAACATATTTTTAACTCCGGTAATAAACTAATCGGCTCTTTTAGCTGCTTTTATTATTACTCCGGCATATTTTGCCGGGATATTTATTCTGGCGCTGTTTTCATGCCAGGGTGTTATCCTGAAACTGTTTTTCCGGCTAAGGTATTATATTCCGGCACAGCTTTTCTTGCTGGCACTATTTTAACACAATTTCACATGCAAATGTTGTCTTACTTAAAGAGATAACAAACATTTTTAGCAATATTTTAAAAAATGCAGTAAAGATGATATTTTTTTTATATCAGAAAAGATGTATAACTTCAATTGGCACTTGGTTAATCTTAATTTAATAGGCCGGATTTCAAGTTTTAGGCAGAAAAGAAAAGGCCATGAGGAAATATAAAGTTTTGACGGAATTTTAACTTTTTCTTTCATTTTTCTGTAGTAAAAATTTTCCAATGGTTATTATTAGGGCAACGCTGATTTATTCAATCGAGAATAAATCAGCAGTACTTTATTGTTGTTTTTTCGCAGTTTTCCATAGGAAAAACGAGAAAAATAATATGGAACCGCTGATTAGAGTCAATTTAATCAGCGGTTCCTTAGCAATCCATTGTGTAAAATTCGAAATCCAGCCTAATATATTTAATTATAGGATAGTGTAATATTAAGTAGTTTTGATAAGGGTGGTTTTATGTTTGGCATCGTTCTTGTTGCTATTTTTCTCGGGGCAATGATATTGATTGGTATATGGGGAATGAAAAAAACTTCCTCTTTAAATGATTTTTTTCTAGGCGGCCGCTCAATAGGGCCCTGGATTTCAGCGCTCGCATATGCAACTTCATATTTTTCAGCAGTAATTTTTATAGGATTTGCAGGAAAGCTGGGCTGGGAATTTGGTTTAAATGTTTTATGGATTGCTGTTGGAAACACAGTTTTTGGTTCATGTCTTGCATGGATTGTTCTTGGAAAAAGAACAAGAAGAATGTCCCAGAATCTTGATGTTATGACAATGCCTGAATTTATAAATGACAGGTTTGACGGATCTTATCTTAAAATATTTTCCGCAATAATTGTTTTTACATTTTTGCTTCCCTATTCCGCATCTGTTTTTAAAGGGCTTGGGCATCTTTTTGAAGTTAATTTCGGAATATCATATGATCTTGCGCTCCTTATTATGATTGTTATAACAGGAGTATATCTTGTAATGGGCGGCTATTTTGCAATAACAATGACTGATTTTATCCAGGGAATAATAATGGTTGCCGGGTCAATTCTTATGATAACAGTTCTTGCCGGAAAGGGAGGCGGCCTTGTTAATACAGTTATGCAGATTGCAGAAAAATATCCAACGCATCTGCCGGCAGGACATAACCCTTCCATGCTTATGCTTTTCTGCCTTGTTTTTATGACATCTTTTGGAACATGGGGACTACCGCAGATGGTTCAGAAATATTATGCAATAAAAGATGAAAAAGTTATTAAAACAGCAGCAATTGTAACAACTCTTGTTGGAGGCATTATTTCCTTTTCTGCATACTTTAATGGAGCAATGACACATGTATTTTTTAATTCTGTGCCTGTGGAAAATGGAAAAGCAGCATTTGATAAACTTATTCCTGTTCTTCTTTCATCGCAGCTTCCTGAAATTCTTATGGCAGTAATACTTCTCCTTGTGCTTTCTGCTTCAATGTCTTCTCTATCTTCTATTGTGCTTGTTTCTGCCTCATCTATATCTATTGATATTTTTAAAGGGCATATAAACCCTTCAATAAACAAGAAAAATTCTCTTGCGCTTATGAGATTTTTAAGCGCAATTTTTATTGTTATTTCTTATTTTATAGCAAGATATGAATTTGCATTAATTGTAACTCTTATGTCTTTATCATGGGGTGTTGTCGCAGGAACTTTTATGGCTCCTTTTCTCTACGGACTTTACTGGAAACGCGCAACAAAAGCCGGAATTACAGCAGGAATGGTTACAGGAGCATCGCTTGCAATAATTCTATTTTTTGTCTTAGGGCCAAAAAATTCTCCTATAGCATCCACAATTGCAATGATAATGCCTTTTTTTGTAATACCTGTTGTAAGCATGTTTACAAAGCCGCCTTCAAAAGAGACAATTGAAAAAGCTTTTAAAAATATAGCATGATTTTTCCCAGCCTCCTTTTCAAAAAGGAGGCTGGATTTTAGATTACAAGCGATGCAGCTCCTATAATAGCTGCATCCTGTTCCAAAAGTGAAGATTTAAGCAGTTTTATATCTTTATCTTTATAAATATGGAGCATCTCTTTTTTAAAATATTTTTTAAGAGGATTAAAAAGTATTTCTCCGCTTTCAGCTACTCCTCCTGTAAATATTATTGCTTCAAGCGAAAAGATATTTAAAAGATCATTTGAAAATGAAGCAAGATATTTTGCTGTTTTATCAAATGTTTCTATTGCTGCTTTGTCTCCTTTATATGCAGCATCTGCAATAATTTTTGAATCAAGTATTTCCGGGTCATGTTTTTTTAAAATACTATCTGAGTTATTTTTATCAATAATTTCAAGCGCTGTCATAACAACACCGCCGGCTGAACAATATTTTTCAATACATCCTTTTCTTCCGCAGTTACATTCTCTTCCTTCCGGTACAATAACAACATGGCCTATTTCTCCTGCAAAGCCGTATTTTCCAATAAAAAGCTCTGAATTGCAAAATATTCCTCCGCCAATTCCTGTTCCAAGAGTAACTACAATAAAATCTGAAAAACCAGCAGCACAGCCGAAAATTTTTTCTCCTATTGCAGCAGCATTTGCATCATTTGTAACAGAAACAGCTGCAATATCTTCAAGCCCTTCTTTTAAATTTATTCCTTCTTTCCACGGCAAATTCGGAGGAAATTCAATAAAACCTGTATACATATTTGCATTTGGCGCTCCTATGCCAATACCTGATATTTTTAAATGATACTTCCCGCTCATCTCATTAATTGCTGTTTTTATTGCTTCTTTAAATAGATGCGGTTGGGGAAAATCCCATGTGGAAAATTTTATTTTTTCGATTATCTCCCCTGTATCAGAAACAATCCCTATTTTTGTATTTGTGCCGCCAATATCAATACCTGCTACATATTTTGCCATCTGTTTTATCCTGTAAATACAATTTTTTATAAATTATTATCTATTATTTTAATACTAAATTTTAAATATCTCGAGGAAAAATTAAAAAATATCGTTATTACAATTGAATATGAAAAATATATTTTATAATATCTTCTTGGTTTGTTTAAAAATATTCTAAGACATGAATAATGTAATAGAGTAGCATATTAATTAATCAATATTTTAACTTATTAAAAATAAGATGTTTGAATTTTAGGAAATTCAGACAGGTTTTTAATGTTATTTTATAGAGTAAAAATAGCAGAAATCCATAGGAGGTATAAATTGCAGATAAAGAGAAAAATGGTTGTAACTGTTGAATATATTTTAAAAGATGAAAAAGGTAATATTCTTGATTCAAGTGAAAAGAGCGGTAAGTTAGTATATCTTCATGGTTTTCAAAATATTGTACAGGGGCTTGAAGAAGTTCTTGAAGGTAAAGAAATCGGAGATTCTTTTAATGTATCAATCCCTCCTGAAAAAGGATATGGTTTTCGTGATGAAAACATGATTTTTACTGTTCCTGCAGAGAATTTTAAAGATGAGGAAAATTCAGATATTGAAGTAGGTATGGAATTTGAGACTGAAATAAATGAAATTCCCTATATACTTACAATAATTGAAATAAAGGGCGATAAAGTAAAAGTTGATGCAAACCATCCTCTTGCAGGAAAGCCTCTTTATTTTGAAGGAAAAATTATAAATATACGAGATTCTTATAGCGATGAACTTGTGCAGGGATATCCGCTGAAAGAAGAATAGTTTCTGTTATGCTTATTCTTCTTCCGGGTTAGTCAGCAATATTTATTGAGGAGTTGCTATAACAAAAGTCAATCCTAACAGAAGAAATACTCTGCCGGAAAGTTTTATCTGTCTATAATATTTTGCATGCAGCGCATCCCATTTTTCAGGGTTTTTTGGCCTGTGGGGAAGTGCCTTAGCTTCTACAAGAAAAAGCATTATACCTACTACTATCATTAAAAATCCTAGAATTTTTCTTGCTGCTAAATCCATTGGTTAATACCTCGTTTAAATTCTGATGGTTTGTCTATAATAGACAAAATAAGAGGTTATGAAAAGAGTTATTTCCGGCAAATTAAAGGCAGATCTGGGATAATTTAA
>JAVBQS010000099.1:0-5797 GCA_031548835.1 Spirochaetia bacterium
ATAAATTATATTATAAACTTTTTTAGCAGGAGGTTTTATTTATGATATTTTATTTTTCAGGTACAGGAAATTCTGAATGGGCAGCAAAAAAGATAGCAGAAAAAATTAATGATAAAATTATAAATATAGTTGGCGCCGGAGATAGCTTATATACTTTTGAAAAAGACCAAACTGTTGGAATTGTTTTTCCTGTATATGCATGGGGGCCTCCACAAGTTGTAATTGATTTTTCCAGAAAAATTATTACCAATGGCTCTTTTGTTTTTGCCATAGGCACTTGCGGAGAAAATATTGGAAATACAATGAAAATTCTTTCAAAAGTATTACCGCTTAACAGTGGATATAGTATTATTATGCCAAATAACTATATGATATTTGGAGATGTAGACAACATGGAAGATACAGATATAAAAATTGAAAAAGCTAAAATACGTATTGATAATATTTGTGCAAATATTAAAAACAGGCTTAATGTGTTTGATATATCAACAGGAAAATTTATTATTTTAAAATCTTTGATTAATTATATGTTTAACAAATCAGGGCGGAGTGCAAAACCATTTTATGCAAAAGATTCGTGCACCAGCTGCGGCCTTTGCGAAAAAATATGTCCCTCAAAAATAATTACAATAAAAGAAGGAAGACCTTTCTGGGGAGAAAAATGTTATCAATGCCTGGCCTGTGTTAATAGATGTCCGCAAAAAGCTATTGAATATGGGAAAGCAACTGCCGGCAAAGGAAGATATTATTTTCCTCAAATATAAAATAATTGATATAACTAATTGTTTAACACCATATCATTAAAATGAATTCTAGTTTTTAATTTATAATATTAGACCTGTTCGATAACTATATCAGAAGTCATTTTGTGAGCAACAAACAAGTACTAATTTGGACACAATGTATGATTTTTTGCTAATAGCTTATGATCTTAAGGTTTTTATTTTATAATTCTGGTATGGCTTACCATGCCAGAATTGTCATTTCTAGGTTATCAAACAGGTCTATTAATTTACCTAATATGGCCATTATAACAGTTTTCACATCTGCAAAATATCTTTTTTTCAATACCTACTTCTGTCCACCATTTTTTTTCTTTTATTTTGTAATGATATATAGATGTCTCAAGAGATTTTTTGCTTAAATTTATTTTAGCATACCAGCCGGGGTGGTCCAATGTATCAATTAAAATTTTATATTGATGTTCCCATAAACCATTACAATTTATTTCATACCATTTTTCAAGTAGTTTTGTATAATTTAACATATCATACCTCCAGGAAACTATTGATCATAATTTTCCAGCGTACATATGATATTTCTAAATAAACTAAAACAGTATACAACTTAAAATATCCCGATAAAAACAACCCTTATAGTAATTATTTCTTATGTATCAATTTCCTTAATAATTTGTGCAGGCACTCCTGCAATTACCAGATTACTGTCAAAATTTTTTGTAACAACAGCGCCTGATGCAACTACAACATTGTTTCCCAATG
Organism: Spirochaetia bacterium; assembly: GCA_031548835.1. GTDB lineage: Bacteria > Spirochaetota > Spirochaetia > CADAEX01 > CADAEX01 > WQTU01. The sequence continues at coordinate 1,503 of JAVBQS010000099.1, forward strand.
CTACACCAGGATTTATTGCTGCATGTCCTCCAATCCAACAATTATCTCCTATAGTTATCTTTTTGGCATATTCTCTGCCATTAGATCTTTCAAAAGGATTCAGAGGATGAGTCGCGGTAAAAATACCTACATGCGGTGCAATAAAGCAATTTTTCCCAATTATTACTTCTGCAACATCTAATATAACACAATTAAAATTTACATAAAAATTATCTCCAACATGTATATTAAAACCATAATCACACCAGAAATACGGTTCTATATAAATATTTTTTTCTGTTGATCCAAATAATTTTCTAATTATCCCAATTCCAGCTTCTCTATTCTTGATTGATATTCTATTGAATTTTTCACACAACTCCCTTGCTCTTTTTCTAAGTTTTACTAGTTCAGCATCCAAAGGATTATAAAATTCACCAATAGACATTTTTTCTTTTTCAGTCATTACCAAGCCTTTAAGTTAAATACAGTCATATACAGAATATTTTGCAAAACAGAATTATATATTATAACATTATCAGAAATGATAATTTTTATATATAAAGAAAAATTTTCTCCTTTTTAATTTTATAAATATTTTTATTCTTTAATTTTAAATTTTCCAACTTCTTCAATAAGAGCATCAATACTCTCTTTATTATCTTTACTTACTTCATTAACATTATTCATAGCTTTGGTAATCTCTTCTACGCCTGATGCCATTTCATTCATGTTTCCGCTTATCTCTTCAGTAATTCTATTAAGATTATTACTTTCCCTGATTATCTCTTTGCTTCCTGTAAGCATTTCCCCCGAGCTGGTCCTGACTTGATCAGTTATCTCATTAATTTGGCTTATAGCTTTAAGAATTTCTTTACTTCCCTCACCCTGCTCATCCATAGCCAGTTTCATACTCTGTTCCTGATCAGATACTGATTTTATTTTTACATTAATATCTTCAAATTGTTGTAATACTATATTGGCAGAAGCAGTTATGCGGTCCATATCTTCTTTTATTTTCTTTAAAACTGTAGATACAGTTTTAGCCTGCGAGCCTGATGATTCAGCCAGCTTGCGGATCTCATCAGCAACTACTGAAAAACCTTTTCCAGATTCTCCTGCATGTGCTGCCTCTATTGCTGCATTCATTGATAAAAGGTTTGTCTGGCTGGCAATACTTTGAATGACTGTGCTTATTGCAAGTAACTTTTCAGATTCTTTTGCAACATTTTGTATGCTGTCAGATACAGATGTAAGATCTGAATGTCCCTTTTCAGAAACTGCTGTAAGTTCTTTCATGTTTTCAGCATTTTTAACCAATGTCTGTGTAACAGAGGCAATATTGGCAAGCATCTCCTCAATAGCAGATGAGGATTGTTCAATACTTGAAGATTGCCGTGCTATATGTTTATCAAGTTTTTCTATATTTTGGGTAATCTGTTCCATTGTTGAGTTTGTTTCAGTGACGCTTGCAGATTGATTTATTGCCTGATTTTTAAGACTCTGGATATTTGCGCTTATCTCATTTATTGATGCTGCTGTCTGGTTCATATTGGATGATAAATCAATGCCAATATTTGATAATATAGTTGTTTTATCTGTTATTGTAAGAATAAGGTTTTTTATCTTATTTACTGCAAGATTATAATCTTTAGCAAGTTCACCTAATTCATCTTTTGATTTAATATTAAGTGTTTTAGTAAAATCTCCCTCTCCTATATATTTTATTGTATCAACAGTTTTTTTAATTGGACTTGTAATAGTTTTTGCAAGAAATATCCATACAAATACAACAATAGCTAAAGCAGCAGCAAGAAATATAAACATGATAATTCGGCTTTTTGTATTTGCATTTTGTATATCATAAATACTTTCCCACAATTCTTCACTCCAGGTTCCTGCTGCTATAATCCATTGCCATGGCGCAAAATAACCTATAGTAACTGTTTTCTCACGCGGATGCGGATCTCCGGGATTTTGCCAATCATATTGAGCTTCGGCATATTCCCCAGGTTTTAATGCAAGAGCTTTTTTTATAATATCCTGAACAAATAAATCATCTCCGACAGCATCTTTTGCATTCCAGATATTTTCGCCATCGCGTTTGCCATCTTCAGAAATAATATATGTTCCTTTAGGATCAAGAACATAAACATAACCTGTTTTCCCTACTGTAGTATCTATAATTTCCTGTCTAAGATTTTGATTGCTTTCCTCAGGAACGCCGACATAAAACATGCCTATAATATTTTTATTTGAATCAAAGATTGGTTCATAAGCAGTTACATACCATTTGTTTACAACAAAGGCTCTTCCAATATATCTTTCGCCTGCCATAATTTTTTGTATTACAGCATTAGATGTTCCATCCTGATTTTTTGCAGGAATATATGTTCCAATTGCACGTTTATTATCTAAAGTTTGGACATTAGTAGCTACCCTAAGCATATCTCCCTGATTATTCATGCGCTGAAAAATTGTACATGTACTTCCTATTAGTTCTTTGACTTTGTCAACAACAGGGGATGGTTTTGATATATCTCTATTTTGCCCTAACCAGATATTGCCGACCATCATTCTTGGCAGATCAATTGTTATTGCTTGCTGTGAGAGCTGATTTACAGCAAGCCATTGTATAGTCTGTTTAGCATAACTTACACCGCCTTCCTGCTCCAAAAGATATTCAGCAACATTAAGATCATATCCTATTTTTTCTTCCAGCGCTTTTTGCTGAGTATTAAGCATAGCTATAATTCCGGAAACTATATGTTGTTGCCCATCCCGGCTAAGGTCAAATACTTCCTCTTGTGCAATATTTTCAACAATCCTATTTTGCCATATTGTAATAGCTGTAAGGCTTAATGCAACTACTGTTGTTGTAACAACACCCATAATAGTTAGTTTTTTTGCTATACCAAAATTTTTCAGGCTTTTCATAAAAACTTATCTCCTGTTGTAATACATATATTAAAATTCATGGCTAATAAAAATATATATGATTCATATATATTATCGATAGATAATGGAGAGTTATTAAACAATCTTTATATACATATTAATTATATATATAAAAAAACATATAGTTTGATAATTTTTCAAATATTAGCTTATTTAATATGATAAACAAACTGTGCAATGGCAAGCTGATACCCAAGTATCACAGCAGGCAGGAACTGTTCAGGGTGAGGCACAGGATAGGTGAAACATGCAGATTGGCAAATATCCTGCAAGTGCAGCAATAGTCTATGGATAGCAGCATGCTGTTATATGTATTTGCTCTGTCTCTTACTATAAAACTTTTATATCATTTCTAATAACTTTTGTGCTCTTTTTACTGCTTCTAATAAATATTCAGAAGCAGTAAATTTTTTTGATATATCTATATATTGTGCATCAATTTCAAATGCCAAGGCTCCCTTATATCCAGTATTTTTTATTTGAGCCATTATTCTTTTCCAGTTTATATTTCCATCAAATGGCAATAAATGTTGATCGCACGATCCATCATTATCATGGAGATGTAAAGCACCTATTTTATTTCCATATTTTACAAGAAAATCAATCCCTTGTGTAAAACAATTTTCATGTCCGCTATCATAACAAAATTTAAGCCTATCAGAATCAATATTTTTGAAAATATAGTCCAGGTGTTCCGGTTTTCTTACATTCTCAAGAGCTATATTTATACAATTTTTTTCTGCTTTATCTACAAGCCGTTTAAATCTGTCAAGGCCTAATTTATTATAAGGAGGAGGATTTTCTCCGCTTGTTACATGCATAACTGCTGTAGGAATTCCATATGTTTTTAATTTATCAATATAAGAATAATACATATTAAATATATTCTCTCCGTCAAGTGAATCTTCCCATATAGAATTTATTCCAGCAAATGTAAAATGTGTATTTTCCAGCTTAAGGCCTGCACTCCTAATAATTTCAGGTTCCTGTTCCTTTGGACAGTTGAGATCTTTGTATTCATCTCCCCACCATGTCATAACAGATTGAAATCCCGCATCTTTTATGAATTTTATTATTTCAGCAAAAGGATATCTAAATCCAAACCAGGTAAAAACAGATAAATCCATAAATCCGCCTTATTAGTTATCTATAATATTCTGTTTTTTTATTTATTATATCAATGATTTCAGAATAAATTACACATGGGGGCGGCTGTCCACGGAAATCAATTTTCACAAACAGTCAAGAAATCCAGGATGGTTTTAGAATCTAACAAGCAATCTAACATCAATTTGGAAATTGGACGTTTGGAATCCGATTTTGTTTTGTAGCCTTTCATTGTGTTCAGTGCGATCTTC
>JAVBQS010000229.1:0-25751 GCA_031548835.1 Spirochaetia bacterium
CCGAATTCATGGCAAAAGACGCCTATTGTTGAATCTCCGGGAATTGCATTATATTCCGGCTGAATTGTATAACTGTTAACAAATACGTTATCTACCTGAATAGCTCCGTTTCCATCACCATAAATTTTTGCAGAGTTAAGATCCCAGCTGTGCGACCATATTGTATCAGGGCCTCCTGAATATTCTTCTCCTGGGCCTGCATGAATAATAATTACAGTATCTGCATAGCCGTCATTGTTGTTATCATATTTTGAAAAATCAGCAACCTGTCCGCTTAAGTGCGCAAGATTAACAGCTTCGCTTACAAATTGTCCTGGATAGGTGTCATATCCATCAGTATCATTTCTCCCATAATACTGCCAGCCTTTTGATACAGTAAAAGGCCCTGCAATATCAAACTCAAGATTTAAATTATTGTTAGACATATCAGAATAATATTTTTTCATGGTAAGAAATAATGGATTTGGGTTTGCATCAAGAATTTCTTTATAATTATTTACTGGTGTTTGAAAATAAAGAGGGGTGCCTGGATCTGTATTTGCAGGGTTTGATCCATTATTGTCTGAACAGCTTAATAATATTAATAAATAAGTATTTAAAAGTATATAACGTTTTTTATTTCTTGAAATAATCTGAACTATAAGAAGTGTGAATAATAATGCAAAAATAATATAGCTATATCTATGATCACCGCTATTATTTAAAATTCCGGCTTTGGAATTATTATCATTGCCGAAAAACCCTGCAGCAGGGTTTTGTTCTTCTGTTAAATCTTCTCCAAAATCAGCAAGTATTACAAGAACATGCATTGTCCCTGATGAGCCTGAAGCTCTTAGCCTTGATGATTTCCGGGCAAGGGACTTATAGAGAGGCTCTTGATTTTTATCTATATTTACAGGTTTTTCTCTTCCTCCAGGTTTTGTCTTTGATGGATGCGGAGGCATGGCTTCTATATTTATAGCAGCAAATATTGTTAAAATTACAATAATTGCTATTTTTTTTAAAATCATTTTATTCAATATCCTTTTTGGTAAGATCAAGAAGGACAACTTCGATATGATAGTTTCTGTCAAAAGGAGGCCTGCTGCCGGAATTTTCTTTATTATTTGCAGGCAAATATGATAGTTCTGTTATATATCCGAATTCTTCATTGTAAGATACTATAAATCCAAAAGGAGACTGTTTTTCTGAATTAATGCTTTTTCTAACTTTATCAAACATGTTTTCCACTGTCAGAGATTTGATAAAATCTTCTGAAAAAGTTTTATCTCCGGAATCTTCTGTCCAGTTTTGGATAATATTATCGCTGACTGTTATTATAAACTGCTCTGGAGGAAAAGAAGCTCTTATATATGTTATCTCTTCTGTATAATTTTTTATTCCCTGTTTTTCCCATTGCTTTTCATATTTCTCCAGGATTTTCAATAATGTTTCTTTGTCCGGGGAGAAATTTTCTTTTTCCTTATTTCCAAAACTGAAAACTATTACAGGTAAAAAGAGAAGGATAATAAATATAAAAAAAGTTTTTCTAATCAAAATAAATCTCTTTTTAAATAATGTTAAATTATAAGAATAATATCAAAAATAAGTAAAAATAGGTATTAGATTAAATCTATAATTAAGGTAAATTAATATCATTATAAAATAAAAACCTTAAGATCATAAGCTATTAGTAAAAAAATCATACATTATGTCCAAATTAGCGCTTATTTGATGTTCGCAAAATGCCTTTTAACAGAATTACCGAACAGGTCTAATATATATTAATAATAATGTTATTTACCACAATTTGCAAAAAAAACTTTTAAAATAGGCTGAAGCTTCTTTCTTGACCATAGCGTTTCACCCAAAATATAAAACTTTATATCTTTTCTGCCTGCCGGTTTTATCTCTATGGGAAACAGTTTTCCCCCGGTTTTTTGTAAATAAAAATATATATTATTCATTAGCGATAGATCTTTACTAAAAAGAATAAGTTCGCGTTTAAAATTTGCATCACTATAAGCGCTTATTATAAAAAGTATATCAAGCGAATTTTCTTTATAATATTTGTCAATCGCATCAAACAGCACAGGGTCTTTTTTTAGCCAGCTTTGTAAAGGAATATTGACAGAACTGAATCCTGTTTTTTTTCTTCCCATAATCCATTCTTTATAATCTTTACGCAAAATATCATAGCTTGATAAATTAGATATATTGCGTTTTTCGCTTGAGAGATTTTCAAAAAGCTGATTTTTATCAATTTTATATTCCAAAACAAGATAATTCAAAATCTTTTCATCTCTTTCTGTTGTCTTGCCTATTTTTGAAGAAAGGTTTGAAGTGTCAAGCAAAATTGCTCCTGAAAGAAGGCTTGCAATTTCCTGGTTTATAAAAGATTTATTTTCTTTAATTATTTTTTCTCCGATAAGTGTTGCAGTAGATCCTGTTTTCTCAATTGTTTTAGCTATATTATTATAGCTTTTTTCATCATCATGATGATCTATTACTTCCTCAATATATCCAGAGAGAAATTCCTGTTTGTGGCTGATTTTATTATGGTCTACAAGAATCAATTTTAATTTTCTTTTTTCAGAGAGGTCTTTAAGATTTATCTGATCTGTAAAAATAAGGTTTTCAGTTCTTATTCCTGTTTTTAAAAAAATGCAGACAGCTTCGTTTCTAAGCTTTAAATCATCTTCAGGAATATTTATAACAGGTATAAATATTTCATCTTTTTTTTGATTTGCAGTTTCTTTAAAAAAAGCATAAGTAATAGATGAAGCTATTGAATCAAGGTCAGCTGCCTCATTGCCAATAACAATATGTATTATTTTTTTATCGGGAAATTCCTGTTTTGATTTGAAAAGATAATTATCAAGCATATCTATTTAAATTAAATTATACTATCAGATATAGATAATTTTAGCTATTCATAAAATGATGAAATTATTTTAATTACTATTAAACAAACGTTATCAGTTTTTAAATAAAATTATAACAGCTCTTGTAAAAATAATATAAATAAGTTTCTATTAAATAAGTTTTTAAATTTTATAAAAATATATATAACCATCAGGAAAAAAAATTGGAAGATAAAACTGAGAAATTAAATACAATAGGCATTTTACTTTCTCTTACCGGTGTTTTTTTGTTTAGTTTTGATACTGTATTGATAAGGCTTGCTGCTGTCTCTTCATGGGATTCTGCTTTCTGGAGAGGGTTGTTTGCAGTTGTTCCCTCAAGTTTGATTCTTTTAATTACAGAAAAAACAACTATTTTTACAAAGATCAGGCAAGAAGGTTTTCCCCTTATTCTTTCAGGAATTTTATGGGGAACATCAGGCACTCTTTTTGTAACTGCGGTAAAAATGACTATAGCTGCAAACGTGCTTGTAATGATAAGCCTTGCTCCTTTTTTTGCAGCTATTGCAGGTTATATTTTTTTAAAAGAGAAGATAAAAAAAGAGACTCTATTTTTAATTATTCTTTCTGCCTTGGGAGTCTTTATAATATTTTACGGCGATATAGGCGGAGGAACTGTTTTCGGCAATGTGCTTGGGCTTCTTGTTCCTGTTGCTGCAGGCTCCAATCTTGCATGGATGAGAAAGCATAAAAATATAAGCAGGCTGGGAGCAGTAATAATTGGAGGTTTTACTGCTGCTTTTGTTTCATTCTTTTTTGCATCTCCATTTACTATTCCTTTAAAATCACTTTTTTTTCTCGCTATTCTTGGGCTTATTGCTGTCCCATTTGCCCAGCTTTTTTTATCTATAGGAACAAAATATTTGCCTGCGTCTCAAGTTGCGCTTATAATGATGCTTGAAACTATTTTAGGCCCGATATGGGTATGGCTTTTTATAGGAGAGATTCCTCCTGTAAAAACATTTTTAGGAGGAATTCTGATACTTGCAGGAGTAACGGCAAGTTCTTTTCAAAGTATTAATAACAAAAAATTGGAGGCTAAAAAATGAGCAAAGAAAAACATGAGACAAAACTATATCTTGTAAGGCATGGAGAAACAGTATGGAATGTGGAAGATAAAATGCAGGGTGTTAAAGACAGTCCTCTTACAGAAAAAGGAATTGAGCATGCTCGCCAGCTTGGTAAAAGTTTTAAAAATCTTTCTATATCTATAGATAAAATTTATTCAAGTGATTTGGGAAGAGCATTTGACACTGCTGTTTTGATAGGAAAAACTCTTAATATCGATATATGCAAAGATGAAAGGCTTAGGGAAAGAAATATGGGAATTTTTGAAGGCTGCAGCTGGGATTATGTCAGAGAACACTACCCGGAAGAATTTGCAAAAACTGTTTCAGAAGATAATGATTACAGAATTCCTGAAGGAGAAACAAAAAGCGAGTATGTAGAAAAAATCTCTTCTTTTCTTGATTATATTGCCAAGAATCATGAAGGAGAAAAAATTCTTGCTGTCACACACAGGGGGTTTATTAATTTTGTGTTAAGAATAGTTCTTTCTATTCCTTTTAACGCAAAAATGGGTGTGGTTGTAAATAATGCAGTTCTTGCAGGATTTGTTTACCGCAAAGGCAAATGGATGATGGAAAGGTTTGGCGATATTTAAGGCAGGCGGGAATATCTGCAAATTTACAGTTGGCTAAGATTAGAAAAAGAGCAGCTTAACTATGAAAAGCAGTAAACAACAGATGCAGAGCAGAGGCTTTGTATCTGATAACGAAATAATAAAATATTTAAATCTTTCTGAAGATGAAGCTGTAAAATTATTATATGATAACGACCCATATAAACGGACAATGGGAATAAAGCTGATATCAAAACAAAAGAAAGAAAAATATATACCTTTATTTTGTGAATTGCTTCAAAAAGAAAAAAAGCTTTATACAAAAGTAGAGTTGTGCAACTCTCTTGCAGGATATGGGGCATTGGCAATTCCATATTTAATTTCTCTGCTTGGCGCTATTGGAAATAATCAACATAAAGAAATAAAAGCTGCGGATTTAAATAAAAAATCATATCCTTTGCCAAGAGATATTGCCGGCAGGATATTGATAAGAATAGGCCCCGTGGTTTTTCCTCAATTAAAAAATATATTGCTGGAAAACAAAGATAAAAAACAGATATACGAGGTAATAGATGTTATCGGCCATATAACATGGAATTATCAAGACTACAGAATGGAAGAAGATATTCTGGCTTTTTTTGATAAAAATATAGAAGATGAATTTATAATATGGAAAATAACGCGTTCGCTGCAGTCATTTAAATCTGATAGAGTAAAAAATATGTTAAAAGAAATTATAAAGAAACAAAAAAATAAAATAATAATTGAATAGGCAAAAAGAAGTCTTAATAGAATAGGTTTGTGAGTTTTTTAAGATATTTATTAATCAAAAAATATATACAAATAGTTACTCTGTAATTTTCTTTTTTAGGTTATCGAACAGGTCTAATAAATCTATTTATTTCTTACAAAATATAAACTTAATAATAAATCTGGATGAAAGATAAATTTCTGGTTTTGAAAAATATAAAAATCTGAAAAGTTTAATTTTAGAAAAATTGCTAATTTTTATATTTTATTAATTTTTTTTAAAAAAAAGTAAAAAAGAATAGAAGTTGTTATCTGCACTCTTCTAAATTAAGTCAAAATATGTCTTAATCATTTTTATAGAGATATGTATGAAATTTATTCCGAATTAGCTTTTTTTCTGAATATATGCTATATCTAATACTGGTAATTGTAGGTTTGGTTTTATTGCCCGGATAAATTTATCCGGGTTATTTTTTAAAATTAAGAGGTTGTAAATGAAAGAGGGGCGCGGCAGTTTTTCCTTGTTGAAAAAAATATTGTTTAGCTATGGGCTTATTGTTGTGTTATTTTTTATCAGTTGTGCATTTATTATCTGGATGAATATTAATGTAACAGAAAAAGCAGAAGACTCTCAAGATATTAGTCTTCCGTCTGCACTTATGGCTAAAGATATGAGTATACATATAATTCAGGTTCAGCAATGGTTAACAGATATTTCTGCCACAAAAGCGCAGCCAGGCTATGATGATGGTTTTAATGAAGCGGAAAAACATGCGCAGGAATTTAAAAAAATTATTAAATGGTATAGAGAAACATTTAAAAGCAATACAAATATTTTGAAAGAATTGGACGAGCTGGATACAGCTTTTAATGATTATTATGAAATGGGCAAAAAAATGGCAAATGAATATATTGCAAAAGGCACAGAAGCAGGTAATTTATTTATGGAAAAATTTGACCCATTTGCAGCAGAGCTGGCAGAGAAAAGCGATTTATTTGTTGAGAAACAGACTGCTATTCTCAATGCAGATATGACAGATATAACTTCAACATCAAAAAAACAGACAATGCTTATAATAATAAGCAGTTCTTTTGCTCTTATAATAGCAGTATTATTATCCATAGTTTTATCCCGCAACATAATAAATCCTGTTACAAAAGTGAGAGATTTACTTATAAATATTTCGCAGGGAGATCTAAGAAATAGAATAACAGTCAATAATAAGGATGAACTTGGCGAAATGGTTAACTATGTTAACACTACTACAGATAACCTTGCCGCCCTGCTTTTAATTATAAAAAATAAATCAAATATACTTTCAAATATTGGAACAGACCTATCCTCCAATATGATAGAAACATCAACTGCTATCAGGCAAATTATTTCAAATATAGAAGCAATAAAAAACAGGGTTATTAATCAGGCTGCAAGCGTTACTGAAACCAATGCTACAATGGAACAGATAAGCGCAGCTATAGAACGGCTTGATATGTATATTGAAAAACAGACAGTCAATGTAGCGCAGTCATCATCAGCAATAGAAGAAATGCTTTCAAACATATTATCTGTTACGCAAACATTGGTAAAAAATTCCGAAAGCATAGATAAACTTACCAGCGCTGCTGGAGCAGGCCGGATAGATTTAAGCAAGGCAGTGGATGATATTAAAACTGTTGCGCAGGAATCAGAGAGCTTGCTTGAAATAAGCGCTGTTATTCAAAACATAGCCAGCCAGACAAACCTCCTGTCCATGAATGCAGCTATAGAGGCAGCTCACGCTGGAGAATCAGGCAAGGGTTTTGCTGTTGTGGCTGATGAAATACGCAAGCTTGCTGAAATGTCGGGCAGCCAGTCAAAAACAATTTCAACTGTTTTAAAGAAAATGAAAAATTCAATAGATGGAATAACAAAAGATACTTCTACAGTACTTGCCCAGTTTGAGACAATAGAAAATGATGTAAAGATTGTTGCAAATCAGGAACTGATAATAAGAAATGCAATGGAAGAACAGACATCAGGCAGCAAACAAATACTTGAAGCTGTTACTCAATTAAATGATGTTACTCAAAAAGTAAAAGCAGGTTCTTCAGAAATGCTTATTGGCAGCAAGGGAATAATTAGCGAAGGCCAGCATCTTAATGAAACAACAAAAGAAATTACGCAAATGATGAATGAAATATCATCAGGCACCAGGGAGATTACACAGTCTGTGCAAAATGTGAGCGGATTAAGTGTTCAGACCAAAGATAATATAGATACTCTTGCAGCAGAAGTTTCCAAATTTAAATTGGAATAAAAATAAAACTTTTATAAATAAAATAGCAGCTCTCTGTTTTTTTAATACAAAGCTGCTATTTTAAGTTAGTGGAAACCATATTTAATAAAAAATAATTTTCCCGCATAAAAGTAGTTTAAAACATCATTCAAGCAGAAAGCATGGAAAACCACATGATTTTACGCAGCGGCTTTTCATACCTTTCAATTTTTTATTCATGGCTCAATAATATTGAAATCAGGAACAAAATTTTCAAAATAGGAATCAAAGTCGTCAAAAGCTTTTGTATTATTACCAGACAGTTTTATCTGTCCCGATTTTACAAGGCTGTCAAATGTTTCTGTATTGCTTACAATTTTGTATATCGCCTCTTTTGGCATTGTTACAGTTACATCTGCGTTTTTCTGCTGCTTATTTGGTGTATAAACTAATACAGAATTTTCAAGTGTAACTGCATATTGTTCTTTTGTATCAGTAAATACAAAATTCATATTAATTAATTTGCCATCAACAGCTTTTGCATTTATACGTATTCCAAGATAGTCGAAAATCATATCTGCAGACATTGCCTTTATTGTTTCAGGACTTGCAGTTCCAAACCATGAAGGAATTTGCGGTTTGCCTTTTCTTAGCTCCTGCGCTCCCATAAGATAATTACTTCGCCATGTTGTATTTTCTGTCTGGTAGCCAAGCTGCTCAAGTGCATCAGCTTCAAGATTTTTAGCATCCTGATTTTTAGGATTTGCAAATACAACATAGTTCATTATTTCTGCAACCCAGCGGTAGTTTCCTGCATCAAAATCTTTTTTAGCTTTTGAAATCATCTCCTGCTCACCGCCCATATATTCTACCATTTTTTTAGCTTTGTCTTCTGGCACTAATTGGTGTAATTCTGCAGGATTTCCCGAATAATATCCAAGATATTTATTATAGATAGCTCTTGCATTATGGTTTACAGAACCGTAATATCCGCGATTAAACCACATCTGGTCCAGTGCTTTAGGTAGCTTAACCATATCTCCGATCTCATTCATTGTATAACCTTTGTTTGCAAGATTAAGTGACTGGTCATGTATATATTTTATTTGATCACGCTGTCCTTTTATCAGTTTCTGAACATTTTCTTTTCCCCATGTAGGCCACTGATGCTGTGCAATAAGAATTTCTGCATCTGGAAAAAGTTCAAGTGATTCATTAATAGTTTTCCACCATACTTTGGCATCTCTAACCTGAGCGCCGCGAAGAGTATAAATATTATGAATATTATGAGTTACATCTTCTGCTGCACAAAAAGTTTTAAATTGCGGAAAATAGATCATAAATTCTGCAGGAGCTTCTGTGCCAGGAGCCATTTGAAAAACCATATCTATTCCATCAATATTTCTTTTTTCTCCTGTTGTTTTTACTACATCGGTTGGAGCCATCAATCCTACTGTTCCTACTCCCATATTTTTTCCTAACCCTGCATCAATCTGTCCTGTAGGGCTTACTTCAAGGAAAGAACCATACGCATACATAACTCTGCGGGAAAGTGCATTTCCTGCATAAACATTTTCGCTGACTGCTTCTTCCAGAAATTTATCCGGAGCTATAATTTTAACCTTGCCGCTTTTAGCATCTGCTTCATTTACTACTCCATGAATACCGCCATAGTGGTCTGTGTGTGAGTGAGTAAATATAACAGCAACAACTGGCTTGGTGGATTTCATTGTTTTTCTATAAAGTTCCAACGCTGCCTGAGCTGTTTCCTGGCATGTTAACGGATCTATAATAATAAGTCCTGTATTTCCTTCTATAATATCCATATTTGCAAGATCAAGCCCTCTTACCTGGTAGAGACGGTCTGTTACTTTAAATAATCCTGCATTCATGTTTAACTGTGCCTGCCGCCACATGCTTGGATTTACAGAATCAGGAGAAGGGGCATCATTTTTTATAAAAGACCATTTGTTTAGATCAAAAACAGTAAAATTTGCTTTTTGATTAACAATTGGATCTTTAAATGGAGCAATAAGTCCCCTTGTTGCATCTTCAAAATCCTGCTTGTTTGCAAAATCAAGCTCTTTTAATACCTGGCTGTTTTTTTCTTTTGTAATTGATGTAGCATCTTTTATCTGCGAATTAGTTGTTACCTTATCTTGGTTACCGCATCCAATTATGGTAAATAATAGTCCGAACACAAGTAAAAACGATGTTACTGTGAAAAATTTCTTTTTCATTGTTGTCTCCTTTAAAAATAATTGATTAAAAATGATTTATTTTCAAAAAATGAAAATTTTAAAAAATCATGTCTTTATAAAGTATAGTTTATTTGATTTTTTTGGCGAATTTTTTGTTTTGTAGAAAAAATAAAGATGAAATTTAGTATTTTGGATATGGAAAAATATTATTTTTATAAAAAATTAAGAAATTACAATTTGCTTTAAATAAGATAAAGTTTTTATTAAAGATTTTTAATTTAAAATTATAGATAAAAAATAAAATATGGCTTTATAAATTTAATGCTTAAAAAATAATAATCTGCAATATTGATATAATATTATTATAAAAATAGATTTATTGGCTTTCTTTTTGTAGTGTGGTATTGTGCTAAAAAAGAGGTGTTATATGAAATTTATAAAATTTTTTTACATAATTTTTGTAGCATTAATTATTGCTTCATGTTCGCTTGCGCCAGCTAAAAATGAAATGTGGATGCTGGAAGAGCCTTTTGATATAACATCAGATAATCTACAGACAGATGAAGAATTTAATACAGATGACTTTGATCATATTGTTGATAATCCATTTTTAAGTGTAAAAAATAATCCGCTCTCAACTTTTTCTATAGATGTAGATACTGCAGGTTATTCAATTGTACGTTACTATATTGAAAATAACTCGCTGCCTCCGAAGTCGGCAGTGCGTATAGAAGAGCTTATAAATTATTTTGATTATAACTACGCCCAGCCGCAGGATGGCAAGCCATTTGCAGTTAATGCAGAAACAGCAGAATGCCCGTGGAATAAGGATCACCTTCTGGCAAGAATAGCAATCAAGGGAAAGGAATTCCAGGTAGGAGAAAGGCCAAAGGTAAATCTTGTATTTCTGCTTGATGTCTCTGGTTCAATGGAAGCTTCTAACAAACTGCCGCTTGTAAAAAAAGCAATGAAAATTCTTCTGGATGAACTAGACGGCAATGACAGGGTTGCAATCTGCGTTTATGCAGGTGCTGCCGGAACAGTGCTTCCTCCTACAAGCTGTGATAATAAAGAACTCATACTTAATTCTCTTAACAAACTTTCTGCAGGAGGCTCAACAGCAGGAGGAGCTGGAATCCAGCTTGCATATAATCTTGCTAAAGAAAATTTTGATCCCGCAGCAATTAACCGGGTTATTCTCTGTACAGATGGAGACTTTAATGTAGGTATTTCAAATAGAAGTGATTTAATAGATCTTGTAAAAAAAGAAGCTGAAAGTGGTGTATATCTTATAGTACTTGGTTTTGGTATGGGCAATTACAAAGATGGAATGCTTAAACAGCTTGCAATTAATGGTAACGGAAACTATGGATATATTGATAGAATTGAAGAAGCAAATAAGATGTTTCAAACACAGCTTGCAGGCACACTTATTACTATTGCTAATGATGTAAAAATTCAAATTGAATTTAATCCTGCAACAGTTGGAGCATATAGGTTGATAGGTTATGAAAACCGTGTAATGCGGTCTGAGGATTTTAATAATGATACTGTTGATGCAGGTGATATAGGAGCAGGCCATACAGTTACAGCATTTTATGAATTAATTCTTCCCGGCAGCGAGGCAGATAACCTCTCAAAAGTAGATGTTCTTAAATATTCTGCTCCACAATTATTATTGCCCTTGGAATCATATTCAGATGAACTTCTTACTGTAAAGGTGCGTTATAAAAACCCAAAAGAGACAGCAAGCCAGTTAATAAGTTTTCCTGTAAAATCCTCTTATGTAAATGATGTAAAAAATAGTTCTGAAGATTTTAGATTTGCAGCATCTGTCGCAGCATTTGGCATGCTGCTGCGCGAAAGCCCATACAAGGGCAATGCAACATTTGATATGGTGCTTGATATAGCGGAAAATTCTATTGGTAAAGATGAATACAGCTACCGTGAAGGATTTATTAAGCTTGTAAAAAAGCTAAGACAATAGAGCGCAAACAAAAATAATATGAAAAAATTATTTGGTCTACTGCTTTTTTTCATTATAAATTTTTCTCTATGTGCAGAAGCGCCTGAATTAAAAAATATTCTGCCAAATAGCTGGGAAAAAATTTTAAAAATATCTGCTAAGGAAGAAATCGATATATTACAGCAAAATGTAAAAGAGATAGAAAAAATAAAACAGCATTTTGAAAGATATATAATTTTTTTTACACCCTAAAATTGTATAAATATATATAAACAAACAGTGGGAGAAGATATTTTTTATCGTCTTATTTTTACAGAAAAACAGAATCCTGATTTTTCTCTTCCTGATTGCAAATTTGTGCAGGTGCTTATATATAATAACAAGATTGCAGCAGTAGGTTCGTATAATATAAAAATGAATATATCTCTTGTTAATTATGAACAAAAACTATATGCGCTGTTTTATAGTATTGATATTGTCGAAGTTTCACAAAAAGCTATTGGAATAATGCTATCTCGTGTTGCTGTCCCGGTGAATAAGGATAGTAATTTTACAGGAATTCAGAATAATCAGCCTTATGGAGAAGTAGAACTTTCATATTTAGAAATGAGTCAGTTGAAAGATATTGATTTTAAAGCAGCATATGAGGGATATGGAATTGCCTGTTTCCCATATGATAACGCCTTATCTGTCTATGCTTCTCCATGTCTTGTTGATAATTCTATTCCTCTTAAATATGGGCTGCAAAATGCTTTTGACCATAACCATTCAACAAGCTATGTTGAAAATACCAAAGATGATTTAATAAATATATATTTTTTTAAAAATGGGCCTGAATTATTTACCATATCTGCATTTGCAGTTATAAACGGCTATGCACAAAATAGCACTTTATATTATAACAACAATAGGGTAAAAAAAATCGGCTCGACTACAAAGTTTAACGGATCATGGGATAATTTTAGAATAATGGAATTAAAAAATAATTATATTGAAAGAGAACTTGCTGAAATTACAGATTATCCAGAGCATCTAACATATACTATTAAAAAAATTGGCCATCTGAACCCCATGCTGATCCATATATGCAATATGTAACTTTGGGTTTGATTGTCAGCGAGATATATAAAGGTAATAAATATAACGATACCTGCATTGCAGAGATAAATATTAAAGCAGATAATAGATGGCTGTTTGGCCCAATTGAATAAAAGTTATCTGGCGCATAATATATAACAGATTACAGGTTTTTATGTTTTTTATTCGCAGGCGGGTTTAATACCCCGCCCTTTAGGGTGTTTCTTTCTTAATTGGAATTTTTGGAATAGGATCAAAAAATTATAAAATAGGATTATCTGAAAGAATACAATGTCCTGTATGCGTCTGCAATAATTGCCTGGAACATTATGTAGCTAAACGATATTTTCATCTTTTTTTTATTCCATTATGGTATTGTGGAGAAAAGCATTTTGACAGGTGCGGTCAATGTGGAGCTATTTTTGATTATAGCAATGTAAATTTAATAGAAAAACCTTGTTTTTCCTGCAAAAATTGCGGAAAAATAATTGATTGTTCTGGAAAAGAGTTTTTAGATAACAGGAGTTCAGAATATAAATTTTGTCCATATTGTGGACACTCTTTTGACTAATTTAGAAAAAGCAGTTTAATATTTGATCTATATTAATCGATAATTCATTATACAATATAAAATATCAGAATTTGCGTTATTAAGATGCAAAAAATAATTCACATATAAATAGAAGAAGGTATGGCAAGAAAAAATCAGGAATATGATGAAAGTAAAATAAAAACTCTAAGTTCGCTTGAGCATATAAGGCTTAGAAGCGGAATGTATATTGGAAGACTTGGAGACGGCAATAATCCGGATGACGGAATTTATGTTTTAATTAAAGAAGTTATCGATAACAGTGTTGATGAATTTATAATGGGTTTCGGCACTAAGATCTTGGTTGAAGTTGCAGGAAAAAGTGTAAGAATAAGAGATTTCGGCCGGGGTATTCCTCTGGGAAAAGTTATTGAATGTGTTTCAATGATTAATACAGGCGCAAAATATAATGATGAAGTTTTCCAGTTTAGCGTAGGATTAAATGGTGTTGGAACAAAAGCTGTAAATGCACTCTCTTCTCATTTTAGAGTAGTCTCGGTAAGAGATGAAAAATATATGGAAGCTGTTTTTGAAAGAGGTGTTCTTAAAAGCCAAAAAACAGGAACAAAAAAGGGAGAAAAAAACGGCACCTATGTCGAGTTTATTCCTGATAATGAAATTTTTGGCGAGTATGCCTATAACCAGGAATTTATAGAACAGAGGCTCTGGAACTATGCATATCTTAACAGAGGATTAACCTTGTTTCTTGGCAAGGAAAAATTCTATTCTGAAAAAGGACTTCATGATCTTTTAAGCGCAGAAGTCGGCGATGATATTTATTACGATATAGCTTATCACATTGCAGATAAAATAGAGTTTGCATTTACCCATACAAAAGCTTATGGCGAAACTTTTTTCTCATTTGTTAATGGACAGTTTACAAGCGATGGAGGAACACATCTAAGCGCTTTTCGCGAAGGACTTTTAAAAGGTGTTAACGAATATTATAGAAAAAACTATTCAGGGCAGGATGTGCGCGAAGGTATTGCAGGAGCAGTGGCAATAAAACTTAAAGATCCTGTTTTTGAAAGCCAGACAAAAAACAAACTTGGAAATACAGAAATAAGAAGCTGGATTATTAATGAAGTAAAATCAGGTGTTGTTGATTTTCTACATAAAAACAGGGAAGCTGCAAAAAGTCTTGAAGAAAGAATTGTCTATAATGAAAACCTCCGCAAGGAACTTAATACAGTAAGAAAAGAAGCAAAAGAAGCCGCAAAAAAAATTGCGCTAAAAATCCCAAATCTTAAAGACTGCAAATATCATCTTGAAGATGGCAGCAAGGGAGAACTTACAACAATTTTTCTTACAGAAGGGCAGTCTGCATCAGGCTCAATGGTTTCTTCAAGAGATGTATATACCCAGGCTATCTTTTCTCTCCGCGGTAAACCGCAGAATATGTTTGGCAAAAAGAAAACAGAAATATATAAAAATGAAGAGCTCTACAATATGATGATGGCTCTTGGAATAGAAAATGAAATTGACGGGCTGCGCTATGCAAGAATTGTTCTTGCAACAGATGCGGATAACGATGGTTTTCATATAAGAAATCTTCTTCTTACTTTTTTTCTTAACTATTTTGAAGAGCTTGTTGTTTCTGAGCGGGTGTTTATTCTTGAAACGCCGCTGTTTAGGGTAAGGAATAAAAAAGAGACGCGTTACTGCTACAATATTGCAGAGCGCGATGAAGCAGCCAATGCGCTGGGCAGCAGCGCTGAAATAACAAGATTTAAAGGATTGGGTGAAATATCTCCAAAAGAGTTTGGCCAGTTTATAGGTAGTGATATAAGGCTTGTAAAGGTGAGTGTTAAATCATTAAAAAGTGTTCCTGAAATTCTTGAATTCTATATGGGAAAAAATACACCTGAGCGCAGATACTATATAATGGAGAATCTTATATAATGGCATATGTAAAAAATTTGTTTGAAGTTAATTTCCTTGAATATGCTTCTTATGTTATTAAAGACAGGGCAATACCTGATATTGCAGACGGCTTAAAACCGGTGCAAAGAAGAATTCTCCATTCGCTTGCCGAGATGGATGATGGTAAATTTCACAAAGTTGCCAATGTTGTCGGCCATTGCATGAAATACCATCCTCATGGAGACCAGTCTATTAATTCTGCTCTTGTCGTCCTTGCAAACAAGGATCTTTTTATAGATAAGCAGGGGAATTTTGGAAATATATATACAGGAGATGAAGCATCTGCCGCAAGATATATCGAGTGCCGTCTTCTTCCTCTTGCAAAAGAAGTTTTGATAAATCCTGATATAACAGAATATGAAGCTTCCTATGATGGAAGAAATAAAGAGCCTGTTTCATATCAGGCAAAGATTCCTATTATTCTGCTTATGGGAGCAGAAGGAATTGCTGTAGGAATGTCTACAAAAATACTGCCGCACAATTTTAACGAAGTGCTGGATGCTGTTTCAGCTGCAATTAAAGGCAAAACAGTAGAGCTTTATCCTGATTTTCCAACAGGCGGAATAGTTGATGTTTCAAATTATGAAGAAGGTAACGGCAAAGTTCTTGTAAGGGCAAAGCTTGATACAAGCGATCCTAAAAGAATTGTTATAAGAGAGCTTCCATTCGGACATACAAGCGAAAGTATTATTACCTCTATTGAAGCAGCAGTAAGAAAAAATAAAATTAAAGTAGCATCAATAAGCGATTTTACAACAGATAAAGTAGAAATAGAGATTAAGCTTCCGCGCGGAGTTATGACAGAAGATGTTGTTGATGCACTCTATGCTTTTACAGACTGCGAGACTTCCATATCTGTAAATCTTCTTGTAATAAAAGATAGAAAACCTGTTCAAATGGCAATAAGCGAAGTAATAAACTATTATGCAGTTCAGCTTGTCGATGTGCTTACCCAGGAACTCAAGCTGGAAGAAAAAAATCTTAAAGCAAAACTTCATGCCAAAACACTTGAGCAGATTTTTATTGAAGAACGTATTTATAAAAAAATAGAGCAGATGAAAACACATGATGGAGTTATAAAAGCAGTTATCAATGGTTTCAATCATTTTCTCAATCTTGTAAAACATGAAATTACAGAAGAAGATGTTGAAAGGCTTTTGAAAATACCAATACGCAGAATATCTCTCTATGATATAAATAAAGTAAAACAGGAAATAAAAGAGATAAATGACAGGCTTAAGCAGATAAAATACCATCTTAGCCATATTAAGGAATATGCTCTTGGATTTATTTCAGATATAAAAGAAAAACATGGAGCATCTTTTAAGAGAAATACCAAAATAACTTCTTTTGAAAAAATTGATGCAAGGGAAGCTGCGATAAGAAGCCTTAAATTGCGTTATGATAATGATACAGGATATTTAGGCTACGAAGTTGCATCTGGAGAGGCTCTGTTTGATGTTTCTGTATATGACCGCGTGCTTGTTATAAAGAAAAATGGAACATATTTTGTAATGAATGCTCCTGATAAAGCCTTTGTTGATAAAGGCATGCTTTACTGTGCAATGGCTGAAAAAGATGAGATGGCTGATATAACTTTTACAATTCTTTATAAGAGCAACGAAAATAATTCACTCTATATTAAGAGATGCAAGATTGAAAAATTTATAACAGGAAAATCTTACGAACTTGTTCCTGAAAATGCAAAAATGATTTTTCTTACAACAAAAGAAGAAGGCAGAATAAATCTTACATATGTTCCTGCGCCAAGAACTAAAATAACAGAAGAAAGTTTTAATATTAAAAACTATCTTGTAAAAGGTGTAAAAACAGCAGGCGTAAGGCTTACAGCAAGAGAAGTAAAATCATGTAAATTTGTCTCGGAAAAAAGAAAGAGCCAGAAATAGGCCTGATAATTTAGTGTGACAAAAGCTATACTTTACAATAACCGAAGTCCTAAAACTAAAAATTGTTTTATATAAGTTTTAAATTTTATTTGCACGTATAAATAAAAATTGAGGCTGTTTTGTTAGTTTTACATAAGTTTCAGGCATTGCATTTTTAAATTCTTCTGTTGGCATAGGTTCAAGAAGTTTTTCTATAATAAAACCATGATCTATAACAGGCTGTATTATTTTACTTAATGGCCTTCCATAAAATTGGACTTTGATTTTTTCATTATCCATTAGCCATTCATCATTTAATAATTCCAATGTAAAATAATTTTCTCTGTCAAATAATAAATAATCCATAAATGGATGATGTACTGAAAATATTAATTTACCATTAATTTTTAATATACGGTTGAATTCACTAAGTATATTTGACCAATCTTTTATATAATGCAATACAAGCGATGCAATAATAATATCTACAGAATTATCTGTAATAAAATCAAGCTGATTATTTAAATCAGCCTGTTTTATAATTCCTTTACCATCTGTTCTTTTTTTAGTTATTTCAACCATCTGTTTATTAAAATCTATTGCAATAACATCTGCTTCATGGTCAAGAATCCATTTTGTATACCAGCCTCCGGCACATCCTGCATCCAAAACTTTTTTATTTTTTATATCTGGTAGCAGTGATATTGTTGCTGGTCTTTCGTAATAAGCATTAAATGGTTTTGTATCAACATATTTTGCATAATACTTTGCCATTTCATCGTAAGCTTTCATAGATATAGAATCTGGATGAATTTTATTTTTTTTCATAATATAGCCCCATAATCCAGGTTATTTTTATAAGTTAAATATTTTGTCCCAGCTTTCTGGCTTTTTCAAGGCCATCTGTTTTTTTAATATCATCTATTTTATTTACATTTGGAATAAATAGTCTGCCTTTATCTTTCCATTCAGTATAGTTAAGTATTAACTCATAGGTTTTTAATATCCCATCAAAATCTTTTATATAATCTGTCTCTGCGCAGACAAGCAATGCTGCTTCCTTAATTTTAAGAGCTCTTTTGCCAATCATAAACGAATATATTTTATCAATAGCAGCTTTGATTTGTGCAGTAAAAGTAAACCAGTAAAGAGGGGTGCATAATACAAGCATATCTGCACTTTCAAGAATAGGAGCAAGTTCGTTAAAATCATCCATAAGCGAACAAGCAACGCCTTTTGAAAAACAGGTATTGCAGGCAATACAGCCTGTTATATTTTTTCTTCCAGCTTCAAACTTTGTTGCAATATGGCCTGAGCCTGTTGCCCCTTCTATAAAAGCATCAGCCATTAAATCGCTGTTTCCGCCTTTTCTTGCACTGCCTGTTATTATTACTATGTTTTTCTTCATTAAAATCTCCTGATATTATGCAGATGCCATGTGTTGTAACTTAATCAGCCTTGACTGCAGATATAATATTTAAACTAATTTTACTATATTGTTTTGGAACTTCATAAGAAAATTTTATTTTAAAAAATGCTTATGATGAAAAACTATTTTTCTTAAAATAAAAACAAAGTCTATATTTCTGCTATTGCTTCTATTTCGACAAGAGCTCCTTTGGGAATTTGCAATTCGCCTAGTGTTGAGAGGGCAGGGCTACGCAGTGTCCTGCCCCTGCGGACTAAGTAATAGCAACAGCTTCTATTTCAATAAGAGCGCCTTTGGGAATCTGTAATCCGCCTAAAGTTGATCTGGCAGGGAAGGATTCTGCTCCTTGCGCAGAACCGGCTGTTTTAAAAAAAGCCTCATATACTTTATTAAATTCCGAAAAATCATTTATATCTTTAAGAAAACAGGATGTCTTTACTATTCTATCTACAGAACTTCCTGAAGCTTCTGTAATAGCTTTTAAATTTTTGAGAACCATTTCTGTCTGTTCTTTTATATTATTTCCCTTTATTAAACCTGTTTCAGGATCAACAGGAATTTGTCCTGAAATAAAAACAAAATTTCCTGTTTTAATTGCCTGCGAATACGGGCCTATTGCTGCAGGCGCTGATTTTGTATTTATAACTTGTTTCATCCGGTTCTCCTTATTTTTGTGTCATACTGATAATAATTTGCCATGCTGTTGCAGAACATCATCTGCATGGTACCTCTCAAAAGCGATTAATCTTCCAAACCATCCAAATAATTTTCAATCACGCAGATTAATTCACATATATCAATGGGTTTACTTATATGGGCATTCATGCCTGCATTTGTACAAGTTTCAGCATCTTCTTTGAAAGCATTTGCAGTCATTGCGATAATGGGAACAGACAATGCCTTTGGCGTGCCAAGCTCTCGAATTTTCCTGGTGACAGTTATTCCGTCCATAAGAGGCATCTGCACATCCATCAATATTATATCATATTTCTCCTGGTTCTCTATGAATATGTCAAAGGCTTCTTTGCCGTTTTCGGCGCAGTCAATCTTGATTTTAGTTTCTCCCAGCAGAGTAGTTACAATCTCGCGATTAATATCAATATCTTCTGCCAGCAGCAAACAGCAGTTTTTAAAAGTTTTTGATGACAGGTTTTTTTTGGCTTTATGCGGTACAAGAGCATCTTTGTTGACAACCAGCTCGTTAATAGCATTTAAAATTGAAGATTGAAAAAGCGGCTTTTGAATAAATCTTATAATGCCGGCCTCATTTGCTTCTTTTTGAATCAGATACCAATCTGAAATCGAAATCATAATAACATTGACTCCTTCGCCTGCCAGCAGCCGGATACGGCGGGTAGTTTCAATGCCATTCATTCCCTCCATAAGGTAATCAACAAAGATGATATGATAGTTATTGCATCGATTAACAGCACAACGAACCATAGAAACAGCTTCTTCTCCGTTATGCGCCAAATCGCAGTGAATCTCAAACTGTTCCATCATGCGCTTAAAGTAATCCAGTACCACCGGATCATCATCAACAACCAAAACACGAATTGCGGCATAGACAGATTTGTCAAAAATGTTCTTTTTCTCGCTCTGCTTATCTATGATCAATTTTGCTGTAAAACTAAAATTACTGCCTTTTCCCAGTTCGCTGGCAACACAAACAGAACCGCCCATCAGCTCTACAATTTTTTTGGAAATGGCAAGCCCGAGGCCGGTTCCTCCAAATTTACGCGATATATTGGCTTCGGCCTGCTCAAATGATTTAAATAATTTTCTGCTTTGTTCCGGCGAAATTCCTATGCCGTTGTCAATTACATCACATTGTATGGTGCAAATACCATCGTTTTTTTCTAAATTCATGATTTTCAGTGTGATGTTTCCGTGATCCGGAGTAAACTTCACAGAGTTGGATAATAAATTTGTAATAACTTGTGAAAGCCTAAGCTCATCCCCGATAACATAATGCGGCATAGATGTATCGATGTTGACAAACAGATTGATTTTCTTTTCTTCAGCCTTGACTGCAATAACATTGATAACATTTTCCAGCATCTTTTCAAAGTTGAAAGGTTCAGGATGAAGTTCAAGCTTATTGGCATCAATTTTTGACATATCAAGTATATCGTTAATGATGGCAAGCAAATGACGTGAAGCATCGTCAATCTTATCAAGACAATAGAGCATTTTTTCAGGATCTTTTGACATCTGTCCGATTTTTGCCATGCCTATAATCGCATTCATTGGCGTGCGGATTTCATGGCTCATATTTGCAAGAAACTGGCTTTTAGCCCGTGCGCTTTCTTCAGCAGCATCCTTTGCTTTTTCAACCTCTGCAATCATTGCTTTATATTCCCTAAGGTCTCTGAAATAACCTGCTACGCGGAAGCTTCCTTTATATGCAACTTTAACAAGCGTAACTTCGGCAGGAATAAGTTCTTTCTTGCTGTTTTGATGCATCCACTCAAAGGTGTGTGTGCCTTCCTGCATGGTTTTTTGCATAACAAGCTTAAGCTTTTCAGCAGAGGGAATGCCATCGGGCTGAAATTCCGGCGAGAAATCAAAAAAATGTTCAGCAAGTTGTTTTTTGTCATTTATCTGGAAGAATTTCAGGGATGCATCGTTACACTCAACCATCTTGAGTTCATCATTCCAGAAGCCAAAGCCTATAGGTGTCGCGTCAATCATTATCTGGTTGAGTTCGGCTGCTTCACGAGCCTCATCACGCGCCCCAAGCTCGGCCCGCATATCGCGTATATATCCTATGATCCGGTAGCTATCTTTATAGGCAACTTTTTTGAGTGTTACCTCTGCAGGCAGGGGATCGCCATTAATAGTGCGGTGCATCCACGGGAAAGTGACTTCGCCGGCATTCATGGCAATAGTGACATATTCCAGCGCCATTTCATTGGCAGGACGCCCCGAAGGCTGAATATAAGCTGATAGCATAAAAAAATTTTCGCAGTATTCCTGTTTTGATGAACATTTGAACAGTTTAACAGCAGCCTCATTGCAGTCGATTATTTCCATCTTATCGTTCCAGACATCAGCTGCAAGAGGGCATGAGTCAAGCATTAGCCTGGCTCTTTCTTCCGCCTCTTTTGCTGCAACTTCCTGCTCATTTTTGGCAGTAATATCCCTTGAAATGCCAAGCAGGCCTTTGATCTTGCCATCTATAATTAATGGAGTCTTTATTGTTTCCATAAGCCGTTTGGTTCCATCATGATATGTAATCCACTCTTCTATGGATTCAGTTATGTTTTTAGACATAATACGGCGGTCTGCCTCTATAAAAAGAGCTGCCATTTCAGCATCAATATTAAATATTTCCAAATCAGTTTTACCAATTAGATCTGCTTCCGGGCAATTGGCAAAACGTTCAAAGCTGGGATTGCAGCCGGTATATTTTCCTGCTGTGTCTTTGTAAAAAATCAAATCAGGGATGGTGTCGCGAATTACCTTTAATACATTGTTGCTATTGCTCATATACATCTCCTCCAGGTATGTTTATCCCTTTGATTTTGTAAGTTATATATATCATAAAATGGATTAAAAAAATGTTTACACTATCAGAAAACATCTCAAATAAAATGTTTTGCAGTATTTATAGCATATAAATACTACATTTATTTCTGTAATTAAAGCCCATTATAGCATGAATAAAGCTGAAATTGCTATCCGGCTATTTTTTTTGCATATAGTCAGGAGGTGAATGCAATAGCATAGCAGGGAAGACTTTATCAAAGATTATGTAGTCTTTTTTATGCCTATAGTTCTTGATTTATCTGCGCCTGTTTAAACTCAAACCTGCAGCAGGGATGCATGCAATCCTGCTGCTGTGACATGGATGCCGCTATTTTGCGCAGGACTACTCCTGTGAAAGCCGGGGATCTATTATTCTTGATTCAAGATAATATCTTTTTTCAATAGCTTCGCCTATTGAAAATGTTTTTCTGGGGTAAACCCCTTTTGCAGTAATGCGGCTGAAAAATGTTTTTTTGCTTATTGCAGGAAGCAGAAATCCTATATTGCCTTCTTTTTCAGAAAGCTGGAGAAGATCTTCCTCTCCGTGGATATAATCAATTTCTCCGCTGTCCGAGGCCTCTGCAAGATATTTATCAAGAAAAACCTGTAGCTTTTCCGCAGCCAGAAGATTATCTTCGTTTTTTAATATAATCTCGCCATAATTTTTACTGGCGCTCTTGTTGCAGCCAGAAACAAAAATTATTCTGTTTGCTTCCTGCGGAGTTTTTACATCTTTCCGCTCTATTTTTGTTATTTTGCATCCTGTCTCTTTTTCAAAAGCATTTAACAATTTTGCGCTGTCTATATTAAATACTGTGCGGTGTATCGGCTCGAAATTAAGGCCGCAGCTGTTAATATTTATAATTTCAACAAGCGCATAACGGGCAGGATGATTCTCCGGTATGCCTGGTTTCTTTTTAATAATATTCCATACCTCTTTTGCTGCTGCAAGAGAATGGTTTCCGTCTCCAACTGCAAAAAGAGTTCTGTTTTTCTTTGCAAGGTTTTCAAAAGCTTTTTCAAGATGTTCAAAATCTTCTTTTTTATTTACATGCCAGCCGCGTATTTTGCCTCCATTTTTCATCAATTTAAAATCATAAAGCTTTTCAAATTGGTCTTTGCGTGAATAAAGATATTCAACAACAGAGCCGCTCTCATCATCTATAAGAAATAGTATGTGGGGAAGATCAAGCGATGCTTTTTCCCTTATCTTAATTCTTGGAGGAAGCCTGTCTATTACTGTTTTTTCTGTCGGGCGGATAATAGAATCTGATTTTTCGCTATAGTCATATTTTTCAAGATCAACTGCAATTAAAATCCCCTGTCTTGATTTTGTGTATGGCGTCTCTCTTTCAACAAGAACAAAACCTTCTGGAAGTTTTGTTAATATTCCGCTTTTTATATAGTCAGCCATGTTTTTATTTATAGAAGATATTTTATCTTCCAGCACAATTTCTTTAAGATAACATTCCGGGAGAATAAGATTTAATGTAGACGCATATCTTTCTGTAATTTTTTTCACATCTTCCCAATAATCTTTATTAGAAGTAAATTGATCGCAGGCAATTACAGACCATTTTTCAATATCTGTCTTTTTCTGATTTGGAAGCAATATTTCCGGCACTTTTATTCCATACTGTTCAAATTTTCGCATATTATTCCTCTATAAAAAATATTTATTATTTTTTTATTCTGTTCAAGTTATTTTTGGCAAGATTGATCTATTTTTTGAAAATATTAGCAATAGATATTTTTAGCTATGTTGCAATAATTATAAACCAAATTATCTTTGATTTAGTTTTTTAATTGAGTATACTTAAAATGGAGGTTAGCACAATGATAAATAAAGATGTAGCTACTATGTTGAATGATCAGATTACAAATGAATTTTATGCCGGATATTTGTATCTTTCCATGGCTGCCCAGGCAGAAGATTTAAACCTTCCAGGACTTTCAAACTGGTTTTATGTACAGCATCAGGAAGAACATACACATGCAATGAAGATTTTTAAGTACCTTGTTGAACAGGGTGTTAAAGTTTCTTTAAAAGAAATTAAACAGCCAAAAATAGATTGGAAAAATCCTCTTGAGATGGCTAAAGATGCGTTAAAACATGAGGAATTTGTTACAGCCACATTTAATAAAATAATGGATGTTGCTCATGCGGCAAAAGATTATGCTTCAATTTCTTTTATGAATTGGTATATTGATGAACAGGTCGAAGAAGAAGCTTCTGCAAAAGAGCTTATTCAGAAATTTGAAATGGCAGAAACCAGGGCAGCTCTTTTGTTTATTGATTCAGAGCTTGGACAGAGAACTTTCAGGACATCGCTCCGTGTAAAAGCAACTCCTGTCCAATTAGCATAAGAATTTTTAAAAGATCACTCAGCCTGCAATTGTGCAGGTTGATACAATATTTAGCAGCAGCTTATTAGTGCTTTAAGAGCAAGGTTGCTGCTAAATATATTATGATAAGGCTTATTTGTACAGAAATCTGCTTGCTGGTAGAAGCTGTTATTTTTGCTGTAAAAATGATTCCAGTAAATTATTTGTTTGAAAATTATTCTATTTTTTATAATGGAACCTGAAGGAAATAAATATAAGATTTTCTTTCTGAATAGTATATATAACTCGATGTTCCAAGTCGATTCTTCTTGACCAAAACCCTTTTAAATTTGCTTTTAATTGTTCTGGTTTGCCAATCCCTTCAAAAGGATTTCTTTCAATATCTTTTATTAAATCATTAATTCTTTTGAGTTGTTTTTTATCTGTATTAACCCAATATTGATAATCTTTCCAGGCCTCATCAGTAAATAATTTATTCATCATTAAGCAATTCTTTTTTGGTGATTTTTCCAGACTTTAATTGACTAATAGATTTTTGGAGATGTTCAGCATTGGCTTCATTTGATAATAAATAATTAGTTTCTATAAGACTGTTATATTCATCTATAGATATAAGCACAAGATTTTCGTTATTTTTACGGGTAATAATCAAAGGGTCATTATCATTAAAAACCTTATCCATATAAGTCTTTAAATTTTGTCTTAGATCAGTATATGTAATAGCATCCATGGCTAAATCTCCTATACGTACAATATATTGTACGTATTATAAAAAATCAAGCTATTTAACAGCTATTTAATAAATTTGTAATTTGCAGTTTGTCGCCTAATAGCGTGTGTCTTAGTTTTGTTAGCCGAAATGTTTTAAGTATGTAATGAATTCATTTTGTCCAGATAAGTATTTTTGAGTCTGGTAACAGCCTTAAAAATATCATCTGTATATTTTTTAATAACATTACTGGCATTATCAGGTAAAAAATCGGGAGGTTTTAACAATTCATATACTTCTATAATTAAAAACTCTGGCAAATTTGAGCATAGTAGTTGGAGATGCCCATTTTTTTCCAGTTTCTATATCACTTAAAAAGTTTATAGAAATGTCAATAAACAAGTACAAAGTTAAAAGCCAAAGATAATTAAAGGGCACCTCTAAAAACTAGCAAAATAAATACTGTTTCTTCAAGTGCAAAGATTTTTATCGTATAAACACGTTTTCTCTTTTGTACCAAACTTTGGAGTGCCTGCTTCCTGCCTGGAAACAAGCCATGTACCCG
>JAVBQS010000096.1:0-3295 GCA_031548835.1 Spirochaetia bacterium
GATGTTGATACTATTTTTGAGATTGGCGGACAGGATGCAAAATATGTTCTTCTAAAAAACAAAGTGCCTATTGATTATGCAATGAATGAAGCATGTTCAGCAGGAACTGGCTCATTTCTTGAAGAATCTGCACAGGGAGATCTAAATATAAGTTCTGCATGGGAGATTGGAGAAATTGCTTTAGAAGCAGATAATCCTCTTAAATTTGGAGAACACTGTTCTGCTTTTATAAATTCAGATATAAGAAAAGCTATTCAGCAGGGAGCTGCAAGAGAAGATATTACAGCAGGAATAGTTACTTCCATTGTATCAAACTATCTAAACAGAGTTGTCGGAAACAGGACAGTAGGGCAGAGAATTTTCCTTCAGGGAGGTGTTGCAAAAAACAAAGCAGTTCCTCTTGCATTTGCAATGCTTTTAAATAAAGATATTATGGTTCCTCCAAGCCCCGAGCTTATGGGCTGCTTTGGTGTTGGTATTCTTGCAAAAGAAAAACTAAAAGATGGTTTTCTTGAAAAAAGCAATTTTGATATAGATAAAATTCTTGATACAGAAATTATCTATGACAGTAATTTTACCTGCAAAGCTTGTGAAAATTTCTGTCCAATCCAGGTATTAAAAGTTAATGAACATAAATATATGTTTGGCGGACGCTGCTCAAAATATACAAACAGCAGAAAAAAAATTCAGTCTGATTCCAATGTTATTGATTATGTACAGCAGCGCTCAGATCTTCTTTTTAAAATATGCGCTCCCAAAGAAGAAGATTTTACAGCCAGAAGAGATTATACAGTAGGAATTCCGCGTGCATTTTCTGTACATACTCTTTATCCACTCTACTCATGGTTTTTTCATACTCTTGGAGTAAAGACTATACTTTCTGATAAGATTGCACATGAAGGAGTTGCAAAAACTGAAAGCGCTTACTGTTTTCCTGCGGAAATTGCGCATGGTGCTGTTCAGGACATAATTGATAAAGGATGCGACTATATTTTTGTTCCCCACTTCAGGGATATGCCAAGTTATGAAACATCTATTCATGCAAACTTTTGTCCAATAACACAGAGCCTCCCCTATTATATTAAAAAAGCTTTTCCAGGAACAGAAAAAAAACTTCTTGAACTTGTTGTAAGTTTTAAATTTGGAAAAAAGAAAGCTCTTGAACATTTTTACAATCTTGGAAAACAGCTTAATATACCAGACAACGAAATAAGGGAAGCTTTTGATATAGCAATTGCAAAGCAGGAAGAATATTTTAGAAAACTAAAAGAACTTGGGCTTGAAGCTCTTTCAGAAGCAAGGGAAAGCAAAAGGCCTGTTATTGCTCTTTTGGGAAGGCCGTATAATGCTTTTACAAGAGAAGCTAACATGGGAATTCCAAAAAAATTCACAAGCCGCAACTATTCAATTGTTCCATTTGATATACTTCCTTTTGAAAATGAAGAAATTTTCCCAAATATGTACTGGTATTATGGACAGCAGGATATGAAAGCTGCCCAGCTTGTGCGTAACGAAAAAAATCTATATATAACTTTTGTAACAAATTTCTCATGCGCTCCTGACTCTTTTATGCTCCATTATTTAAGGTGGATTCAGGGAACAAAACCATTTCTTGTTCTTGAACTTGATTCACATTCTGCAGATGCAGGTATAGATACAAGAGTTGAAGCATTTCTGGATATTATTGACGGATATAAAGCGAAACTTACAGAAGAAAAAGAAGAAAGATATGATAATGGCCTGCGTTTTGTAGGAAACACAAGCAGCGAACCTCTTCATGTGCTTAATATAAATAGCGGCGAAAAAATAGCTATAGAAAATAATCCAAAAGTTAAAGTTATAATTTCAAATATGGGCGATGTTTCAACAAGAATAGTAAGCGCAGCGCTCCAGGCAAAAGGAATAAATGCTATGCCAATGCCTGTTGCAACAGCAATGACACTGCATTATGCAAGAAATTATGCTTCTGGAAAAGAATGTGTGCCTTCGCAGCTGGTTCTCGGCGGAGCGCTTCAGTTTATGGCTTCTGAGCAATACAGGAAAGATGAAATATATCTTCTCTTTGTGCCTATAACAACAGGCCCATGCAGGACAGGACAATATTTTGTATTTTATGAAAATCTTTTTAAAGATTTAAGAATAGATAACGTAGTTGTTTTTACCTTAAGCGCAGATAACTCATATGGCGGGCTTGGAACAGCTTTTACAAAAAATTTCTGGTATGCTCTTGTTGTCGGAGATTATCTTAAAGATGTGCAAACATCTCTAAGAACCTGCGCGCAGGATCCAGTCAAAGCTCTTGAAATATATGATAGCCTCCAGAAAAAAATGCTTGAAGAGATAAGCACAGATATGAAAAAACTTATGAGCTATCTCAAAGTTATGGCAAATGAATTTGCAAAAATACCTCTTAAAAAAACTATTGATGAAGTTCCAAGAGTTCTTGTTGTCGGTGAAATATATGTTAGACGCGATGATTTTGCTGTTGATGAAATAGTAAAACATCTTTCAAGCAGAGGAATAATTGCCAAAGTATCGGGAATAGCTGAATGGATTCACTATACAGATTTTGTAAAAAACTATGATATGAAAAAACGTTATAAACTTCTGCCTTGGTGGAAACGGCTTTTCAGCAATGAATTCAGAAAACTTATAGCTTTTAACATAGAAGAGATATGGAAGCACAGTGTAGAGAAAAAAGCAATGAATGCACTTAAAGAAACAAATCTTGTTCCTCCGCATCCGCATGATATGAACAAGATAATGAAAAAGACAACAGACCACTTCCTTAATCTGGAACTTAATTCAGAAATTGCAGTATCTTCCGGAGCTGCAGCTACAGCTATGGAAGAAGGTTATAGCGGAGTTATTAATATATCTCCATTTGCATGCCTTATTGGCCGTGTTATTGAAGGTATCTATACTCCATGGGCAAGAGAACACAACTATCCTACAATGTCTGTAGAAGTTGATGGAAATATGCTGCCTCCTAATATAATAAATAAGCTTAATATTTTTATGCTTAATGTTTTAAGATTCAGAGATAATCCAAATATGGCAACTCTTGTGGAAGCTGATGGCAATGAGGGAATTGATCTTTTAAGACGGGACAAAAACAAAGAGCATGAACTTGTTGATAGTGTAAATTAAATCAAAATCAAAACCACCCGTCAAACGGGTGGTTTGTACTGCGGCTATAAGCCGAGGTTGCCAGCGGCGTCTCAAGACGCTGGCTTTCACTGACGTTCAAGCCCACTGCTTTTGACACGTCGCTACCCGTGAAACGGGTATTCGT
>JAVBQS010000048.1:0-15231 GCA_031548835.1 Spirochaetia bacterium
ATTTTCGCTTCTTTTTCCTCATCTGCCAATTTTCTGTATTTTTCACGCGCCTGGATTTCTGCATGATATGATATGCATCATGATCTTAAACTCAGCAATGGGCCAGCTTGCTACAGTCAATTCCCGCAGCAGTAATACAAAATAACCTGCTGCTGCAGCGCCATGCTCTTAATACTCAATATTTTTTTATTTTGGATGCGCAAATAGACACCTTTCTTTTTTAATAATAAAATAGAGATATGGAGAAACATATTAATAAAATAAAAATATTTTTACTTCTGCTTTTTTTATGTTTATTTGCTCATATTTTTGCCGGCTGCAGCAGAAATATGATTCTATTAGGCGGTAATAATGTAAAGGAAGGAGGAGTTCTTGTTTTTGGAATAACAGAAAATGAACCATCTTTCATTAATTTTGAAAATATTGATTCTGTAAAAAGTATAGTAACAAGCATATATGAAACACTTGTCTGTTTTTATCCTGGGCAGGAAGGGCCTCAGCCTCTTCTTGCAGAAAGTTGGGAAATATCAGGCGACAAGCTTAATTATATTTTTAATATTAAAAAAGGAATTTATTTTCATGATAAAACAGTCCTTAATGCATATTCTGTTGCAAAATCCCTGGATATATTAAAGCGCAAAGAAAGAATTATTCCGGGGTCGCAAAATAGTGTTTATAAAATTTCTCCAAACATAAAAGAAATAACAGTTCTTGATGATTATAAAATTAGAATAACACTGCTGGCGCCTGATCCTTTTTTTATTATAAGTTTGGCAGATTTGTCAGCATCTATAAGAAAAAACAATAGCAGCAGCAATATAGATAAAACTATTGCTTCATATCCTGTAGGCACAGGCCCTTTTAAAATTGTGGCTGCAAAGAAAAATGAAAATATAATAACAGACAGATTTGAAGATTATAGAGGAAAATTTCCGCACATAGAAAGAATTGTTTTCCGTTTTATTCCAGATACAGATGCAGGATTTCTTGCATTAAAAGCAGGAGATATTAATCTATTAAATGTAAATAATGCAGTTACTGTGGAAAAAATAAGAAAAAGTAATAAGTTTAATATTGTTTCAGGTTTTGGCGGAAAAGCATTATTTATTTTTTTTAATCCTGAAAAACCTTTGGTTAAAAAAAAAGAGTTAAGGCTTTCTGTTTTATCTGCTTTTGACAGGGCAAATTTTGCAAACGAAGTTTTTCGGGAAACCCCGGTTATTTCTGCTGATAACTTTCCATATCTTTTTAGATTTACAGGAGCAGGCAGTAAAATTTCTTATAATGCTGATTTTGCAAAATCTTTATTAAGTGAGTTAGATAATAAAAATCCAAGTCTTTATTGTTATTTTTCTCTTAAAGAAAGCAGGCCTGATAATGATAATATTAGAATAATGGCTGAAAAATATCTTCAAGAAGCAGGATTTGATTTTGAGATTTTAGCATCAGATCAGCTTAATAATGCCAAAGAAAAGAGCATGGCAGATTTGGTAATTACATGGCATAATGTATTATATAATCCTGAATTTTGCATAGCAGCAGTTACAGGCGCAAATTTTATAGAAAACTTTTATGGATATGAAAAAAGTTATTCAGATTTAATTTATGAAGCATTAACAACTTCTGATCAGGAAGTATCAAGCTATGTTTTTACACAGGCCGAAACTCTTATATCTGAATTTCTTCCCTGGTCGCCTCTTGTATGTTCATCTGAGATATATGCAGCAGAAAAAAATATCATGGGTGTAAAAATGCTGCCTGATGGAAGGCTTGATATTTCTGAAATATGGCTAAATAAATAATCAGTTTTATTTTTCTATAAAATACTAGCTGCTTTTTATATCTTTTATAAATAAGAATTATGGAGAGGCTAGATTTTTCCAGGATCAACTTTTGTTCTGAGTTTTACTTTAGCTACAGAACATGCCAGCTTTAATGATTCAGTTACATCGCTTTTTGCTTTTATTTCAACCAGTCCTTTTACAGGCGAAACAATAACACTTTTTATATCAG
Organism: Spirochaetia bacterium; assembly: GCA_031548835.1. Taxonomy (GTDB): domain Bacteria; phylum Spirochaetota; class Spirochaetia; order CADAEX01; family CADAEX01; genus WQTU01. The sequence goes on from JAVBQS010000048.1 coordinate 2,014, forward strand.
GAACTGTCTCAAGAGCTTTTTTAAGAATTTTTGCATTCTCATTATTTAAAGAATCAATAAGATAGAGATATGTGTTAACTCCAAACATAATATAAATATTGCATAATGTGTCTCTATTGTCAAATCAAGAATTCTCTTTTTGCTTTTGCATACCCTGGTTTTATAATATCATAAATAATTTCAAGCTTTTCATCATAATGAATAAATGCAGCTTTTATTGCATTTATTGTAAGTTTTTCCAGGTCATCTATTGTAAGGGAAAAAGCAGATGCTGCCAGCGCAAATTCAGATGTAAGATCTGTATTACTCATAAGACGGTTATCTGTGCAAATAGAAACTCTGAATTCATTTTTATAAAAGATATTAAAAGGATGCTGATCTATAGATTTTACAACCCCTGTGTGTATATTTGATGAAAGGCAAATTTCAAGAGGGATTCTTTTATCTCTTATAAAGTGTGAAAGAGTTCCCATTACTATTGTGCCTGAAGGTGTTGCTGTCATATCTTCTATAAGCCTTGTTGCATGGCCGATACGGTGACATCCGCAAAGCTGGACAGCTTGCCATATTGCTTCTACTCCTGCAGCTTCTCCTGCATGAATTGTTATGTTAAAATTATTACTGCGTATATATTTAAATGCTTTAATATGCATATCTGGCGGATGTCCTTTTTCATCTCCTGAAATATCAAAACCAACAACACCTTTTGTTCTAAATTGTACTGCAAGTTCTGCTATATCAACAGAATCATTCTTATCTCTCATTGCGCATAATATAAGCCCATACATTGTTCCTGTCTCAGCGCTTCCTTCTTCAAGCCCTGCAAGCACAGCTTCCACTACTTCATAAACAGAAAGCCCTTCTCTTGTGTGCCTGGAAGGAGCAAAGCGGATTTCTGCATAAACAATATTTTCAGCAGCCCTGTCAATTATTGCTTCTTTTGCAACGCGTTTAAGAGCCTCTTTTTTCTGCATAAGCCTTATTATAAATTCAAATCCTTCGAGATAGAGTGTGAGGTTTTTTCTGTTAGCGCCGGCATGAAGCCGCTCTGCAATATCTTCATGACTATTAACAGGAATCGGTATTTTATAAATAGAGGAAAGGTCTGCTATTGTTGATGGACGCACTCCTCCATCCAGATGGTCATGTAATTCAACCTTGGGCAGCGCTTTTATAAATTTATAATCAATCATAATTAATATAGAGAATAATGATACTCAAGGTTATATGCAAGTTGTAGTTTTAAATAAAGTTAAACTCATATTGATAGGTGTTTTTATTTCATTGCTATTTCATAAATTGAGGAATATTATATATTTATAGTATAATAGCATGAAATTTGAGATAGATAAAGAAACAATTTTATATTATAGAATTTGGGAACCGGAAACTCTGCCTATAGCAAAAGCTGTTGTTGTTCATGGATATGCAGAACATAGCGGCAGGTATGATTATGTAGGAAAATATCTGGCAGGCAACAGTATAAAGGTTTATGCTTTTGACAATTATGGACATGGGCAATCTTCCGGAAAGAGAGCTCTTGTAACAAGTATAGAAAATTTTGTATCAAATCTTGATAGCTTTGTAAAATTTGTAAAAAAAGATGGTGAAGATCTAAAGCTTTTTATAATCGGCCACAGCATGGGGGGAGCTATAGCTGCAATATATGCGGCAGAGCATGGATCAGTTATAGATGGCATTATAACTTCTTCTGCTGCAATTATGCCTGTGCCGAATCTTTATCCTCCTTTTGATATAATTGCAGAATTTTTTTCAAAATTTATTCCTGAAGCCAAAACAGTGAATCTGCCTGCGCAAAAACTTTCAAAAGATCAAAAAGTAGTTGAAAACTATAAAAGTGATTCTCTTACATACACCGGAAAAGTTAAATTAAGAACAGCTGCTGAATTCTCAAGAATACAAAAAATTGTTAAAAAAAAGTGCAGTAATATTTTAAATCCCATTCTTATAATGCATGGCAGTAAAGATAGGCTTGCAAAACCGGAAGGAAGCAGGCTGCTTTATAATATAGTTTCATCAAAAGATAAAGAAATAAAAATTTTTGAAGGATTAAAACATGAATTATTTAATGAACCGGAAAAAGATAAGGTGTTAAATGTTGTAAAAGAGTGGCTTTATATGAGACTATAGTATAGTTGTTTCAGTTTTTTTAATAGCTGGGGAAGGAGGCTTTGTGGGATGCAATAATAAATCTGCTAATTTGAAAAATTGCAATTGCAGTTATGCCGGCTGCAGCAGAAAAGGAATTTGCTGTGAATGCATTTCTTACCATAGATCCAGGAAAGAGCTTCCTGCCTGTTATTTTCCGCAAAATGCAGAAAAAACATATAACAGATCAATAAAAAAATTTATAGAGATTAATTTATAAGATATGATAGATAAAAAAGAACTTTACAATATAGCTGAATTTATACTAAACAAGGCTGATGAAAGAGAACTTCAGGTAATAGAGGAAGCTCTAAAACGGAGGCTTGCAAAAAAAAATAAAGCTTTTGGCGGTATGGATATCAACTATCTTGCGCATAGTACCGGCGATGCTGTTTCAAAACAGCTTTCTGCATCAAAGGAACAGATAAGGGAAACAGTAACAGGTTTTGTAAAAAATATTATAAGAGAGCATGCGCCTGAGATAAGCGAAGATGAACTCAACGTACTTTTAGATGAATGGGTGCCTGACCCGGAAGCCGGAAAAAAATCTGCAGGAAATGAAAAAAGACTTCCAGATGATGTTGTGCTTAAAATGATAGATCAGTTTTTACGTTTTAACAGCGGCGAAATGTCGCTTGATGAGCAAAAATTACTTAGAGATTCCATACCTCAGTGGCAGGAAGAATATTGGAAAAGATTTCCGCAAAAAATACGGGGGCTTCTTACACTTTATATAAAAGGAAAGATTGATAGCGGAACCTGCTGGGTTGAGATAAAAAAGGAGTTGTTTAGCGGAGAACAACAAAAAAATGAAAAAGAAAATAAGTAAAAAAATAATTTTTGACCATACAAAATCTATACTGGATGAAATTATAAAAATAAGAAGAGAAATTCATTCAAATCCGGAAATTATGTTTGAGGAACATAAAACAGCAGCTTTAATAAGAAGCTATCTTGCTAAGTTAAATGTAGAAGTATTAAAGCCTTATATAGAAACAGATACTGTAGGAATTATAAAAGGAGAAAAACCTGGGAGAACAATACTTCTTCGCGCAGATATAGATGCGCTTAATGTTGAAGAAAAAACTTCTGCAGAATGGCAATCCTGCCAAAAAGGGCGTGCCCATGCCTGCGGACATGACGGCCATACAGCAATATTGCTTGGAGCTGTTAATGTTCTTTCAAAATTAACACAATATTTTAATGGCAATGTTAAATTTGTTTTTCAGCCGGCTGAAGAGGGCGGAGGCGGGGGCAAGATGCTTGTTGAAAAAGGAATACTTGATGACCATCCCGGCGTAGATGAAGTATATGGGCTTCATGGCTGGCCTGGAGTGCCTAAGGGTTATTTTGAAAGCTGCGGAGGCCCGATGATGGCTGCTGTAGATGATTTTGTAATTGAAATAAAAGGCAGGGGAGGCCATGCAGCAATGCCTCATTTGGCAGTGGATCCTGTTGTTACAGCAGCATATACAATAACAGCGCTGCAGACAATAGTATCGAGAAATGCTAATCCAGAAGACACTGCAGTTGTTTCTATAACTTCGGTGCATGGGGGAAGTTTTACAAATGTAATTCCTGATTCTATTACAATGAAGGGGACTGTAAGATATTTTAAAAAAGAACAGCAGGAATTTTTTAGAAAGAGAATTGAAGAGATAGTAAAAGGTATCTGCAATGCAAATAATGCTGATTATGTTTTTGAATTTGAGCCTCTTTATATTCCGCTGATTAATAATTCTGATAAAGTAGATTTTATAGGCAATGTAATAAAAAAAATATTTGGAGATAGTTTTTGGTCAGATTCTGCAGCACCTACAACCGGGGCAGAGGATTTTGCTTTTTATCTTGATAAAAGGCCAGGTGTATTTTTTAGGATAGGCCTTGGCTGTGATTATCCTTCATTGCATAACAGCCTTTTTGATTTTAATGATAGTGTTATAGAAAATGGAATTATTTCAATGTGCAGTATTGCTCTAACTGCTCTTGAATGTAATATTGATTAATTAAGTTTTAATTATCCTGCTTATTGCAGGTTTAATTTTTGTATATTGCCAATTATCTCTAATTACTTAATTTTTGACACCAGTGTTTCTGATTCTGTAATAATCTGCATAATAGTATTAATCATATCTTCACTTAAAAAAGGATTATTAATTTCTTCAAGCACAGCTATTAGAGTTCTTTTTGTCATAAGTATCTGCTTTTCAAGAATCTTAACAGTATCAGGGTTTAATTTTTTTTCTTCAGTATTATTTTCAAGCCATGAAGTAAACATTTTTATTAAAGCCAGAGTTTTTTCCCTTATATAGCTTTTTTTTTCTGTTAATACAGGATCTTCTTTGTGTTCTATTATTGTGTCTGCAATGCTGCTGATCTCGGATATTTCAAAAAAATCTTCAAGACTTATTACAGGATTTTCAAGCAATATTTTCCCTCCATACATAAAAGCATCGCTCATTACTTCAGGCACCATCAAAAGTTTTTTATTATTGTTAAATACTGTTTCAAACCCTTTTTCAAGCCTATTTACCCATTCGCCTGCATTGATATGGTTTGTATCAATTATTTTTATATATGCTGTATATATTCCTTTTTCCCAATCATCAATTCTGAACATTATTGCAAGATTAAAAAGAGTCTGTTTTATATCTTCATCTTCAAATAATGGCGCTAAATCATATGCAGTAAAATATAGGTTATAGGAAGAATAATCCCCATTTTCAAGAATAGTCTCTGAATTCTCCTGTTTATCATCTATGAGAAGAAATAAAAAATTTTCCTCGCCATAAAGAGAATATAGAGGTTTGAGAGTTTCAAGCGGAGCCTCTGCCCTGATAGGTTTAAGATTTTTTCCATTTTGGGTAATTATTTTTATATTCCATGGCCTTACAGCAGGATTTAAAAAAGGCAAAAATCTGTGTCCAGGAATAAATATTTTTTTTTCTATTTCAAAGACAGAAAGATTTACCAGAAAATATCCGCCTTTAAAAAAATCTGCTTTATTATGAAAATCTATATTTACATTATTATCCATAAAAAACACCCTATTTTATTTATACTTAAAGGATAACCTGTAAATGATTAAAATAATATATTTTATTCTGTAAAAATATAAAAATATTAATATTTTAAATCTGCATAATTAACCCATCCGCCTGCAAAAACAAGTTCTTTGTTAAAGGGCGATATGTCAAAATTATAGGTTTTACTTATCCTGCCGGCAGATAAAGTTATTGTCTGCTTTTCAATATCTATTTTAATATCTGTCTCTAATTGAGAAAATATACTGAAAATTTCGTTAATTGCTTCAGCCGGCAACTCTATGGCAGCCATACCGCAGTTAAACATGTTTTGCCTGAAAATACGCGCAAAACTTTCTGCTATAACAATATTTATATCATTTACTTCCAGAGCCCAGGGAGCATGTTCTCTTGATGACCCGCAGCCGAAATTTACTCTTGTAATAATAGCTCTTTTTCCTGCAATTTTACCTTTTGAAAAATTATCAAATTTGAGATCTTCAAGAAGATATGGTTTTAATGCTTTTTTATTAACTTCTGTGAGATACCTGGCTGGTATAATTTCATCAGTATTTATATCATTTCTGTCCAGAAAAAGTACTTTTCCATTAAAATTTTTCATCTCTTTCCTCCTTCTTCATAAATCGGGGAGTTTGTTATATATCCTTTTATTGCTGATGCAGCAGCAGATGCCGGGCTCATTAAATGAACCATTCCTCCATTTCCCATTCTTCCATTAAAATTTCTGTTTGTGGTAGAAGCGCATACTTCTCCTTCTGCAAGAACTCCATTGCTCATGCCAAGACATGCTCCGCAAGTTGGGTTTGTTACGCAAAATCCTGATTCCATAAAAATATCAATAATTCCTTCTTTTAATGCCTGTTTATAAATATCTGGTGTTGCGGGAGAGACAATGCCGCGCACAGTATCTGCAATTTTTTTATTTTTTAATACAGATGCTGCAATACGGAGGTCTTCTATTCTTCCATTTGTACAGGAACCTATATAAACCTGGTCTATTTTAGCACTTTCCATTTCTGTTATTGGTTTAACCTGGTCCGGCTTATAGCCAAATGTTGAAAGCGGAACAAGATTTGATATATCGTGAACAATTATTTTTTCATAAACTGCATCGCTATCAGAGATAAATTTTGAAAAATCATTTACTGCATCTTCAATAGAATTGTACTTATTTTTTATAAATTCCCACAAATATTCTGCTGTTTTTTTGTCTGGATAACAAATGCCTGATGTTCCTCCTGCTTCAATTGCCATATTGCAGAGAGTCATTCTCTCTTCCATGCTCATATTATCAACAACAGGACCTGTAAATTCTATAATTCTGTCTGTAGCCCCATTTACTCCAATAAGTTTGATTATTGAAAGAATAACATCTTTTGAATAAACTCCGTTTTTCAAATTTCCCTTGATCTCTATTTTTATTGTTTTGGGTTTCTGGAAACTGCACACACCTTTAAGTATTCCAACTTCAAGATCTGTTGTTCCTACTCCTGCTGCAAATGCTCCAAAAGCTCCATGCGTGCATGTATGAGAATCTCCCATAATTATTGTAAACCCGGGGCGTACAAATCCCTTTTCCGGGAAAAGCGCATGGCAAACGCCGTTTCTGCCTATATCAAAAAAATCTTTTATTTTATGCCTTTTAGCCCAGTCTCTGAGTATAAGCCCCTGCTGCGCTGTTTTTGAATCTTTTGCAGGAGAAACATGGTCAATAACTGCTTTGATTTTATCAGGGTCAAAAACTTTATCCATTTTTCTTTCCATAAGATCAAGTATTGCTGTAGGAGTAGTGATTTCATGGCAGAAAACAGCATCCAGCTTTATTACATAAGTATCTTCAGCCGGTTTATCAATTGTATGCGACTCAAATATTTTTTCAGCTATAGTTTTACCCATATTATGCTCCTTTTTATTATCCCGGCATGGTAAGCCATGCCAGGGGCTATTTATTAAAAATTCTTGGGGGAGATAGTACCCATATTGCTTTAAGCTTGGATTTCCCTGTGTTTTTTATTATATGCGGAATATTTGAAGAAAAAGAAACACTATCTCCTTCTGAAAGAAAATATTCTTCTGTTCCATAAGATAAAGAACCTTCTCCTTCTATTATTATTCCTATTTCACTTCCTGGATGGCCATAATCAATATTGCCTTTTTCTTTTCCTTCTTCAACTTCCAGCCAGACAACTTCAACAGGAGAAGAACTTTCTGTTTCATCTATGCTGCAAAGTTCCCTATATGTCCCGCCTTCTGATTTTAATATATTTCCCTTATCTTTTTTTATAATTTTTACTTTTCCTGTTTTTTTATAGCTGCTGAAAAGATAATCAATATCAATGCCCAGAAATTCTGCAATTGAAAGCAGCGTATCTATTGAAGGAGAGACTTTATTTCGCTCAATCTGGCTAACCATGCTTTCGCTTATATTTGCGGCAATTGCAACCTGTTTGAGTGTTATTTTTTTTCTTTCTCTTACTACTCTTAATTTTTCGCCAAAGCTATATTCTTGCTTAATCATTGGTAAAGACTCTTAAGTATTTATTAAGATATAAAAATAGAGCTATTTTGTCAATATTAGTCTAAATTCTCCCGAATTGATTAATCCAATTATGCCAGATATATAAATTTTTATATATAAATTTGCTCTACTGTTTCTCTAATTCTATAATTTATATAGATCAAAATATTTTTCCTGCTTATTTTTAATAACCTAAACAATATGCTTTTTAAGTAAGAAAATCAGGTGATTTTAAAAAATATCCCTGAGACGGCTTGCCGTGTCAGGATAAGGAGTAAAAATGAAAAAAAGATTTAGTATTAAAATTGCAGGGCTGCTGTTGGCAGCCGCAATTATGTTTGCCTGCGGCAGCACCCCGACGGCCGAGGCGCAGCAGACAAAACAAGCAGCAACAGGGGATTCTAAAGATAAAGCTTCTTCCAGCCTAAAGATTTCAACATCAGGAATGAAATTCACACCGGAAACTCTTAATGCAAAAGTCGGCGATACAATAACATTTGTTATTGGCACAGCACATCTTGCTACAAGAGTTGATGAAGCTGCCTGGAATGCCAACAAGGCTGCATCTAATGGAGGATTTAATTTCAAGTCAGGAACTTATACTTATGTGGTGCAGCCTTCAGATGTAGGCACAATATATTATGTATGCCCGCCGCATGTATCTTTCGGCATGAAGGGAAAAATTATAGTAACAAATAAATAATATACTAGGCCTGTTCGATAACCTAAAAAATGATAACCTTGTCATGGTTTACCATGACAAGGTTATAAAAAAACTTTTAAGATTATGAGCTATTAGTAAAAAAATCATGCATTGCGGCCAATTAGTACTTATTTGATGTTCGCAAAATGACTTTTAACAGAGTTATCGAACAGGTCTACTGTCTAAATATTTATCCGGTTTAGCTAAGCTGCAATACAGTTTGCAATACACAGTAACCGGATAATTAAATTACAAAATATAAGGAGAATAAATTTTATGGCAAAAATGATTTTTCCAAATATTCCTGTTAAAGATTTGAAAAAAACAATGGAGTTTTTCAGCCAGCTTGGATTTACATTTAATAAGCAGTTTACAGATGAAAATGCTGCTTGCTTGAAAATTAATGATTTTGCCTATGTGATGTTATTGAGGGAACCTTTTTTTCTGTCATTTATTGAAAAAAAATTGAGTGATACTTCAAAAACTGCAGAAGTAATAATTACTGTTTCTGTAGAAAGCCGCGAAAAAGTAGATGAGCTAACAGCAAAGGCAATAGCTTTGGGTGCAATCGAAGCCAGAAAAGAAGATCTGGGTTTTATGTATAGCCGCGGGTTTGAGGACCTTGACAGACATTTTTGGGAATTTTTCTGGATGGATGAAAAAGATCTAAAGCAGGAATAATTGATTTATTTGATTAATAATGAACAATTTTTTATTTAGCAGTTATAGTTTTCCAAGCTCAGGCATAAAGGGACAATGCGTTATTCGAATCTTCAGTGTCTGGTTTTATAAATTCCGGCTTTAAATATTGATTTAATAAAACCAGATAAAAATTCAGCAGCCAAAAGCTATTTTTTATGATACTTTCTTTGCTGTGTATTTTGTTTCTATAAGATTTTGATAAAGTGATTCTACTGATAATGCAAAATGTTTGGCGGAAAATCTTTCAGATGAGATTACTGCTTTATTTGATAATTGTTCTTTATTTTTTCCATCAAACAAAAGCTGGTCAAGCGCCTTGATAATTTCCAGGTCATTTAAGAATGTGTATCCATTTATTCCATTTTCCACAACACCTTCAAGACATTTATCAGCTTTTGCAACAACAGGAAGCCCTGACGCCAGCGCCTCAATATAGGTAATACCCTGTGTTTCGCTTTGCGATGCGCTTATAAAAACATCTCCAAGCCTGTAATAAAGCCCAATCTGATTCCATGGCTTTTCACCTGCAAAAATTACCTGTTTTTCCAATCCAAGTTTTGATGTCAATGTTTCAAGTTCTGTTTTTGCAGGGCCGTCTCCCACAAAAAGAAGTTTTAGATCAGGATGTTCAGGAAGATAGTTTTTCATTGCAAAAAGAATCTCATCTATATTTTTTTCTTCAGCAATTCTTCCAATATTTATCAATATCTTATCATCTTTTGTAATTCCAAGTTCTTGTTTAATATTTGTAATTTCTTCAGAAGTAAAGTGTGATTTTGAAAATTTTTCAAGTTCTATTCCAGTAGGAATTACAACTATGTTCTGGTATACACCATATAACTGCAGGAGGTCTTTTACTTTTACAGTAGGAACTATTATTAGGTCGGCCGAGTTACAGAACCTGGCGGTAAGTTTTCTTGCAGCCATTCTTGCAATAGGCTGAAGGCTGTTAAGTTTTATTATATAATGGGTATAGTCTTCATATATGGTATGCATGGTATGTATAACAGGAATTTGTAAAGATCTTGCCATTGTTTTTCCGAAAATTCCAAGGGAAAATTCTGTATTAGTATGAATTATATCAAGTTTTAAATCCCTGATTTTTTTTGCAATAAGAGGATGGTACCAACCGCTTAATCTTCTTGTGCTTGCAAATGGTATGCTTGGAAGTCTTATAATAGCATGCTCTTCATTAGCAGAAGCTGCCGGGTCGGTAGTTGTAAAAACATATACCTTGTGCCCCAGTTCTGTTAAATTTTTTTTAAGCATTAGCACTGATGTTGAAACCCCGTTAATCTGGGGATAAAATGTATCAGTAAAGAGTCCAATATTCATGGTTTTTTTCCTGCCTTTCCTTTTATTTCCTATAGATTTACCCTCCAAGAAAAAACAAGCAAGATTAGTAAGCAACTGGTAAACTATCCATAAATATTAATAACTGCAATGCAATATCCTATGCATTTTCTTATTAAATTATATATCGTCATATAAAAAAATAAAACAGATAAATTGTTTTTTTGCTGTTTTATTGCTAAATTTTCACTAAAAATGTTAACTAAAAATAATTTTTTAAATTATTATGAAAAATTTTTAAGAAAATCTTAGGACTAATATGATTTTGATAATTTAGTTCTTAAATTTTATATAGGAAAAGACTTATTAATTTTTTATAGTAAATTAAGATTTTATAAATTTATACAGACTAATTCTTGGAAAAATTAATTTGCGTTAGCTGCCGTAATACTTTGCAAGTATAAGATTTTATTTATTGTAACATTTTTGTTTAAAGCAGTTTTTTATATAATTAAGCGCAGTAGTTATATCATTAAGCATATTATTGCAGTCTGCATTATCTCCAAACATTCTGTAATTCATCGCTGGTGTAAAAAAGCTATTTTTTGCAATATTTGCAATTGTTCCTGCATAGCTCTGTTTTTGCCGATGCTTGACCATCCTCTGCCATGGATAAATAATGCTAATATTATTTTATCTTAACATTGACAATAAAGATTAGTAAAAATAGAATTAAACAGATCAGGGAAGTAGTGTTTTGACAACTCAAAAATAGCTGTATTTGAGAAAGGAAATATTTTGAACATATTATCAGGGAAAAAAATCTATAAAATAGTTTTAATATCAGTTTTTATAATAATAACAATTTTTGCAATTCCGGCCCAGGATAAGGAATTAAGATACAGGGCAGGGCTTAAAATTACTCTTTCGCAATCATCCATAATATCAATGATAACTGTTTATCCAGGCGATCAAATTTATTCTCTTTTTGGCCATAGCGCTTTCCGTGTTTTTGATCCTGAAAATGGCATTGACTGGATGTATAATTACGGAACATTTGATTTTACAGATAATTTTTTTATTCTGAAATTTGTACAAGGCAAACTTGATTATTATCTTGATATCGGCAGTTTTCAAAGAGCTTTCCGTTTTTATTCAATTACTGAAAGCAGAAAAATTTTTGAACAGGTGCTTGATTTTGATTTGGAAGAGCGGCAGGCTCTGTTTGATTTTCTCCAGAAAAATGGAGAGCCTGAAAACAGGGTCTACAGATATGATTTTATATGGGATAACTGTTCTACCAGAATAGCAGATGCAATTGATAAAACTTTTCCAGGCTTTGTAGATTATTCCGCTTATAGGGGGTCTGGCGAAAGTTTTAGAAAAATGATAATGCCTTATGTCGGCGGGCATCCTTTTATAAATTTCGGCATACAGCTTGTTTTTGGAAAACTTGCTGATCAAATACCTAAAGGGCATGAACTCTTTTTTCTTCCAGTTTATATGAAACAGGCATTTTCTGCAGCTGTAATAAAGAAGGGAGATAATGAAACAGCTTCTCTTGTTCTAAAAGAATCAATGATTGCTTCTCCAGATAGAGCTTTTCATAAAAAAACTGATTATCCTTTTTTTATTTTTTTATCTGTTTTAATAATCTATTTTATTTCTATTATTTTACAATATGAAATAATTTTTTATAAAAAAAGAAAACAGTCCGGCGGTATAAATAGCGCTGTTTTATTAAAGCCTGCAAGGTTTGTATCTGCGTTATGCGAAGGTTTTGTTCTTCTTTTTACCGGTATAATGGGCCTTCTTATTACCTATTTATGGTTTTTTTCAGACCACACAATAGCATCTTTAAATTTTAATTATTTGTGGTGTACTCCTCTAAACCTAATACTTTTTGCTGGAATATTTTTAAAAATAAAAAGCAGTTTTAAAAAATATCTGTTTGTATTTTTAAATAACCTTGCCATGATAATGTGTGTGGCTTATCTTGCCTGTATAGCTTCCGGAGCGCAGTATGCTATGGCTGCTTTTTTTCCTGTCATACTTCTTTTGATAACAGCCGAGATTAAAAAATATATAACTATTTTAAGTCTTAAAAAAATTAAGGAGTAGGCGGTACAATTATATTGATAGAACTTTGCGCTGTGACTGTTAGTTTAACATCTGAATAACCTGTTTTGCTAAATATATTTTCGTTAGTATAATAGTTGCTGTTGGGATGAAAAGTTTCTTCACTGTCTGGAACATTTCCATATAATGTATCTCTTGCAAGATTTGCAGTAAATGGCATTGTTTGATATTTAAAATCAATGTTACTCGATCTCGATGACCAGAGCGCTCCTCTTCCTCCTGTTTCTGTATTGCCTGCCTCAACAATATTTACTCCATGCACACGGCTTGTTTCATTATTTATTTCATTTTTGTAAATATATTTATTAATAACTGTTGTATTTATATGGGTAATAAGTATGTTTGATGCTGGCACATATTTTGTTCCAATATCTTCAGGTGTTGATTTTGTTTTTCTTTCAAGAATAAGATATTGTGTTGCAGTATTTGCGTCATTAGTATTAAGAGGTATTTTATATGCTGTTTTCCCTGTTTCAATATCTGTTATATTATTTATAGTTTGTGTTGTTTTGCTATAAGGAATTATTGTAACCCAGTCTGCTCCGCCTATATGATTGCGTTCCCATGCTAAAACAGGAGCAGGATCTGCTCCTGTTCCGCTGCCCCAGCTTCCTGCAGACATTAGGCTCCATGATCCGACTCCATGTGTT
>JAVBQS010000126.1:0-28488 GCA_031548835.1 Spirochaetia bacterium
CATAATAGAATCGCAGTTATTATTATTTTCCTTAAAATTATTCATAATAAACTCTCCTTATGTTTTGGCATTTACCCATATTTTTTATTTTTTCTGACATAACCATCTTCTCACCTCCTCTTTTATTTTTTTATTGAAAAAATTTTTGTTATAATTCCTATGTTTAACTATTTTTTAAATAAAAATTTTCGTTATATGCTTCAAAAAAATATTATTAATGCTTTATTAAAGCATATAAAAGTTTTTTCCTGTGTCATTCTGCAGAAAAACAGAATCAATTTTCAAACATTTTTTGTATTTATATTATTTTACAGTTCCCGGCAATGGTCAAAAAATTTGAATTAACTTTAATGATTGATTTATTTTATTTATATGTTAAACTAGAGATTAGCTTTTCAACAATTTTATTGTTTTATTTTATCTGTTGTTTGTTAAGTATTAGGTATATAACGATGAATCTGCACCACTTGAGAATATTTTACTACACTGCTAAGTATGGTTCAATAACTAAAGCAGCTAATGTATTAGGACTAACGCAACCTGCTGTAAGTTTACAACTTCATGATTTTCAAAATAGATATAATTTCAAATTGCTTGATATAAAAGAAAAAAAAACATATTTGACACCGTTGGGGAAAGAAATATTTGAACGCAGCAGTGCTATTTTTGATGTAGAAAATCAAATAGATTTATTAATATCTGATTATCAAAATTTGAAAGATGGTTTAATAACAATATTTTCAACATCAAGTTTTTCATATTATTATCTTCCTGCTGTTATTGCAGGATTTAAGGGAAAGCTGCCCAATATTATTCTTCATTCATATACATACTGTACTAAAGAGATTATTGAAAAAACAGCCAATTTTATAAATGATATTGGATTTACAGGATACAAAATAGAACATCCCAAGCTTGTTACAAAAGAATTGCTAAGAGAAAGCCTCTATGTTATTTGCCATCCTGATCATAGGCTATCAAAGAAACGTATTATTATGCCTCATGATCTTGAATCTCATAATTTTATTCTTACTGAAAAAGGCGGGGGATCAAGAAGATCTATTGATAAATATATTGAAGAGAATAATATAAAATTAAATGTAGTTGCTGAAATTGATTCTCCAATATCTATAATTGAGATGGTAAAACAAAATCTTGGTATTTCAATTGTTTCAAAATACATTATTGCTGAAGCAGTTAAAAAAAAGGAAATTATGGGGATTCCAATTTCAGGCGGTTGTTTCAGATATTTTTATTTAGTATATCATAAAGAAAAGCATATGTCTGATATGATAAAAGCTTTTATTGATGAAACAGAAACATGGTGCAACAATTACAATACTCAAATTTTAAAAGAAATAACAATGCTTCATTAAACAGTATTATAATTCTTCTTCGTTACCGGCACCCTGATCCAAAAGATTTTTTTTATAGAATTCCAGCGCTGTAAATCTGAGAGAAACACTGTCGATAGACGATTTTCCTTCTTTAAAGGATTTTATGATTCCTGATAAATTGTCGATAAGGCTTTTTCCTGTTTTCATACCCAGCACACCAGCCTCGGCACTTATTTTTTCAAGCTTTTCAATAATTGACTGGTCTATCTTATCAAAACCTGAAGAAGAAATATTCGAAAGGATTGTTTCCAAATCCTGGCATAACTGTTTTGCATTACCCACGATCCCCTCCAATGCCTCATCCAATATCTAAAATTTACTATATTATTAATAATAACTATTTTAGTAAAATATATCTTTTTTTCATAATAATCTTACTTTTACTTAATTGTAATATCTATTTATAACATAGTAATACTATATTATTATTCTTTCTTTGTCATATAGTTTATTTTAATTAGCTTTTTTTAGCTGTATAATAATTTAAGTTTTTAAAAGCTTATTTATTATTTTTTTAGTAGCCGAGAATTCTTTTCCCATTCCTGTTGTTCTTTTGCAAGCCTGGATCCTGTACGCGTTGTGGTAGCGCCTATACCTTTACAGGGACTTACTATTTTTCCAACCTCTTTTAAAACAATACACATATCTTCGAGAGGTATAACAGCATTAAAACCTGCCATAACTGTATTTGCAGCTACCACAGCTATTGCTGCTGCACTCATGTTGCGCGCAAGACATGGAACCTGCACCAACCCGGCAACAGGGTCGCAAACAAGGCCTAAAAGCGACTGCAGCGCCATTGATGCAGCATCGCAGGACTGTTTTGGAGAACCTCCAAGCATTTGAACCAGAGCGCCTGCAGCCATAGCTGCTCCGCAGCCTATTTCTGCCTGGCACCCCAGTTTCCCGCCTGAAAAAGTATTATCTTCTGCCATACATATTCCAATAACACCAGCAGCAAGAAAAGCTTTAACCATTGAATCGTTATCTGATTTTAAATATAGTCCTGCGCTATATATTGCAGCAGGGACAATTCCGCAGGAACCGCCGGTGGGCGTGCAGACAACCACGCCGGAACCATTGCTAAACTCCATAATTCCCAAAGAAATAGGAACTGCAATATCAAGAATTCCCATTGGAAAAGTTTTTATAGAGCTCTTATTTGTCTTGAGATTTTCAAATATCTCTTTTGCTTTGGGAGTTACTATTCCATTTATGTTAAAATTGCTTTTAATTCCTTTTTTAATTGAGTTAAGGCTTGTTTTCCAAAGCTTTTTGGCATAATTAAATACCTGCTTTTCTGTCCAGCTGCTTAAAGATTTTTCATAATTTATAGCAGCCTGCCACAATTCATAATTATTTCTATCAGCATAGGCAACCATTTCGTCTGCATAGATAAAAGGAGGAATTGCTTTTTTATCTATAATAACAGGATATACAGGATCAAGAGTAAAAAAATTTACGACCTCAGCTTCGCTGTTAAGTATTTGTATCAAGTTTTCATCAAAGGGAATATTCTTTTTAAATTCTATAATAGATAAATTCTTATTTCCTTTTGAACAATATGCAGAATCTGCATGGATATTTTTTTGTAAAAAAAGAGTTAATATCTGTTTTAATTTAATTTCAGGATTTTTTTTGGTAAAGATCAATAGCTCATAATAATCACCTTCTATTTTAACAGGACAACCATTTATCTCAAGCAAGGCAATAGTTCCTCCTCCTGTTGAATCTGCAATAATATTAAATTTATCATCAGTCTTGCTTATTATTTCTATTTTACAGCCTTTTACAGTTCCTGTTCCTGCCCAGCTTTTTGTATCAAACAAAATTGAAAGGCCTGCTTTTGAGGCATGTTTATAAGCATCATTAAAATCTACTGCAGTTATATCTTTACCTAATAATCCATTAATAAATGCTAAATCACTTTTCATTCCCAGATAAGTTCTGGCAAAGCTTGTAGTTGTGGCAAGCTTTACAACAACATTTTTCGGGACTCCTTTTACAAGCTGGTAAATAAGTTTACCTATTCTATATAAAGCAGAAGTATTTGAACTTGAAGGGCCTACAGTAACAGGCCCGAGAGTATGATTAAAAATTGCAGAATAAATTCCCATATATTCCATCCAGTATTTTAGTTTTAATTTTACGTTAATCGATATATTAAAATATATTTTACTTTTAAAAAATTATCCTGAGAATAATCTTTTAAAAGTAAAGATTATTCAGAATTTAAGATAATTTATTTTCTTTTTTAGTTAATTAAATAAATTTAAAAACAACACCTCTCAATTAAAATAATTTTACTATTCTATTGTTTTTATTTCCAATAACTAATTTATTTTATTATATCTGCTGATTGGTAAAAATAAAAAAACAACATGCCTAAATAATAAATACATAAAAAAAACAGATGACGTTATAAATATAATAAATATAAAAAAGATAAGCCTGTCTAAAATTTGACTTAAAGATTAAATCAATAAAAGAATTATGAAGAAATATTTCAGAGTAATAAATCTATGTTGACATATGATGAAAAGATGTTAGGAGAAAAAAATGAATAAAATCCAAATACGGTATTTATCTCATGAGGATATATTATCGATGGATATTGATTTTAATTTTGTTGTTGATATTGTAAAAAAAACATTAGTTGAACATGCTAATGGTTTTTATGCAAATCCAAAAAAACCTGCAATTCATCCTGATCCAAATTCTTTTTTCCATGCAATGCCGGCATATCTGCCGCGGCTTAATGCAGCAGGAATAAAATGGGTAAGCGGATTTTCCAAAAATGCAGCAAAGGGAATTCCTTCGATTACCGGCATAATTATTATAAATGATGACACAACCGGGTTTCCCATTGCTGTTATGGATGGATCATGGGTTACTGGCATAAGAACAGCAGCTGTATCTGCTGTTGCTGCAAAATATCTTGCTGGAAAAAATTCAGAAGTTTTTACAATTATAGGAACAGGCACTCAGGGAAGAATACACGGCGCTTTTTTTAAAACAGCAGTAAAGTCTTTAAAAACAGTAAAAATATATGATGTTAACAAAGAAATGATAGAAAGTTTTAAAAGATATGTTAATGAAAAATGCAATATAGATATTGTTGTGGAATCTTCTTATGAAAATGCAATAAGAGATTCAGATATTGTAATAACATGTACAGGAAAAATTTCAGAACCTGTTTATGACAAAAGCTGGGTAAAAAAGGGAGCTCTTGTGCTGCCTGTGCATAGCTGCGGCTGGAATAGGGATTTTCCATATAGTGCAGATAAATTTATTGTTGATGACTGGAATCAATTTAAAGAAACAAACTGCTCACCTGACGGCTATTATAAAGAACTACCTAAACCATATTGTGAGTTGGGAAAAATAGTTGCCGGAATAATGCCTGGAAGGGAAAACGATAAAGAGGTAATTCTTGACCATAATTTTGGAATTGCTATTCACGACATGGCATTAGCGCAGGCTCTTATAAAAATGGCTGAAGCTAAAAATATTGGCATTTTACTACCACTAATGGATATTCAACAAAATGTTGTCTAGAAAATTTTTATAGGGGGAAATATGAAAAAAATTTTTCTATTGGTTGTCATTATTTATTTGACAACATGGTCTGTTTTTGCAGCAGGTTCAGGTGAAAAAGCTGAAAACAAAAAAACAAAAACTGCTGTCATGGGAAGCGGAAGCATGGGAGGCAACTGGCATGCAACAGCATCCATGATTGCAACACAGGTAAGAAAGTATACTGATACTATTATTACAGTTCAGGCATCAGGCGGCAGCGGCGAAAATGTCCGTCTGATGAAACAGGGAGAATATCAGCTTGCGTTACTTAATAGCGCAATGATTGTTTATGCAATGAATAGCCAGGCAGAGTTTAAAGGAGAGCAGCCTTTTACAGAAGTAAGATTTGTATGCAACTTATATCCCAATGTAGTACAGGGAGTTGTCAGAAAATCTGCAAATATCCAAAGCTATGGCGATTTAAAAGGAAAAACTATTTCCCCCGGATCTCCTGGATCCGGAGATTTAATGGCATTTGAAGAAATCCTGGACATTTATGGATTAACAACAAAAGATGTGGACTGGCGGCCACTTTCAAATACAGAAAGAGTTTCCGGCTTTAAAGACAGAATTGTAGATTGTGCAGGATATGTAACAGCTTTTCCGGCAGGCAATATTCTTGAATCATCAGCAGCCACACCTATAAGACTGCTAAGCCTTGCGGATAAAAAAGATGAGTTTCTCAAAAAATATCCTTATTATGAAGCAATAATAGTTCCTAAAGGTACATATAACGGAGTTGATGAAGATATTACAACAGTTTCTGTCGGAACAGTTCTTGCTGCAAGAGCAGATGTCTCTGATGAAATTGTATACGATATTCTTAAAGGAATGTATATGGGCCTGGATGAACTTCAAAAAGTACATGGAATGGGACATTACATAAAACTTGAGACAGGCATGAATGGAAGGGGAGATATTCCTGTCCATCCCGGCGCATTAAAATATTTTAAAGAAGTTGGTGTCATAAAATAGGGCCAAAAATCTCTTCCGGGCTGGTTATTTGTTAAATACCCAGCCTGCCTTTGTAAAAATTATTTTAAAATAACTTTTACTTCTACTTAAGGATGGCTATTGATGGATAACGTAATTATAAAAGAAGAAGCAGAAGCAATTAAAAATGAAATGAAAGTAATTCAGGAACGCTCTGATAAACTTGAGAAAACTATTTCAGGCTATAGAGATCATGATAAAACAGGCCTTATGATTATATCAATAGTCGCAATATTATTTGGATTATTCCACTTATATACAGCTTGTTTCGGAATGTTTACTGCATTAAGACAGCGAAGTATTCATCTTGCTTTTGCGCTGACAATATGTTTTCTTAAATTTGCTGCAAATAGAAATTCCAGTGCAGTAAAAGAGCCTTTTGGCCCATATTTTTTTCTTGGCGCCGGCTGCTGGACAACAATATCATTATTTTTAGCTGCACAAAAAACAGATATGCCTTCATTGCTTTGGACAGCAGCAATAGTATTGGCAATTGGTTTATCTACTGCTTGGTTTTTTACAAAAAAAATGAGAACAAAATATAATGAAGAAGCAGAGAAAAGAATTTATTGGTATGATATTATTTTTATTATTATTGGAATTATCGGATGTTTGTATATAGCTATAAACACAGACACAATACTTGAAAGAGCAGGCATTGTTAAATTAATTGATCAAATATTTGGCATATGGGTTCTAATCTGTGTACTTGAAGCAGCTCGGCGTTCTGTAGGAACTGTTTTAATGTTTGTCGGAATATTAATGCTTCTATATTGTAAATTCGGGAATTTTTTCCCAGGTGTATTTTGGCATCCTGGTTTTAAAGTATCAATGATTATCAGACATTTTTTTCTTATAGATGCAGGATTGTGGTCTACTCCGCTTGGAGTTTCTTCAAGCTACATAGCCTTGTTCCTGCTTTTCGGAGCAGCGTTACACGCAACAGGGCTTTCAGAACTTCTTCTTAAAATTGCAAAAGGGATTTTTGGATCAATGGTTGGAGGCCCTGCAAAAATGGCTGTTGTTGCAAGCAGTATGTTTGCAATGATTAGCGGTTCATCTACATCAAATGTTGCAACAACAGGAATTATCACAATACCTTTAATGAAAAAAACAGGTATTCCTGCTCCTCTTGCAGGCGCAGTAGAGGCAGCTTCCTCTTTGGGCGGGCAGGTAACGCCTCCTGTTATGGGTTCTGCAGCTTTTATAATGGCAGAATTTCTTGGAATAAGTTATTTTACAGTTGTTATTGCAGCAATTTTGCCTGCAGCTCTTTATTATTTAAGTGTATTTACAATGATTCATTTTGAATCCCACAGAATAGGCGCAATAGGTCTTCCTAAATCAGAAATTCCAAAATGGAAAAAAGAAGCTGTTGCAAGAAGTTATCTTTTTATCCCTGTTATAATTCTTGTTGTCATGCTGGCAAAAGATTTTTCTCCATTATTAGCAGGTTTTTATGCTTTTATTGCATGTCTTGTATTAAGCATATTTGATAAGAAAACAAGGCTTAATTTCAAAAAATTCTTAAGTATTCTGGATCAGGCAGGACAAACACTTACAGTTGTCGCAATTCCATGCGCAGTTGCAGGCTTTGTAGTAGGCACCGCAGGGCTTACAGGACTTACGCCTGCGCTTACTGTTTTCCTTACCAAACTCTCCGGAGACAGCCTTATTATGACACTTTTAATAACAATGGTAATGTGTCTGATTCTCGGCATGGGTGTTCCGACAACAGCTAACTATATTCTTATGACAATAATGACAGTGCCTATTATGGTTAAAGTAGGAGTACTGCCAATAGCAGCGCATCTTTTTTGTTTTTATTTTGGAATAATGAGTGAGCTTACCCCTCCTGTAGCAATAACATCATATACAGCTTCTGCAATTGCCGGTGCGCCGTTTTGGCCCACTGCTTTCCATGCTGTGCGGCTTGCAGCTGTTGCCTATATTGTTCCATTTATTTTTGTATTTAATACATCGTTATTACTTGGAACAGAGAAATTTACTTTATCAATATTTTTTGTAATTGTTACAGCATGTTTTGGAGCGCTTAGTTTTGCAATTGGCATGGCAGGTTTTATCAGGCGAAAAATGTTTATTATTGAGCGTATTGCTATTTGCTTAGGCGCATGTTTAATGATTAAGCCGGGAACTATTTCTGACTGGATTGGTTTTGCAATTATTTTATTTGTTTTTGCAATGCAGTGGATTTATAAAAAAAGTCCGAAAAATTATGTTCAGCCTGTTATCAGCAGAGAAATTTCAAAATAACCAACCCTGCCTTTTATTAAATATCGATTTAGGCAGGGGATATATAACTGTCAATTTTTGGGTAAATATTCTTTTCAGTAAATTTGTTATTTTTTTAACTTTTTGATTAAATTAAGTTTTTTATAATAAATAGTTAAGAGAAATTATTATCTATAAAGTTTTGCAGCTATTTCTGCAACATGCTTTCCCTGGAATTTGGCAATTTTAAGTTCATTATCACTTGGCTGTCTGCTTCCATCATCTCCTGTTATTGTTGATGCTCCATAAGGACTTCCGCCAGACATGCCATCTGTATAATGAAGCCCTGCTTCAGAGTAAGGTACTCCAGCAATAATCATCCCATGGTGAAGCAGTGTAGTGTGAAAGCTTAATATAGTAGATTCCTGGCCTCCATGCTGTGTTGCGCTTGATGTAAAAACACTTCCTATTTTTCCAATAAGAGCGCCGGAGACCCAAAGCCTTCCTGTAGTATCCAGAAAATTTCTCATTTGGCCGCTCATCATGCCATACCTGGTGGGAGTTCCGAAAATAATTGCATCTGCTTTTTCAAGAGAGGAAAGATCAGCTACAGGCAGATTGGAAAATTGTTTTACAGTTTCACTTGCTCCCATTTTTGCAATAAGATCATCTCCTATTGTTTCTTTTACACGGAACATTGATACTTCTGCTCCGTTTACAGATTTTGCTCCTTCTGCCACAGCCTGTGCCAGTTTATATATATGGCTGTACAAGCTGTGGAAAATTATATTTATTTTCATCTTTATTTCCTCCACGGTAAGTATAGTACACATATTTTCGGAATTCAAAATTTCTGTATTTTTTTGAATCAGTATAAAATTAATGCTGTTATTCTATATGAAAGATAGGTTAAACAGTTATTTTATCAATTTCTAATTTTTTCTTATAATAGACCTGTTCGATAACCTAAAAATGACAATTCCGGCATGGTAAGCCATGCTAGAATTATAAAATAAAAACCTTAAGATTATAAGCTATTAGCAAAAAATCATATATTGTGTCCAAATTAGTACTTATTTGTTGTTCACAAAACGACTTCTAACAGGGTTATCGAACAGGTCTAATTTAAAAGACAGGGGGAAAATGACAGCGGAAAAAATATCCGGCATTCTTTCACAGAATGCCGGTAAGAGATATTTTTATTAAAAGTTAAAAAGCTCCCTTTCTTTTCTGCTCTTTTCCAAGAATATTAAAAAACAGAGCAGTAAAACCAAGAAGAGCAAATCCCAGAATAATCCAGAAAACTGAATGGCCTAATGTTATCTGATAGAAAAGTGTTGCAACAATCCATGCCAGAAAAGTAAGATATGTTGTAATAAGTATACCGAAAAATTTTCCAGCTTCTTTAATAAGAGCGCCAAAAGCAGCAAGACATGGAAAGTAAACAAGAATAAAAAGAAGATATGCAAAAACCTGATACGGGCCTTTGGTAAAATATTTACCCATAATTCCAAAGGTAGTGCTTGATGAACCAATCTCTTCTGCAAGAGTTTCATCATCTGTTTCATCTAAAAGAGATGTGCCGATAGGATCGGAAAGTCCTCCGCCTACTCCTGCAAGCGCTTCAGGGATAGATTTAAATGCATCAGCAATTCCTCCCCAGAAATTAAATTCTTCTTCTCCTGTTTCTGTTTCATCGTCACCCGCTGCTTCAGATGCTTCTATCTGCGAATAGAGAGCATCAAGCGTTCCAACAACTGCTTCTTTGGCAAAGAGGCCTGAAAAAAGTCCTACAACAGCAGGCCAGTTTTCTTTCTCCACTCCCATTGGCTCAAACACAGGTGCGATTCCTTTACCAATACGTGTCAAAACTGAATTATCTGTATTTTCATTTCCAAAAGATCCATCAAGGCCTAATGAATTAAGAAATGCAAGAACAAGAACTGCTATTGCAATTACTTTTCCTGCTCTAATTATAAAATGTTTTAGCCTCATCCATGTATGGATCATTACATGCTTAAATCTCGGCCTGTGATAAGGCGGAAGTTCCATAATAAAATAAGAAGCTTCTCCTTTAAAAAGAGTATTTTTAAGCATAAGGCCTGTTAATACAGCAAGAACTATTCCAGACAAATATATTGCAAAAACCATTGTTCCCCTTGAGTTGGGAAAAAATGCAGCAGCAAAAAGTGCATAAACAGGAAGCCTTGCACCGCATGACATAAAAGGAGTCATAAAAAGAGTTAAGAGCCTGTCTCTTTTGTTTTCTATAGTTCTTGTTGCCATAATTGCAGGTACTGAGCATCCAAAACCAACAAGAAGAGGTATAAATGCTTTTCCGGGAAGGCCAATCAAACGCATAAGCCTGTCCATTACAAATGCTGCTCTTGCCATATAACCGGAAACTTCAAGAATTGCAAGGCAGAGAAACATCATAAAAACAATAGGGACAAATGTTGCAACTGTTTGAAGTCCAGCGCCTATTCCATTTGCAAAAATTGTAATAATCCATTCAGGCGCTCCTACTTTTGCAAGAAGCACGCCAAAACCATCTACAAAAATTGTTCCAAATAAAATATCAAAAAAATCTATAAATGCTCCGCCTACAACATTTGTTGCCCAGAATATAAGATAGAGTATGCCAAGAAAAATCGGAATGCCGAGAAATCTGTTAAGAACAACTTTATCAATTGTTTCAGTCACCTTAATTCCGGAATCTGTGCGTTTTACAATTTTCTCAACAATACTTTTTATATATCCATACCTGTAATCTGCAAGAACAACATCAGGAGCATCTCCAAGTATTTCTTCTATTTTTTTCTTTTCAGTTTCTATTTCTTCTTTTGTTATAATATTTTTTCCTATAACAGGATCAGTTATAAATCTGTCATTTTCAAGAATTTTTATAGCTGTCCATCTTGGAGCTTTTATTGTAGTATCAGATTCAATTTTTTTGCCCCACTGAGATACAACAGTTTCTACTTCATTTGGGTATTCAACAAATGCTGTTGTTATTATCGGTTTTTTAATATATTCAAAGATTGATTTTTTTATTCTTTCAGTATCATTTTTTTCAAGCGCAGATATTTTTTCAACTGGAAGCCCTAAAAGATGGGATAAAAGCTGGGCATCTATTTTTATGCCTTTTTTTTCTGCAAGGTCATTCATGTTAAGGATAATATAAACAGGAACATTCATTTCAAGAAGCTGGGTTGTAAGATAGAGGTTTCTTTCAAGATTGCCTGCATCAATAATATTTATTATAAGTTCCGGCTCTCCGCTAAGTATATAATCGCGTGCAACTTTTTCATCTATAGATGCTGCAAAAAAAGAATAGATACCTGGGAGATCGACAATTGCAATTTCCTGCCCTTCATATTTAATTATACCCTCTTTTTTTTCAACAGTAACACCAGGCCAGTTTCCTGTTTGTACATGGCCGCCTGTAAGAGCATTAAAGAGAGTTGTTTTTCCCGCGTTGGGATTTCCAACTATTGCTATTTTTTTCTTTTCCATTATTATATCCTCTCAAGTTCTAGTATGTCTGCTTCTTCTTTTCGTAAAGAGAGTTTATATCCCCTTACCTCAATTTCTACCGGATCGCCGAGAGGAGCCTTTTTTGTCACTTTGATTTCTGTGTTTTTTGAAATGCCCATGGAAAGAAGCTTATTTCTGTAAACAGAATTCTCGCCGCTGAAACCTATAACCTTGGCTTTATCGCCAGGCTTGAGGTTCTTAATTTTTTCTGCCACAATTCCTCCTTATTGTGCTGCCAGAATAGAATTACTCCTTTTCTGGTGAAACAAGTATTAGCTCGGCAGAAACTGAATCCATCATAAGGGTATTGTCTCCTGTTGAAATTACACAAGGATGATCTTTTCTTCCGCAAACCAGAGAGATTGATGAACCTGGGAAAATACCTTGCTCCATCATTTTTACTCTAAAATTTTCATCACCTACAAGCTTTTCAACATGAAGTTTTCTACCGCATCCAGCTTCTGCCAATGTACAGACACCACCTTTACAGACCCCGCTTTTAGGGCCGCATCTGTGTTTCACACGAAAATTATGGCTTTCTTCTATATTAGACTTCATTTTAAACCTTCCCGCACACTATTAATTATACAATATTTATAAAAAATGAATAGTTAGACTTGCCTAATTATATACGGGAATGCGTAGTTGGTGTCAAGCATGCAATTTGTAAAAAAATAGATATTTAGAGGGAAAAGAAAGCTGAATTATCAATGGGATAAAAGAATTTTTAAATTCTTTTTATTAGACCTGTTCGACAACTATATCAGAAGTCATTTTGTTAACAACTAATAAATACTAATTTGGATACAATGTATGATTTTTTGCTAATAGCTTATAATCTTAAGGTTTTTATTTTATAATTTTGACATGGCCTTACCATGCCAGAATTGTCATTTTTAGGTTATCGAACAGGTCTATTATAATTATTTGATATTTAAATGGTTAGCTCTATTAAAACAGTTTACTTAAATACTTGAAAACTCTAAGAAATATATTTTTTTCATTCCTTCGCTTAAATAAAATTTTAAATTATATGGCAACTATTTTTTACTTAATAATTATATTATGGTATTATAAATAAATCAAAAAAATCAGGGAGGAAATAGTGAGTTGGGCAAATTTATTATCTAAGTTAGATATGGATAATTCTGGGCAGAAACAAAGAAAGTATTGGATAAATGTAATGCTTAAAATAGCAGATCCTGTTTTAAATTCGCTCTCTAAGCATAACTTGAAAAAAAACATGCCTCTTCATTTTCACCCAAACCGCAGTATTTTTGCACCACTAGAAGCATTTGGAAGATTATCTTGCGGCATTGCTCCCTGGTTAGAGCTTGAAAAACTAAGCGGAGAAGAAGAAATATTGAGATATAAATATTTATCCCTTTTCATAGAATCATTAGATGCAGCCACTGATCCAAAATCACCTGATTATATGAATTTTGACCAATATAATCAGCCATTGGTAGATACTGCTTTTCTAAGTCATGCATTAGTTAGAGCGCCCAAAAATATTGTGAGCAAGTTAGATAGTAAAATAAAAAACTATTTAATAAATGCTTTAAAAAAAGTAAGAAATATAACTCCCTGTAATAATAATTGGATACTATTCAGCTCAATGGTAGAAGCAGGTCTTTATGTTCTTGGATCAGATTATGATATTGAGAGGATAAGTAATTCTGTAAATCAGTTTATGAATTGGTATAAAGGGGATGGCATATATGGAGATGGAACAATATTACATTGTGACTATTATAATAGCTTTGTAATACAACCAATGCTTATAGACCTTGTTTCAAATCAGAATTTGCATGATATATCCAAACATTTTACAGGAATAAAAACAGTTGTCATGGAAAGGGCAAAACGCTATGCGACTATTTTAGAGAGATTAATCTCGCCTGAAGGTTATTATCCATTAGTTGGTAGGTCACTAACCTATCGTTTTGGAGCTTTCCAGCTTCTTTCCCAGTCTGCCATGCAACATTTTCTGGGTGATAGTATAAATCCGGCACAAATAAGGTGCGCTCTTACTGCTGTTATAAAAAATACTATACATTCTGGTATATTTGATAAAAATGGATGGTTAGTGCCAGGCGTATATAGTGAACAGCCTAATCTTACAGAATCATATATAAATATAGGAAGTCTTTATTTGTGCGCAACAGTCTTTTTGACTTTAGGGCTGCCTCCTTCTGATCCTTTCTGGAATTCACAAAATGAAAAATGGACTTCTCAAAAAATAGTTGCAGGGGAAAATATTAAAGCAGATAGCGCTATTAAAGGATAGATATATATTTAAAAAGAATTTCTATATATTTCCTTATCAGATTTCAAATCATTATAAATTTATTTAAAAATATTTTTTATATTTCTAAATATTTTTCTTAGGATAAATGTGTACAACCTTAAAAGAGTATGAATTTTTAATCTCTGCAAACTATGTATTAAAAAATCAGCAGAAGTTTAAATTATAAGTAACAAAGTTCAAAGAAAAATAGTCATAAATTATGCATTTGAATATATAAGAGAATAATAAACTATTTTATAATTTTAGAACTTGCTTGTTTAAAAAAAGGAAAACAGTGTAGTATTATTTATATTATAAATAATTTAATTAAAAATAAGGGTTATGGGATAGATGAAAAGACAAAAAAATCCAAGTGAGGTTTTCCACAAGTGGATATTAACACTGTATAGTTTCAGAGACTTATTAAGTCAATTAATAATAAGAGATTTAAAATTGAAATACAGGCGCAGTTTTTTAGGATATGCATGGAGCGTCCTTAATCCTCTTATGATTATGATTGTTATGTCAGTTGTGTTTTCAAAAATGTTTGCCCGCGGTATAGAAAATTTTCCGGCTTTTCTAATTTCAGGCAATATTCTGTTCAATTTTATGAGAGAATCTTCATCCAATGCAATAACATCAATTACAGGCAATGCTGCTTTGCTTAAAAAAACATATGTGCCAAAATATATTTTTACTTTGTCAAAAATAACCAGTGATTTTATCAATATGTTGTTTTCATTTGGAGCGCTTATTTTAGTTCTCATCTTTACTAAAACAGCTTTTACTCCATATACTTTTCTCTTTTTCCTTCCATTAATTCAATTATATATTTTTTGTATAGGCCTTGGTATGTTTTTATCACAATTTGCTGTGTTTTTTAGAGATATTCAATATATCTGGAGTGTTATCACAACTGCATGGATGTATCTAACACCTCTCTTTTATCCAATTAAAGGATTACCTGAACAGTTACAATGGCTTATATCCAGGTTCAATCCTATGTTCTGTTATATTGAACAGTTCCGCGATCTCGTTATATATGGACGCATGTTTGAAGTTGGAATGCTGCTGCAGGGTTTGATTATAGCATTGTCTTTTTTGATAATTGGAACATTTTGCTTTCTGCACAATAAGAATAAATTTATTCTTTATATTTAAAAAATAGGAGTGTGTTTGTGGAAGCAGAAAATGTAATATGTTTAGAAGATGTCACAGTCCGTTTTAATATGGCATCTCAAAAAGTTGATAATCTTAAAGAATATTTTATAAAACTTTTTAAGAAAGAACTATTTTTTAAAGAATTTTTAGCACTGCAAAATATTAATTTTACTGTTAAGAAAGGTGAATCTTGGGGTATTATTGGACGCAATGGGTCTGGCAAATCTACACTATTAAGAGTTATCTGTAAGATCATTGCTCCTTATAAAGGTTCTGTGGCAGTTTCTGGTTCTGTTGCACCTCTAATTGAACTTGGCGCAGGTTTTGATGATAATTTAACAGCAGGAGAAAATATATTTCTAAATGGAGCGCTGCTTGGACATTCCAAAAAATATATGCAAAAACATTTTGATGATATTGTAGATTTTTCTGAACTTAAAGATTTTTTAGATTTACCTATAAAAAATTATTCATCAGGCATGCGTGCCAGATTGGGATTTGCAATTGCAACAACAGTTAAACCTCAAATATTACTTGTAGATGAAGTTTTATCTGTAGGAGATAAAGCTTTTCAAAAAAAATGTGAAGACCGTATGAATGAAATGCTTTCAGGAGGGACAACACTTTTATATGTCTCACATTCAATAGAATCTGTTAAAAAATTATGCAAAAAAGCTTTATTTTTGGAAAAAGGAAAAGTTGCTATGTCAGGAGATGTGAATACTGTTTGCGATTATTACTTGCAAGGTGTAAAATAATATCAATATAGAAATATAAAAAAGTGGAGTAAATAATTATGAGAGGCAAAATAAAGAATTTTTTAAAGCGGTTTTTGCCAATGCCAACCAAAACGCTTGATTATAAGCTGTCCAAAATTATCTCATTTTTTGAGGATGAAAATAAAAAAATAAATGAAAATATTTCAAATGCTGCAAGAGAGGAAAAAGAGCATACAGAGAGTATTATTACAGCAATGGCAGATGAAAAAAAACGAGTAGAAGAAATGAAAACTATTCTTTTAGCACAAGTAGCTCGTATTGAAAATATCACAAATTTATTAGCAGATCAAAAAATTAATACAAAGACAATAATAAACAATGAAAATGAAATCCTTTGGGCAGAAATTTTTAACAATACAATAGAAAATAGCAGTTGGCTTCTTGATAAATCTTTATCTCCCGGAAGATGGGCTGTTGGTTATCAATATCTATATGTTATGTATCGTGTTTTAAATGAAGTAAAACCAAAAAAAATTTTAGAGCTGGGACTTGGTCAAAGCACAAGAGTTATCAGCCAGTATGTAAAATCTCAAAATAATATAAAACATTATGTTGTAGAGCATGATATTGAGTGGGAAGAATTTTTTAAAAAAAGTTTTACTTTGCCAAACCAGACAGAACTTATCAGATTACCGCTTGTTGAAGAAAGTTTATATTCTGACGACAAGGTAATCTGCTATGGTGATTTTAAAGAAACCTTTAAAGAAAAAAAGTTTGATTTTATCTCTATTGATGGCCCATTTGGCGGGAAGGCTCAAATTTATTCAAGAATAGATGTTCTTAAAATTCTGCCTGATTGTTTAGACTCTTCCTTTGTTATTTTGCTTGATGACTATAATAGGAGCGGGGAACAAAAAACAGCAGAGCTTATGGAAAATCTATTAAGAGAAAAAGAAATTCTTTTTTCTACAGGAAAATACTGGGGTCAAAAAGCAACTTATGTACTTGCTTCAAAAGATTTAGAATTTCTGTGTTCCTTGTAGCAACTTTATGATCGTTGTAATGCTTTTTATTAATAAAATATAAATTACCTTTGCATATAAATGAACAGACATGTTTTCTCCTTGTTCTTCTAATTTAAATATTTTATAATAATATGATATTTTATCCAGGATGGGTTTTATGAAAATATTCTATCTTTTATATTTTTTATTTTTACCAATTCTTTCACATGCATACCTCGACCCTGGGACAGGAAGTCTTCTTGTATATGCCCTTATCGGGATGATAAGCTCATTAATTTTTTCACTAAGAAATGTCTGGTATTGGATTCTTGAAAAAATATTTTCAAGAAATATAGAACAAACGGAAAAAATATCCAATCTTGTTATTTATGCAGAAGGTAAACAATATTGGCAGGTTTTTGAACCAA
Organism: Spirochaetia bacterium; assembly: GCA_031548835.1. Classification (GTDB taxonomy): domain Bacteria; phylum Spirochaetota; class Spirochaetia; order CADAEX01; family CADAEX01; genus WQTU01. The sequence continues at coordinate 17,341 of JAVBQS010000126.1, forward strand.
TAGTTTCTGCCTGGACATTTAAAGGAAATGATTGCACCTATATTACAGCAGACAGCTCAGATCCTGTATATGAATACATAAAAAATAATCATTTAGTAAATGTCATTGCTACTGGAAAAGAGATGATGACAATGGCTTTTTTAAATCAAATAAAAGCTAAAATAGTTCTTTCTACAACTCCTAATTTAGATATTTATATGTGGAGAAGGTCAAAAAAAGTTGACAGATATATCTATCTTTTTCATGCTCCTGCTACTGTGGAATTCCTTGAAAGATATGCATTGTCTTTTTATGATGATATTTTTATTATTGGAGAGTTTCAAAAAAAAGGAATAAATGGGCTTGATAAATTAAGAGGTTTGCCTGAAAAAAGATTATATAAAGTAGGTCTTCCTTATTATGACTTTTTACTAAAGCAAGCAGAATTATGTGAAAGGACAGAAAAAAAGTTTACTATTTTGTATGCCCCATCCTGGGGAAAAAGGAGCTCACTAGCTGTTTATGGAACAGCTATTCTTGATGAACTTGTTAAAAATGAATATAACATTATTTTTAGGCCACACCCACAGTCAAAAATTTCTGACAAAAATATTATTGATGATATTAACAAAAGATATGGGAATAGTACTTTTGTGACTATTGATACAAATTCACATGGATTATTGGCAATGCAAAATAGCGATATTCTTATAACAGATCTTTCAGGAATTCTTTTTGATTATGTTTTTTTATTTAATAAACCTGTTATTCTTGCAGCAACAGAAGCGCCTCTTGAAGGATATGAAGCTGAAGATATAAAAGAAGAATTACATGAAAAAATCTGGAATGTTGAATCAGCCAAAGCATTATCCTATGAACTTGGTAATAATTTAAAAAATATATCAGCATTAATCGCACAAATAAAAATAGAGAGTGAGATAAATAAAGAAAAAATAGATTTATTTAAAGAAACAAATATTGCCAACTTTGGAACAGCAGGAAAAGCAGCAGCAGATCAGCTTGAATTGATAATGGGAGAAATTATATGACACAGCTTGTATCTTTTTTTAAAATAATTTTATACCCTTTTGAGTTATTGCTTTCAGCTATTTTTTCTTTTTTATTTTCTTTTACAGATAGCTATGGAATATCTCTTATTCTATTAAGTTTTTTTATAACAATTATCACAGCTCCTCTTTATTATCTTGCAGAAAAATGGAGAAATGAGGAAAAAGCTATTCAAAAACGGATGTCTCGAGATATAGAAAAAATAAAAAAAACATTTACAGGCAATAAGCGGTTTTATCAAATAAGGGCAGCACATAAAATTTATAATTATAAATCCTGGCAGACATTCAAAACATCATTTGGCCTTTTAGTTCAGATACCATTTTTTTTTGCTGCGTATTCTTTGTTATCTAATTATAAAGGCTATACAGGAGTACCTTTTTTTATTATAAAAGATCTTGCAAAACCTGATAACTTATTGTGGGGACTTAACCTGCTTCCTTTTGTTATGACATTTGTAAATATTGCGGCATCAATTTATTATACTAAGTCTTTGCGATTCAAGGAGAACAGCCAATTATTTGTAATGGCAATAATTTTTCTATTGCTGCTTTACAAATCACCCTCTGCACTTCTTATCTACTGGACAATGAATAATATTTTTTCATTGGCAAAAAATATTATGCTAAGAAATACAGGGATATTGCCGCCGCCAATCTTGTCTGAAAAAACATAAGTAAAGAAAGAGTTTTTTATAAAAAGAATAATAAAAGAAGAACCAAATCTTGTTGTACTGTTTGTACATCTATTGTTTTTTTCACTGCAAGTATATCTGGCAGTTAGATTTGATAAGCAGTTTAAAAATATAATATTTTTACTTGGAATACTTGCAATATATATGAGTATATATTTCTTTTTAAAATGGAGGTTTTGCAGGAAGCTATTTATACTTGCAGGTCTATGGTTATTGTTATTACCGCTTATCTATATGCTTAAGAATTTTGCTGGATTTGAATATTATATATCAAAAACAAATTTAAAGATATTAATAGTTTTTATTCTTGATATAATAATATTTTACTTTTTTTATATTAAATTTTATAAGAAAATAGAAAACAAAGATAAGATGACTGTTATATTTTTTGTAACAGTTGCAGGGTATCTCTTTTATCTTATTATATATCAACCAATTTTGTATTACTTCTCTGATCCTGGTTTTGCGGGCATAACCTTTTACCCATTACTGTTACTTGTCATAGTGGTTTTTGCTGCTGCATTTGTAATATTAACTGTTTTTTATTTTATAATTCCTGTTTCCCTAAAAATGTTTTTCACCCGTTTTTTATTATCTCTTTTTTTATGTACATTAGTATATTCACTATTTTTAAAGTTAAAAACAGGCAACCTTGATTTTTTTATATTTCAGTTTGAGAATATTGTACTAAAGATGCCTTTGAAGCAATATTTGCTGGATCCTGTTATTATTGTTACTTTATGGTATGTTTCAAAACAGCTTTTGGTAAAATATAAAAATATTATTATAACTGTTTTTATAACAGGAAGTTTTTTGCTTTTTATCAACCTGATAATGCAGTATAACAAAATTGATTCTGATTCTAATATAGATAAAATATCTGCAGAAGATATAGTTGCTGAAATATCTAAAGCTGCTTTTGAAAGTCATAAGTTTTCAAAAACAGGGACAAATATAGTTTTTTTTATAGCAGATATGTTTAATGGAAATTATATAGGACGTTTGATTGAAAAAAATCCTGAATATAAAGAAAAGCTTTCAGGATTTACCTGGTACCCAGATTGTCTTTCTGTTTCTGCTGCAACTATTTCTTCGTTGCCAGCTATGCTTGCCGGGTATGACTATATTCCTCTTAAGCTTATTAATAATGACAAGACAGGAAGAGAAGAACTAAAAGAAGCTGCTAAATATTTTTTTCCAAAAGTAAAAGCTGCAGGATATAAAGTAACAGTTACAAATCCACATATTTTTTTTAAAGAAGAAACAGGAGATGATGTTTATTTAGAACAGAGCAGTAGATTTATTAACTACTGGAAAAAAGAAAATGGGTTTTCCCTTCGTAAGGATAATTCAGGGATTGCTTCTCTACTTATTTTAGTATCTATTTTTAATTCATCTCCTAATAATCTTAAATATAGTATATATGATGATTCCGGGTGGCTTGGTTTAAGAAATAAAGAATATATAAAAGCTGCAAGAGAATATGCAATTAAGGAATTGGCATATATTAATCTATTACCTGAAATTTCAAGTATTGATGGAAGAGAAAAAGTATTTTTTTACATTCATAATAGGTTAACACATTTTCCATATGGAATTGATGAATCAGGAAATGTTATTACAGGAAAAAATAAAAACTATAGTATTAATAAAAAACAGGATATAAGAGATACAGGAAAAGATTCTAAGGATCTTGCATATTATTCTGCAAAAAAAACAATAGATATTTTGTTGAATTGGTTTGATTGGATGAAAGCTAATGGAGTATATGATAATACTTTAATTATGATTGTTTCAGACCACGGGAATCTTAGTAATGATAGCGACTTAAATATTAAAAATGTGCCATCGTCACATTTTTCACGTTCTAATTCATTATTATTAATAAAAGATTTTAATGCTGCAGGTTTGTTAAATATAGATAAAAGTTATATATCTTCTGCAGATATTTTATCTATATTAGAATCAGAATCAGATATTTCTTTTGAAGGAACAAAGGATCCTAGACTAATAAAAGAAAAAAGAAAACGCATTTATAGTTACTTTTTAGGTAATACTCAGCAATTTACAGAACAAAAAACTATAAAAATTAAGCACTATAGTGTTACAGGTTCAATTTTTGATAGCAACTCATGGGAAGAAATTAAATGAAACAAAAGAAAAAAGTTTATGTTGGTATGAGCGCCGATATTATACATCCCGGTCATCTTAATATTATTATTGAAGCAGAAAAGCTTGGAGAAGTTATTGTTGGTGTATTAACAGATGAGGCAATTGCAAGTTATAAACGGCTTCCATATCTAAACTATGAACAGCGTTCATTAATTGTAAAACATTTAAAAGGGGTAAGCAGAGTTATTCCCCAGAAAACACTTGATTATGTTCCTAATTTAAAAAAGCTAAAACCAGATTTTGTTGTTCATGGAGATGACTGGAAAAAGGGAATACAAAAAGAAACAAGACAACGGGCAGTAGACTGTTTAAAAGAATGGGGCGGTAAAGTTGTTGATGTGCCATATACACAGGGAATATCCTCTACACTGCTAAATACAAAAATCAAGGAAATAGGCACAACACCAGAAATCAGGCAGAAAATGCTTAAACGGCTTATTTTAGCTAAACCAACTATACGATTTATTGAATCTCATTCCGGTCTTACAGGATTATTGATAGAACAGACAAAAGTAGTCAAAAATGGGAAAAAAGAAGAATTTGATGGTATATGGATTGATCCTGTTTCTGACTCAATAAGTAAAGGCAAATCAGATAATCAAACTGTTGATTTTTCAGCTAGGCTTCACAGTTTAAATGATATATTATCCTGTACTACAAAGCCTATTATTTTTGATATTGGCAGGAGCGAAAATGAAGATTTCTTTATTTATGCAATCCGCACATTGGAAAGACTTGGTGTTTCTGCAATTGTTATAGAGGATGAAGCAGCTTCTATTCATAGAAATTCTTTATCTAAAATAAATACTTTAAAAACAAAAGTAAAAGAATTTTCTAAAAAAATAGAAGCAGGAAAAAAAGCGCAAATAACAAAAGATTTTATGATATTTGTTAAATGTTCAGATGTTTTAAATAATAATACAATATTAAATATTTTGGAAAAAAGTTCTATTTATATTAATCACGGAGCAGATGGTATAATGCTTCAAGGTAATAATTCAAAAAGCAGCATCAAAAAATTTTCCGCAGAATTTCATAAAAAATATAATGAAAGACCTCTTTTGATCAATATAAATAATGACATTAATCATCAAGAAGATGAATTAAAGTCTTTTGGAATCAATATTATTACTTATGAAAATTATTTAGCAAAAAGTGAACATACCGCTATTGTTGATGCTTTAAAGACTATTTTAGACAAGAGAGACTAAAGATACTCTATATTGTATTAAAAATTACTCAGCGCAAAAAAGACAAAACAACACTGTGGAAAGCGAACTGAAAAACATAAATTTTATTGTAAATACATTACTATAGATAGTTTTTCACAGAGATTATTTTTTCTCGTGTCATTTATCTTTTATTGACTATTTTATTGAAACCATCTATATGAATCGTATATAATGAATATTACAGAAAAGTTAACGATCACACCTTCGAATTCTTCTTCCTGCTTGAAGATATCAATCACATGACTACTGCCATAATCCAATAGCATATTGAAAGACTTCATAAAACACTTCTTGCTAAACATTTCAGGATTTAAAGCAGAATCAAATTCTATAAGTCTGGATTAAAGACAGGTTAATTTTAATCATATATAGTTACGAAACAGCTCGAAAAGGACACAATATTAATAAAGCACACCTTGACCATAAGGAAGATTTACCAGCATAATATAACAATATCCTTTGGGGATGATTACTGAAAAATTATTACATTTGCATATTCAATATTAAATTAATATATAGAGAAGAGGAGAAATGTGACTGATATTAAAATCTCTGTAATTATTCCAATTTACAATACAGAAAAATATTTACGAGAATGTTTAGATAGTGTTGTAAACCAAACATTAAAAGATATAGAAATTATTTGTGTTAATGATGGCTCTAACGATACTTCACCAGAAATCTTGGCTGAATATGCGTTACAAGACTCCCGCATCAAAGTAATTAATAAATCTAATTCAGGTTATGGCCATACAATGAATGTTGGTATTGATGCTGCAATTGGTGAGTATATAGGTATTGTTGAGAGTGATGATTATATAAAGCTTGATATGTATGAAACACTCTATAACATTGCTCACGATAATTGCCTGGATTTTATCAAAGCAGATTTCTATCGTTTTGTTAATGAAAATAACGAATTAAAATTAGAATATAATAAATTATCAGAGAATGATATATTTTATAATAAAATTTTGAATCCGCAATCAAACATAAAACTTTTTAACTTAATCCTGAATACCTGGAGCGGAATTTATAGTAGAGACTTTTTAAATAAAAATAATATCCGCCATAATGAAACACCAGGAGCCTCTTATCAGGATAATGGTTTCTGGTTTAAAACATTTGCATTGGCTGGAAGAGTTTATTTTTTAAATAAACCTTTCTATATGAATCGAAGAGATAATCCAAATTCCTCTGTGCATAGTAAAGCAAAGGTATATTGCATGAATCAGGAATATGAATATATTCTTGATTTTCTGAACAAGAATCCTGGTTTAAAAGAAAAACTTTTTCCAATGTTTTTATATAAAAAATATCAAAATTATATGTTTACATATAATAGAATTGGAGAAGAATTTAAACTAGGTTACATTGTGAGATTTAGTGAGGAATTTAAAGAAAGTTTAGACAGTGGATTATTACAGGAAGATTTATTTGGAAAAAAATCGTGGGAAAATCTTTTATACATCATAAATGATCCTTTGACATACTATTTAAGAAGCATATCTCAAACTAAGTATTTGGTTGATAATATTGGCAATTTAGAAGTTGCAAAAATAAAAATTCTACAACTCCAGGCCGAAATTAACCAAATTCAAAATTCTTTCTCATTTAAAATAGGGCGTATAATTACATTTATGCCTCGCAAAATTATAGGTTTATTTAAATGTTTTAAAGAATTTGGTGTCATATATACTTTAAATCGTACATTTCAAAAAATAGGCTTGAAAAAGTAGGAGGAAGGGATTGTCTCCTTGTGTATCTGTAATTATCCCAGTTTATAATGCTGAAGCATATCTACCAGAAGCAATAGATTCTCTTATTAATCAATCTTTAAAAGATATTGAAGTTATATGTGTAGATGATGGGTCTACAGATTCATCTTTTTCAATCTTAAATCAATATGCAAAACTTGAGAAGCGGATTAAAATTATCAAACAAGAAAATCAATATGCAGGTGTTGCCCGTAATACAGGATTACTCCAGGCAAAAGGAAAATATGTTATTTTTTTAGATGCAGATGATTTTTTTGAACATACACTACTTGAAGAGACATATCTTTCTGGAGAAAAATATTCTTCTGACATTATACTTTTTACAGCATCCTGTTATGATACAAAAACAAAGCAAATTTCTAAAGCTCCATGGCTATTAAAGATGGATCGCCTTCCTAATAGTACAGTCTTTTCTGCTTTGGATGCAGCTAATCATATTTTTGATATGGTAACACCATGTCCATGGACAAAAATGTTTAAAAGAAGTTTTGTTATTCAGCATGGGTTGAAATTCCAGGAATTTCATAACTCTAATGACATTTATTTTGTATTAACTGCACTTTCTCTTGCTAACAAAATTTCTGTTATTAATAAATCTTTATTATATTATAGGATATCTCAAAGTTCTAATCTGCAAGCAAACAAACAAAATGAGCCACTTGCGTTTTTCCATGCATATAAAACAACTTTAGATACATTAAAAAAAATGACAACTTTTCATTTATTTGAGCAAAGTTTTTGTAACACAACTCTTGCAGGATGTTTGCATAATTTACGCACTGCAAAAAACAAAGATACCTATAAATTGATATTCTCTGCTTTAAATCAATATATTTTTAAAGACCTTTCTATTCTAAATAGAGATGAAAATTTTTTCTATTCTAAAAATGATTATAAAGAATTCCTACAAATAAATTACTCCATTGATAATAAGAACTATTTAAATAGTAATATTTTTTCCGCTTCCCCAGCTTTGAGTATAATTATACCTGTTTATAATACAGAAAAATATCTTTCTGAATGTTTAGATAGTATTAATCAACAGACATTTAAAAATATTGAAGTTATTTGTATTGATGATGGCTCAATAGATAATTCCATAATTATTCTGAATCGCTATGCAAAAAATCATAACTGGCTAAAAATTTATCATTGCAAAAATAACGGTGCTGCTCATGCCAGAAATTTTGCAATTCAAATAGCAAGTGGTGAATATATTGCTTTTATGGATTCTGATGATTTTTATCCATCTGATGAGATATTAGAGATGCTCTATTATTCAGCAAAAAATTCCAATGCGTTAATTTGCGGAGGAAGTTTTTCAAGACTGGAAAAAGATAGCATCCTTTATGATTACTATGGAGATTATGAAAAATATATATTTCACAAAGAAGGTTTTATAAATTATATTGATTATCAATTTGATTATGGCTTTACACGATTTATATATTTACGAAAATTATTAATTGACAACAGCATACAATTTCCTAATCTTTCAACGTTTGAAGATCCGCCATTTTTTGTAAAAGCAATGATTGCCGCTGGTAAATTTTATGCAATACCTCTAGTTACTTATTGTTATAGAAAAAATATAAAGCAGCCAGTTTGGACATCTAAAAAAATAGTTGATTTGTTAACTGGATTAAATGAAAATTTGCATATTTCATCAAAAAATAAACTTGCAGAATTGCATAAGTTAACAATTAAACATCTTGAAGATGACTTTAACAAGATAATTTTAAAAAATATTCTTTCTGGTAATCCAGAATCATTATACCTATTGTTAAAATCAAATATTGAGGTATCATTGCCACTTGTTTATAATAGCACAGAAAATACAAAAAGTCATTTTTTTATAAAGGGGATCTGGAGTTTAATATTTAAAGACAATTTAAAAGAACAATATTACAAAACTTATACCTGCCATAAATTTTATTCTATCAACCGTTTCATTACTTTTATTCCCCGTAAAAGTTATAGCCTCATAAAATATTATAAGAAATATGGATCAACCAAGACTCTGCTTAAAATAAAAGAAAAAATTATAACTTTTTTTAAAAGCTAATAAAAAATGTGTAACTGTAATTTTTATTATATAATTAACTGGATTGGTTAAGAGAAAATAGACAAAAAATTTGAACTAATTTTTTTAACTTTTTCATAAATAGTAAAATATACCAAGTTATTGAAATATTATATGGTATAATTTAAAACTGATGTAAAAAAAGGAATCAAAAGTTTATATGATGATGGTTTTTTTATTATTTTACAAAAAGTAGTAAAAAAGATCTGCAGTAAGGAATATTAACAAAGTTAATATCAAAAAGGTAATAGCCATCATATTATGATTTGCTTTTAATCAGAAAGAAACTGTACTTATTTTCATACAATAAAAACGATTTGCATAAAATTTAGAATCTATCAGAAATACCCTGGGATCTAGTTTTTGCTTTTGTGAATTAAAATATGATGATTCAACAACAAGATAGAAATCTTTATATTTATATGATTTTAAAAAATTCTCATCAATTTTATTATTAAAAATATATATTTGATTATCTGCAAAATATGGGACAATATCTGCATATTTCCATATAGATCTGTTAATAACAAAAACAGGAATTTCTGGGGTTTCTATAAATTTATAAGATTGGTGTTTGTCTTTATAAAGATAATCTATCCTTTTTGCATCAAAAATATTTATTACATAAGCTAAACATAGAAAAATTGAAAAAATATAAAATATTTTTTTATTTCTTATAGAATGAAGTAAAATTATTGGAAGAATTATTAAAAAAGGAAAAACAGGCATCGAATACCGCAACTCCTTATATGGAGCTAACATAGTTACAATAAATATATATATAAATGAAATTATAAAAATTGAAAATATTTTAAGTGAAATATTTAATTTTATCTTAGTAATAATCAAATATATTATACCTGCAGCAATAAATATTATTACAGGCATTGTAAAATAATAGATTCTTAAAAATGTTACTGCTCTAATACCAGATTCTATAATATTATTAATCAATTTATCTTTTAAAAATAAATTAACAGTTTCTGTTGCTCTACTAGAAGTAAAACCTGATAAATATTTTAAATATAGTACCTGAGCAATTGCAACCGATATTATTAATATAAAAATATAAAATATTATTTCTTTATACTTCTTTTCTTTTATATTATAATAAATAAGATATATTCCAAATAGGCCCACAAAAATAATTGCGTAATAACCTGTTAATAAAGTCAATGCAGTAATAACCGACATCGAACTTAGCAAAAAAGCATTTATAAAAATATTTTTTTCAAAAATAATAATTTTATTTTTATCAATAAATTTAAAAATTAAAAAAACAAAAATGATAAATACTGTTTCCTGTAATTGATAAGGTCTTACAAAAAGAGTATTTGAAATTGTCTGCGGCGATAAAAAAGTACAAAAAACAGCTAAAATAGCAATTAAATCATTTTTAAATAATAACTTAATCAAAGCAGAAAAAACAAAAAAAGAAACAGAAAATAATATTAAATTAAGAAAGCAGCCTCTCAAAATAATTTTATTAATATCTCCGTTCTTTAGCCCTGCAAGAGCTATCCTTAATAAGGAGTAATAAAAATTAGTATGTGGTCCGTCACGGTTATCTTTCCATAATTTTTTTATATCACCAAAAACATTTTTTATACTATCATTATCACATAGACTTATGTCTTTAACATCTTTACCTAAATATTTTTTTCCTGTTTCATAATCCTTTGTCCACATATATTCATTATAACAAGAAAGTACTACTGATAAACTTTCATCAACATGAAAACCTTTTTTATTAGATATCCAGTATATTCTAAAACTTAATGCAATTAGGTATGAGATAATTAATAATATATAATAATATTTTTTTTTCATCTTTTCTCCAAAAAATACGATGCCTTTATTTAAAATAAATTTCAAACTATTTTTTTCTAAAAACTATAAATCTCTGCACTAAGTAATTTAAGACTGTAAACAAAACCGCAGCTACAAACATTGAAATATTATCCCGTATGTTAGTTTCATAATTTACTAAAATCATATATAAGACTTGTTCGGTAACCTTAATAATCATGTAAATCCATGTTGATGATAGCACAAATAAGTGACATTCTCAGGAAATGCCTTCTGCAATGATTTCTGTATGGATAAGACATAATCTTAAATGTTTTAATCTTAGCATTGATA
>JAVBQS010000074.1:0-6205 GCA_031548835.1 Spirochaetia bacterium
AAAAATTATCTTGATCTTAAAAGAGAGAATGATGAGCTTAGAAATCAGCTTCTGTTTAGCAATAATGTAAAAACAGAAAAAATTCCTGCCCAGATAATTGGTCATGATCCGGGAGTTTTTTACAATACAATAACAATTGACAAGGGAACCAGGCATGGAATAACTAAAGACATGGCTGTTGTTGCTTTCCAGGAAGGGTTTCAGGGACTTGTCGGAAGAATTATAGAAGCAGGTTATTCTTCATCTAAAATTATACCGTTATATGATAAAAAATTTTCAGTAGCAGCAAGGCTTCAAAATTTAAGATATGAAGGTATTGTCAGCGGAACAGGAAGTAATTCTTTTCCAATAACAATGAGTTATGTAAATAAAAATGCAAGCGATAAAATAGGATATGGCGATATTGTAATAACTTCAGGCATGAGTTCTATTTATCCTCCCGGCATTTATATAGGACGAGTGAGAAGCGTAGGTGCAAGAGAATATGAAACATCTCTTGAGCTTGAGCTTGAATCTGTTATTGATTTTAGCAAACTTGAATATGTATTTGTTCTTAAAGAAGGGTCTTCTCATGAGAAAAAGTAAACTTATTCCTGTTATTATTGTTATGTTTCTTTTTGTATTACTTGAGTCTACACTTTTAAAAAAGCTTCCTTCAAATTTTATATATCCTGATATAGCGCTTATAATACTAATATTTTTTTCAAACAATAAAGGTGTTGTTGAGGGAGAGGTAAGCGGTTTTATAGTCGGGATAGCAGAGGATTTTTTAAGCTTATCTCCGCTTGGTTTTAATAGTTTTATAAAAACTGTTATAAGTTTTATATTCGGCAGTTTTAAAGGTAAAATATTTCTTGATCCTATTTTTTTCCCTATGCTTATGGTTTTAATTGCAACTCTTATGAAAGGCTTTATTGCTGTTATTATATCATCATTATTTCTTGCTCCGGAAGCAGCTCCTGCTGTTTTTACATTTAGGTTTGCTATTGAAGTTATTGAAAACTGTATATGCGCGCCTTTTGTTTTTGCGCTTATGAAACTTTTCAAATTTTATTCAGTTGAGGATAGAGGTTTTTAATGGGAAACAGCAGCGATTTTTATCCCAACAGAAAAGAAACATTAAAAATCAGGATAACAGCTGTTATAATATTTTCGTTAGCTGTAGTTATATTTTATTCTGTTTATCTGTATTCTCTTCAGGTTATAAAAGGAGTTGAGTATAAAGAAAGGGCATGGGCTGTTGCAAGGAGGGAATCTGTAATTCCTACCTTGAGAGGTGAAATTTATGACAGAAATTATGATCTCCAGCTTGTTATGAATGTTGATTCATTTGCTGTTGATATAATACCTGCGGAAATTGATCATGAAAAACTGGATAGTATTGCAGCCATGCTTTCCGATATTCTTGAAATTAAAAAAGAAGATATAATAGATAAAATCCCGCCGAGAATGATGAATCAATACAGGCCTGTTGAAATTAAAGATGATATAAAATATGAAAAAATACTTGTTCTTGCAGAAAATATTGATAAATTTCCAGGCATTACATGGCGCAGCAAGCCAATAAGAAACTATTACAGTTCCGGTTCTCTTTCCCATGTCTTGGGTTATGTGGGAGATATTACGAAAGAAGAATTACAGTTGCTTTATAATAAAGGATATGCCCCTAATACTGAGCTTGGAAAGATGGGTATTGAAAAAGAATATGATTTTATTTTAAGAGGAAAAGAAGGAATAAAATATAACACAGTTGATGTTAAAGGCAGAAGAATTGGAGAAGCTTTAGATAAAGAGGTAGTATCACCGGTTATTGGAAAAACCCTGGTTCTTACAATTGACAGGCATATTCAGACACTATGCGAAAAAGCGTTAGGCGAAAGAACAGGCTCGGTTATTGCAATGAAACCCTCAACAGGTGAAATTCTTGCAATGGTTTCATATCCATGGTATGACCCTAACCAGTTTTATGATAGCAAGAGTTCACAGTATTTTGGTTCTCTTTCTCTTGATTCAAGATTTCCCTTTTTAAACAGAAATATTCAATCTGTATATGCGCCTGGTTCTGTTTTTAAAATTATAATGACTACAGCATTGCTTGAGGAAGAAGTTTTTTCTCCCAGGGAAAAAATTGAGTGCAGGGGAAATATTCATCTTGGAGACAGAGTTTTTAACTGCCATAAAAAAACAGGGCATGGCTATCTGGATCTTGCCGGAGCTCTTGCCGAATCATGTGATGTCTATTACTGGACAGTAGGCAGGGAATATCTGGGTATTGATAAAATAGCAGAATATTCAAGACGTTTCGGCTTTGGACAGAGGACAGGAATAGATATTCCAGGGGAAGCGCGCGGGCTTGTTCCAACTCCAGAATGGAAATCTCAGACATTTAATGTTCCCTGGGTCGGGGGAGATACATTTAATATTTCTATTGGACAGGGTTATCTTGAAACAACACCGCTGCAAATTGCAAATGCAATATCAATGGTTGTCAATGATGGTGTAAATTATGTGCCTCATCTTATAAAAGAAATAAGAGATCCTATATCAGGCGAAATAATTGAATCAACTGAACCTAAAGTTCTTAATAAAACAATTATTAGAAAAGAAACATTTCAGAAAACAAAAGAATCTATGCGTGGGGTAATTACAAAAGGAACTGCAAAAGTTGTAATTACTACAAAAGCTGCGCAAGTTGCAGGAAAAACAGGAACAAGCGAAGTAGGATTTAAAGACAGATGGACGTCCTGGTTTGCCGCATATGCTCCATATCAGGCAGATGACCCAGATGAACAGGTAGTAGTTGTTGTAATGGTTGAAGCAACAAATGAATGGGAGTGGTGGGCTCCAAAAGCAACTAACGTAATTTTCCAGGGAATATTTGCAAATCAAACCTATGAAGAAGCAGTTGATGCCCTTAATATCTGGTATCTTAAAAAGCCAAGAGATATAATCAGGGAGCGGGCAGAGTGAATGTAAAAACAAATCTTAATTTTGATTTTCTTATTCTTATAAGTGTTATTCTTCTTGTAGTTACAGGAATCTGCTTTATATATTCAAGCAGCATTGCATCGGATGGAACTCTTGTTTCTAATGAATTTATTAAACAGATTGTGTGGGTTTCTTTAGGCCTTGTCTTGATGGTAATGGTAATCCTGTTTGATTATAAAATTCTTGAGAATTTTGCAGTTTATATATATTTTGCATTTATTTTCCTGCTTATTGTTACCCTGCTTTTTGGAAATAAAGTAAATGGGGCAAGGTCATGGCTTGGAATAATGGATTTTGGAATCCAGCCTTCTGAATTTGCAAAAATAAGTACAATAATTATGCTTGCAGCTTTTTATGCTAAAAATTCACGCAATATGACAAAAATATTTACTTTGTTTAAAGGATTTTTAATAGCTTTTGTCCCTGTTTCATTGATACTTCTTCAGCCTGATATGGGGACAGCTTTAGTTTATATTCCAATTTTTCTTGCTATGAGTTTTACAGCAGGCGCTTCTGTAAGACATATTTTTTATATTATTTTGACAGGATCGCTTTCTATAATTCTAATAGTCATACCTGTATGGTTTAGATATATTTATAAGGGAAGCGAAGCTGTTATTAATTTTTTTAATGATGCAAAATTTTATAACTGGATTTTTATTTCTGCCATGGCTATTTTAGTTATAGCGCTTTTGGGATACTTTTTTACAAAAAAGAAATATTATTACTATTATTATATTGCATATTTTTCTTCAATAATTTTAATTGCAATGACAGGAGCAATTGCTGCAAGAAAAATTCTTAAAAGTTATCAAATAATGAGGCTGGTTGTTTTTCTTGACCCCAATATAGATCCAAAGGGAGCAGGGTGGCATGTTACACAATCTATAACAGCAGTAGGATCCGGCGGTATTATAGGAAAAGGTTTTTTAAATGGAACTCAAAGCCATCTTCGTTATCTGCCGCAGCAATCCACAGATTTTATTTTTTCAATAATAGCTGAAGAAATAGGTTTTATCGGCTGTATTTTAATATTTATGCTGTTTCTGATACTTATTGTGCGCGGTTATATGATTTCTGTATCTGCAAAAGATCTTTTTGGGTCAAATTTAGCCAGCGGAATTTCTACAATGATTCT
Organism: Spirochaetia bacterium; assembly: GCA_031548835.1. Lineage (GTDB taxonomy): Bacteria > Spirochaetota > Spirochaetia > CADAEX01 > CADAEX01 > WQTU01. Next base: position 4,127 of record JAVBQS010000074.1, read on the forward strand.
CTTCCATTTTATAGTCAATATTGGAATGACTATTGGAATAATGCCTATAACAGGAATACCTCTTTTTTTTCTCTCCTACGGAGGATCATCCTTATGGACTGCTATGATAGGGACTGCGCTGCTTATCAATATTAATTACAGGCGTTACAGGTTTTAGTTTAATGTATAAAAATTTTACAGAAAATAATATTAGATCTATTCTAATGCAGGTTGAAAATCCAGGCCGCTATGCAGGCGGTGAATATGGAAGCCATGATAAAAGAAATTTACAAGACAATATTCTTAAAATAGCTATATCATATCCTGATATGTATGATATAGGAATGTCAAATAATGCAATAAAAATACTCTATAATCTGTTTAACAGTATTGATAACACAGTATGCGACCGTGTATTTGCACCTGCTCCAGACTTTGAAAAAATACTTAGGGAAGCATCTTTTCCGTTATTTACTCTTGAAAACAATATTCCTATTTGCGATCTTGATATATTGGGTTTTACTTTTGGATATGAACTTACTGCAACAAATTTATTAAATATCTTAGACCTTGGCAAAATACCGCTATATAATTCAAACCGGGATAAAAATTATCCTATTGTTATTGCAGGAGGGCCCGGCGTTACAAACCCTGTTCCTTATGGGGATTTTATTGATCTCTTTTTTATAGGAGAAGCTGAGGAAGAATTTACAAAATTGCTGAATGAAATTGTTAAGCTTAAAAAAGATGTAGCAAGAAGAGATAAAATTCTTTCAATAATGAAAGAAAATAGATATATATGGTATAAAGGCAAAAAGGAAAAAGTTTACAAAGCAATATATGGGAAATTTTCTGAAAAACAGGTAAAAAGAAAATATAAACTTGTACCTTCTGTAAAACCTGTACAGGATAATGGCATTGTTGAAATAATGAGAGGCTGCCCCAATGGATGCAGGTTTTGCCATGCAGGCTTTTATTACAGGCCAAAAAGAGAAAAAGAGTATACAATAATTGATAGGGAAATTGAAGAACTGGTTTTTGATTCAGGCTACAGGGAAATAACCTTATCATCACTGTCATCAGGAGATTATTCATCAGTAAGCGATATTATTAAAAAACTAAATAGAAAATATTCAGGCCTTGGCGTTTCATTTTCTCTTCCTTCGTTAAAAATTAATTCATTTACATTATCTCTTTTATCAGAAATAGGAGAGGTTAGAAAATCAGGCCTTACTTTTGCAGTTGAGACGCCAGACCCTTTTTCCCAGAAAGGAATTAATAAAGAAGTTAATATTGATCAGACAATTGCAATTATAAAAGAAGCAAAACAGCTTGGCTGGAAAGTTGCAAAATTTTATTTTATGATTGGACTTCCTTCTGCTAACGGCACAACTGAGGATGGGGAGTTATATTATAAAGAAAGTGATAAAATAATAGATTTTCTGTTTAAAGTGCAGGGAGCAACAGGCATAGATATAAATGTAAATATAGGGACATTTGTCCCAAAGTCCCATACTCCATATCAATGGGCGCCGCAAATGAAGGAAGAAGCAGCCCTTAAACAGCGATATTATATAAAAAACAAGCTTACAGGAAAAAATATTAAACTTGGATATCACTCTCCAATGATGTCATTTGTAGAAGGTATTTTTTCAAGAGGAGATGAAAGGACAGGCAAGTTGCTTTTTGATGCCTGGCAGGCGGGCGCAAAATTTGATGCATGGGAAGATTATTTTAATATATCGCTATGGAAAAAAGTTATAGAATCGCAAAACTGGAATGTGGAAGAAGAAACATGCAGACAAAAAGAGATAAATGAAAAACTGCCGTGGTCTGGAATATCAATGGGAGTTTCTGAAAAATATCTTATACAAGAATATGATAATTTTTATAATTCAAAGCTTACATCAAAATGTGAAAATAACTGTAGACATAACTGCGGAATATGCGGAAAAGATTATGGAATTATAAATTCTGAAATAAATACAGATACAGGCATTAACGATAATGTTATTTATAAACTTGGCGCAGGAGAAGATAGGTATAGGGCAATATTTAGTTTTTCCAAAAAAGGAAAACAGATTTATCTTGGTCATTTAG
>JAVBQS010000115.1:0-4429 GCA_031548835.1 Spirochaetia bacterium
CCTATTAACTTTGCAATTAATTATATGCGTATTTTTAATTAGTGTTTTAACATTTATTTTTCATTAAAATTTTGTTAAATCAACATTTCATAAAAAAAATGAACTTACAGCAAGGCTTTTACGAACAGAGATAAAATATAATAATGATAATATAACAGTTATGAACAGCAATAGGGAAATTATTTATAATGCTGATTTCTATAATGATAGCAATGAAACACTTTCAAATTTGATAATACTTGACAGAACAGAAAACAGATATGTACCGGTAAGAATTGATTGCAAACATGCTGCATGGGATGCTTCACTAAACAGCTGGATTTTAATGGATTGCAGAAAATATTTTTTTAATAATGCTGAAAATAAATATGTTATTGAAACTATATCTAAAATAGAAGAACCAAAATATAATCTTAGGCCATCTACTTTTAGAAAAGTTGTAAACAATATTGAAGAGATGAATGTTAACGATGCTGCCCAGTGGATAGAAAGCCTTAAAATGGCCGGGCTTTCCTACAGAATTCAGCTTATTGAATATTATAAAAGATTTTCTTTTCCATTAACATCTTTGATTGTGGCAATAATTGCCTCATCTGTAGGCGGAAGTTTTAGAAAAAATATTTTAATAATGAGTCTTTTAACAAGCCTTTTGCTTGCCGCAGGCTATTATATAATGCAAATGGTATTGGGCCTTTTTGCAAGGCTTGGTTATATTCCTCCGCTTGTGGGAGCATGGGGATCTTTTGTTTTTTTCTTTTTCTTAAGTATTGCTCTGCTAAGATATGCAAAAACATAGCAGCTTTGATATAGTTTAAAACAATAATAAATGATTTAACAGGATAAGATAAAATAATGAATTTCAAAATATTAAAATCAAGCAGCAATACAAAAGCAAGAATTACAGAATTCACTCTCCCTCATGGAAAAATATTAACGCCAATATTTATGCCTGTGGGAACAAATGGTTCTGTAAAAGCGGTAAAACATAAAACACTTTCAGATTCAGGAATTAATTTAATTCTAAGCAATACTTATCATCTTTATCTGCGCCCAGGATCTGATATTATAAAAAAAGCTGGAGGGCTTCATAATTTTATTTCCTGGCAGCATAATATTCTTACAGATTCTGGCGGATTCCAGATATTTTCTCTTGCCCCATTTAGAAAAATAACTAAAGATAGAATTAAATTCAGATCACATATCGATGGTTCATATCATACACTAACTCCTGAAGATGTTATTGAGCTGCAAAGAGTTTTTAAAAGCGATATTCTTATGCCTCTTGATGTATGTACTGCTCCTGATACAGAATATAAAAAAGCTGTTAATGCAATGAAAATTACCCATGACTGGGCAGCCAGAAGCATAGAGTATTGGAAAAGATATAAGCAAGAGTGGGGCGGACAGCTTTTTGGAATTGTGCAGGGAAATTTCTATAAAGATCTAAGAAAAGAGAGTGCAGAATATATAAGCAGCCTTGATTTTCCAGGAATAGCAATTGGCGGATTGTCAGTAGGCGAACCATTTGATATATTTAAAGATTTTCTTGAATATACAGCTGGTTTAATTGATAAAAGCAAACCTCATTATCTTATGGGAATAGGAACGCCTGAATATATAATTGAAGCAATTGAAAATGGTATTGATATGTTTGACTGTGTATATCCTACAAGGATTGCAAGAAATGGAACTCTGTTTACATGGAATGGTAAAATTGCAATAAAAAAAGAAAATTTTGCAGAAGAGTTTAAACCTATTGAAGAAAAATGCAGCTGTTTTGCATGCAAAAATTATTCAAGAGCATTTATAAGGCATCTTTTTAAAACAAATGAGATACTTGGCCCAATGCTTGCAACAGAACATAATCTTACCTTTATAAATGATCTTATCTCTGAAATAAGATCAAGCATAGAAACTGATACATTTATGGATTTTAAAAAAAGATTTTTAGGTAGCTATGGAAGTAACTAACAATAAACCGGTAAAAAGTTCTGTATCAACTATATTAGTAATGTTTTGTACTCTTATTTCAAGAATTTTGGGATTTGTAAAAATAGCTGTAATTGGAGCTTTTTTCGGAGCAACAGGAGAAGCAGATGTTCTTAATTCAGTTTTTGCAATACCAAATAATCTGAGAAAACTTATGGCAGAAGGAGCTCTATCTTCTGCATTTATACCTGTTTTAACAGAATCTCTTATAAAAGAAAAAGATAACACAGTTACCAAAACAATTGTAAGAAATATACTTGCTTTTCAGGTAATTATTCTTGTGCCTGCATGTGTTTTTTCAATTATTTTTGCAGATTTTCTTATAAATAAAGTTTTACTGGAATTTTCTGATCCATATCTTAATTCTCTTGCTGTAGACCTTTTTAGATGGTTTATAAGTTATCTGCTTCTCATAAGTATAAGCGCTGCAATAATGGCTGTGCTTAATTCACTTGGATATTTTTTTATACCTGCAATTACTCCAATACTTTTTTCAATAACAGTTATTTCAGGAATAGTATTTTTCTATAAATATCTTGGTGTTTTCTCCATGGCTGTAGGAGTTCTTTCAGGCGGGATTTTACAGATAATTTTCCAGCTTCCTGTTTTTTTCAAAGAAGGCTATGATTTAAAACTAAACTTTAATTTCAAGAATCACTATTTTAGAAAAATAATGAAAAACTGGTTTCCTGTAGTTGCAACAGCATCTATATTTGCAATAAATTCCCAGATTGCTGTAAGATTTGCATCAGGACTTGAGACCGGAAGTTCTTCTGCATTAAGCTATGCTATAGTTTTTTGGCAGTTTCCATTCGGCATTTTTTCTGCATCTATCACAACAGTGCTTTTTCCAAAAATGAGCAGGCTTGCGGCATCTGATATGACAGAAGAGCTTCTAGACACAGTAAATACAGGAATTATTAATCTTTATTCCCTGCTTCTCCCTTCTGCTGTTTTTATATTTGTAATGGGCCCCGAACTTGTATCAATAGCATTACAAAGAGGATCTTTTAATGCTGAAAATAGCTATCTCACAGCATTTGTATTAAAAGGCTATGCAGCAGGACTTTTTATGACAGGCTTTTTCAATTTTATTCAAAGATTTTATTATTCAATACATAATTACAAAAAGCCTTTTATTTTTTCAATAATTGTATGTATTATTGATATTATATTTTCAATAATTCTAAAACAGACATTTCTTAGAGTGTGCGGGCTTGCAGTTGCAAATACTATTGCTTTTTCTATAGGCTCTGTTTTAATGTTTGCAGATATTAAAAAGAGTTATGCTTTTTATAATTTTAAATTTCTTTTTACAGGGCTTGTTAAAATAACTCTTGCAGTTATTATTCCATCAATACTTATAATATTTTTAAGAAAATATTATGGCAATTTATGGACTTTAGGATTGCATATTAAATTATTTATTTATTTTTTAACTTCAGCTATAGTTTTTTCAGGAACTGTATTGCTGTTATATAAATTATTTAAAATCGATTTTATCTTCTTTTTAAAGAGGAGGAAGATTAAATGAAATTAGTACGTTTTTTAATTTTAATATATTTTATTGTTTTTTCTTATTCTATCTGCTTTTCCCAGGATTCTCAAAATAATACACAAGCAGTTAACCAAGGGCAGCAAAATAACGAGGGAAGCGGTCAAAATAATCAAAATGCAGCGCAGGATGCTGGAAATAATCAGCCTGCCAAGCAGGATAACCCAGCACAGGATACAAATCAGCAAGATACCAAAATTGATTCTCAGAATATCAGTAACGGAACAACTTCAATAAGAGATGAGAGGCAAAGAAAACTTTCCTATGGATTAAATAACGAAATATCTGAACTTATAAAAGAGTTTATTACAGATAAAGATTTATCATATAATGATCAGCTTCTGAAACTTTTTGATACTACAAAAAGCGAACAGATTCAGAAAGATATTATTGAATTATATTCTGCCGCGAAATCCAATCTTTTAATAAGCCATGCGCTTGCTAAAATAGGGGATAGAGGTTATGAAAGCAGAAGTGTAATAATTGCTGCTATACGTTATATTTCATCAATCAATAGCGTAGAAGCAAATGAAGAGGTTTTTCTTAATCTTTTGGAAGATAACCAGAAAGAATATAGAATTGAAGCTATAAAAGCATTAACAGCTACAAGCAATAAAAAATATTCAGAAAGGCTTATGCAGTTATATGATACAGATGATGATTCTTCTGTAAAACTGGAAATACTTCTTGATATAGGAAAGCTTGAAGATCCAGCAACTGCAGGATTTTTAAAAGATATAGCATCTGACAAATATATTGAAAAAACATCAAGACAATATGCAATAAATTCTCTCGGCTATATAAAAGATGAAGAAAGCTTTGCCGATCTTGTGGCAGCATATAAAGAAGAAGATCCTCTTATAAGAATCTATGCTCTTTCTGCTA
>JAVBQS010000003.1:0-5294 GCA_031548835.1 Spirochaetia bacterium
ATTAAAACAACAAGTAATCCTGCATTTTTTCCCCATTTAAAAAATACAGCATTTTCGACAGGAACATAATAATATGTTCCTGCATCAGAATTAAGCTGGGAAGAAACAAAAGGAACAGAAACCGGCCCATCATCTCCCTGAATCCAGATATAAGTTTCAGCTTCATTATAACCAGGAACTGTAAATATTGAATTTTCAGTAACACCATAAACAGTAACAGCTTTATCATTTCTTATAGTCTTTTCATAAGCTTTTGGAAGAGCTGAGCCGGCTTGTGACCCCAAAGCTGATATTCCTTTCTCCATGCCGAAAGTAAAAAGAAACATTCCCAAAACTGTAAATATTAATCCAAGAATAATTTCATCTGCATTTCTGATTTTTTCTTTTAAGAAAAAAAGAAGAGTAATAATTAAAACCAGCGCCAGAGGCAGAACTGTAGTTATTGCATCTATAAAATATTTAAGAATTTTTTGTATTCCTCCTGATTTAACAGGCACAAAACTATTTGAAATATCTGTGTTTATTAATAAAGAATCAGGAAAAAATTGTTTATATTCTTCACTGCTGATAAAACCTTTTGATACTGCTTCTATTGCTATTTCGGATAAATGTTCTTCACTCCCTGCAACATAAATAGCCTGTTTTCTTATAGAAGGTTGTGCAGAAAAAAAATCTGCTGCTGATAAAGGTTTTGGAACATTATGAGAAAGAATAAAAGCTAAAAGAAATACTGCAATAACAGGAAGCGCAGATGCCAATGTTACTACCCCAAGCCCTGATGCGCCTCCCTTGCTCCTGCCTGATATTTTTGATACTCCTATTCCAAGAGCTATAACCAGAGGAACTGTTACAGGGCCGGTTGTAACGCCGCCTGTATCCCATGCAAGCGCAGCAGCCTGGCGGAGTGATAAATCATGATCAAATATAAATCCTATAATTATTAAAAATGGAATTAAAATAAAAACAGCAGGTTTAAATGACCACCCATAGATAAACCTGAAAACACCCAGAAGAACAGCAAGCCCAACTCCAATAGCAATAGCAAAAACCATCCAGTCTGCGCCTCTATTTAGTAAAAGATATAGAAGAGGAGCTTCCCATGGCGATACAGCGCTGCCTTGTATTTTTAAAAACCCTATAGCAGGTTCTGCCAAAGTTGCTGTTACTCCAATAATTATGGCAAATAATGCTATGCCGGAAGCTCCTGTCTTGCCTGGTAATCTAAGCCCGCATTGTTCTCCTAAAGGCATGATTCCTAAAAAAAGTCCTTCCAGAAAAAAAGCCAATCCTGCAACAGTTGCTCCTACTCCTAAAATAACAGAAAAAGCATGGGCAACAGGAACTCTTAATATAAATGTCTGAGCTATAAAAAGATATATTACAACAAATGCTACTGCTTTTAATTGAGCGCTTAACCTGGAAGAAGCATAAGAAATAATTAATGAAACAACTCTTTTAAACGGCAATATAATTTTTTCTTTATCATCTATTTTAGCTGAATTATTTTTATATATTTTCAAGCTCTTTTTATTAATTGCTTCCGTATTCTGCGACATATATAAGAACTCCTCTTGGAAATTTTACAGATACTGTTTTGCTATTCAGATATATTAATAAATTCTATATAAAGTAGAAATATTTATGGAAAATTATTTTTTATTTTACCCAATTTAACATATATTATAAATTATGAAAATTAGTATAAAAAATAGCTTACAAAGTATATTAACAAATTTATTTTTTATCTAAATTAATTAAAGAATTTTATAATTTAAAAATGTAGAAATATAATTCAGATTTTATTAATCAGCAGTTTTTAATCTCTTTTTTTACAAGTGCATCGCACTCTTCATTCCATTTATCTCCAGAGTGGCCTTTTACCCAGTGCCATTTCAAACTGATCTGGTCTGAAATATTTTTAAGCGCTATCCATAGTTCTTTATTTTTAACATCTTTTTTATCTGCTGTTTTCCAGCCATTCTTAAGCCATGTTATTATCCAGCTTGTTATACCGTTTTTTACATATGCAGAATCTGTAAACACTCTTGCTTCCTGATTACCCAAACTATTTTCTGCACAGAGATTTTTGTATGCTTCCAATGCTTTTATTACAGCAGTAAGTTCCATTTTATTGTTTGTTGTCTTTTTTTCGCATCCTGAACTTTTATATATTTTTTCTCCAAAGATTATAACATATCCCCAGCCGCCAGGGCCTGGGTTTCCTGAACAGCCGCCATCTGTATATATATCAATTATAGGTTTTGTATTTTGATTCATGCAGTGATACTTTAATATAGAGTAAAAGAGAGTTCAAGCATTTAATAGATAATAAAAATACAGGGTATGTTATACTAAAGGAGATACTGTTTTTCAACAGTATGACATATAGGGGAAAGGAAAAAGCATGGCTGCACTGTCTGAATTATTTGCCTATATAAAAGAAAACTTTAACACAGACCCTGACTATCCTTTTGATAAAGATACGGCTATTTTCCGCCATCAAAGCAACAGGAAATGGTTTGCTGCAATAATTAGGGTAAAGCGGGAAAAATTAGGCCTCCCCGGCGAAGGTATATGCGATGTGGTTGATCTAAAATGTGATCCATTTTTGTCGGGGTTTATACGTGGCAAACCAGGTATTCTTCCTGCATATCATATGAACAAAGAACACTGGATAACTGTTTTGCTGGATGGCACTGTAGATCAAGAGACATTGCAGGAGCTTATTAATCTAAGTTATGACCTTACTGCACCCAAGAAACGCAATAAACTTAATGACAGATAGGTTTGCGTAAGGGGGCGAAGCGGTATCCTTTTTTAAACAATAATTTTTTTTAATATTAAATAGCAGGAATTCATAGTAAATGATGTATAAAATATTTTGTTTAAAAAAGATATAAGCAAAGCACCCGACGGCACAAAAATATGTGTAATGGATAAAAACTTTTTAAATATTTTAAACAGTGTTCCGTAAAACAGATTTTTGTGCCGGTACGCCCAGATAATAAACAATAATTTTTTGATTTTTATATAATCTATTGACTTATAAAAACTATTAGGCTTACTCTTTAAATTGGAGAGGGGAAATGGCTGAACAGCTTATTGTTAAAAATTTGCCTTTTATAAAAATACTTCCTGCATGGGCACAGGAGCTTTCATATAAATATTGTTCAAAAACTGCAAATCTTTATATTATAAATGGAAATATACGCGATTTTCTTCCAAACAAGATGTATGAGGGAGAATTTGTTTTTGTAAGGGTTCAGGAGTTTATTTCTGAGGTTTTGTTTGGAAATAAAGATATAATTATTTTTTATGACAGGTCTTCCGGCATCAATTTTTGTTCCCAGGATATGCAGAAAGATTATCTTAAAACAATGAAGACAGCATATCCTGATGCAAACCCTGAAGAGCTTTTATCTTCTGATCCTACAAAAGCGTTCAGGTATCTTGAGAAATATTTTCTTATGAATCTTCCCAAAAAGCTTAGAATTGTTCTTATTATTGATTATGCAGAGACTATAGTTTCTAATAGCGATATTGCAAGAATGACAGATGAGGACAGGTATAATCTTGTTACTCTAAACAGGTGGAGCCAGGATCCTATTTTTACAAAAGGAGATATTTCTGTAATTCTTCTTACTGAAAATCTTACAGATATAAGCCTGCGTCTTGTGAGATCCCCTTCTACAATAAAAATCAATATTCCTATTCCTGATGAAAAAATAAGGACAAGCTTTTTAAATTTTATAGACAGGCAGAATTCTCTGATTCTTGAGGATAGACTTAATCCTGAACGGGTTGCAAGAATAACAAGCGGGCTTAATCTTATAAACCTTAATCAGCTTGCAGCAGAGTCTTTTGAAGAAGATAAGCCTATTTCTCTTGAGTATCTTAAATACCGTAAAAAAGAGATAATTGAAAATGAGGCTTGCGGGCTTTTGGAATTTATTGAGACAGAACATGATCTTTCAATGGTTTCAGGCCATGAATTTGTTAAAAAGCGGTTTAAAAGCGCTGCAAAAGCTATAAAACAGGGACGCCTTGATGTTCTTCCAATGGGCTATCTTATTTCAGGGCCTGTAGGTACAGGAAAATCTTTTATGGTTACTGCTTTTGCCGGTGATATTGGTGTTCCAATAGTAAAGCTTAAAAATTTCAGGTCAAAATGGCAGGGTGTAAGCGAGGCTAATTTTGAAAAAGTTCTTAATATATTAAAAGCAATGGCTCCTGTCGGCGTTCTTATTGATGAGGCAGATGCTTTTCTCGGCAACAGAAACCAGGAAGGAGATTCCGGCACAAGTAACAGGATTTTTGCCCAGCTTGCTTCATTTATGGGTAATACAGATTACAGGGGAAAGATAATCTGGTTTTTAATAACATGCCGCCCAGACCTTCTTCCAATAGACTTAAAAAGGCAGGGACGCGCAGAAGAGCATCTTGCCCTATTCTATCCTGATACAAATGAGGAGCGGGAAGATCTTTTTGAAACACTTATTAAAAAGCTTAAACTTAAAGTACAGCAAAATATTTCAATTTCAGAACTTTTGAAAAAATATAAATTTGAGTCTTCCGGCGCTGATATTGAAGCTATACTTATAAGAGCAAAGTTTAATGCTACAATGAATAATCATGTAATAATTACGCGTGAAGATATTGAAGAGACAATAAGGGATTTTGTTCCCCCTGCATATCCTCATGAGATAGAGCTTCAGAATCTTGTTGCTGTAATTGAGTGTACAAGCAGGGAAATGCTTCCAAAAAAGTTTCAGAATCTTGATAGAAGCAAGATGGTTGAGCAAATCAGGGAGCTTAAGCTTCTTCTTGGCGAAATTAATGAATAAATCTTAAAAATTCCTGAAATCTATTAAAATAATATTTGATATTAGGAAAATTCTTTTCTTGAAGTTTTATCAGTGTTATCATAGAATTTAATCATAATAACCTTGGCATGGTTATCTTGCCGGGATAAAAAAGTAAAGCTGGTTTATTCTTGTTTGAATAGATCAGTGTTTCTAAACTTTTTACAAAGGAATAACTATATGACAGAAAAGAAAAGAAAACCTGTTGTTTCTAAAGAAGAGCTTGAAAAAATGATCGACTACTGGAATGCAGCAAATTATCTTTCAGTAGGCCAGATATATCTTATGGCTAACCCTCTATTAAAAGAGCCATTAAAACTTGAACATATAAAACCACGCCTTTTGGGCCATTGGGGCACAACTCCAGGACTTAATTTTATCTATGTTCATATGAATAGATTAATAAAAAAATATGATCTTGATATGATTTAT
>JAVBQS010000014.1:0-11658 GCA_031548835.1 Spirochaetia bacterium
AAACTGGTATATTTTTACCTTAATCAGCTGCTTGCGCCATTCAGGTATATTTTCCTTGCCTTCAAATTCAATCTTTTTTATTATTTTAAAATTGTGAGTCTGATTATTTGAACTGTTTTGCACAATTCCAAAAATTCCGCCGCCCAAGTATACAACCTGTTCTTTTTCCCCTGGATTTTCTTTTTCCTTGATTTTTTTTATTACACAGTCAAAATGAGCAGGATTGCCTGTCTCAGGCAATGCTATTGCAGAATTTAAATCCTGAATATCAAGGGAACATATTTCACATTTATATATAATTTTATTTTCTTCGCTTTTTTCCCTTGCTGAATTATTAAAATTACCTCTTCTCCTAAAATTATTTCTGAAATTAGGTCTAAAATCTCTATTTTTATTATTTTTATCAAGCCTCATGTATTATTTTCCTCATCACTGTTAAGTATTTCTTTTGATAAAATTAGGGCTATCTGCTGAATTGCAATTGATAAATATTTTTCATCATTGATTTTTTTTCTGAGCTCTTCTAATTTGGCAGGATCTGTTTCTTTGGCAATTCTTACCATAATAATCTTTATTAGCTCTCCGTAATTATATTCTTGCTATGGATAACACTGTTTTTTAGCATATTTATAAATATAAAATCAAACCTGATATCAAAACTTGAGAAGTTTTTATTTTCAAAAACATACTGCATAGCGCTATTTATCATTCTTTTTTTCTTAATCATATTTATACTAAATTCAGCTTCTGATACAGGAATTGTTTGCCAGCACTTAACTTCTGTAAAAACAATAATATCCCCATCTCTTGCAATTATATCTATTTCCCCATCTTTGGTTCTATAATTTCTTTCTATAACCAAATAACCTTTTTCTTCAAGATATTTACAGGCAATATCCTCCCCTTTCTTACCTTTTATATATCTGTTCAACCGGAAAGTTTTCCTTCCAGTTCTGAAAGATCAATAACTTTTACAATAAAAAGTTTTGTATTTTTAACCAGATCTATTTCAATATTTTTATCTTCTACTTTTACACCTGCAGAATCAATTAAGAGTTTTATAACAGGGCGAAGCGGAGCAACAGATTTAACTTTAATAACTTTGCCTATGCTGGTATCATTAAGAATTACAAAACTGCCTGGCGGATAGATACCAAGAACCTTAACCAGACTTTTGACTATAGATGCATCATATTTTTTTGAATTCTCATTTAATATCTGTTTCATTGCAGCATAGCCGATCATTGAAGATCTGTATGCTTTTGCCCGGTTCATTGCTTCAAAAGAATCTGTAACTGCAATTATTCTTGAAAGAAGGTTTATCTGCTCTCCTGCAAGCCCATTGGGATAACCATTGCCATCCCATCTTTCATGATGCTGAATTACTATTCTGGCAATACCTTCGGGAAATCCGAATATTTTTGTAATAACCTGATAAGAAACAGCAGCATGCATTTTAACAACATTGTGTTCTTCAGGTGTAAGATTTCCTTTTTTTTCCAATATTCTTTCAGGAATTCTAAGCATTCCCACATCATGAAGCAGCGAAGCAACCACAAGGTTTTTCATTCTTATTGGAGTAAGCTCAAGCTCTCTTCCCACAAGAATTGATAAAATAGCGCAATTTATGCCGCTTACAGCATATTTTTCGCCAAGTTTATCGCTTTTGCTTATATAGCCTACAAGTTCATGAATATCTTTTGCATCATCAGCGCCTTCAACCATTTCTATAAGCTGGTCTGCAAGATTATTGACAACAGCAATATTCGGTTTTTTCCCTTTTTTCAAGGCGCCGATAACTCCTGAAAATATTCCTATCATTGATACATAGTTACTGAAAAATTTTGAATCAGCAGGATCTGTAACACTGTCAGCTGAAACACCGCTATTTTCCAGCACAGTTATAAGCTCGCCTTTAGTATATACTTCTTCAACTCCCCATTTTTTAAGACGGTCAATCTCTTTTGCTTTCAAGTCCAGATTTGCCGAAACAAGCATGCTGGTGAGTTTTTCATCAATATAAACAGCTTCAGTAAACCTATTGCCGTCCTTTAAATCTGATACTTTTATCTTTTCCATAACCATCCATTATTAAACTTTAAAAACAAAGGCAAGTATTTCTGCCGCAATTTCATAATATTCTTCAGTAATAAAATCCCCTGTTTTAAATGTGTATAAAGAATTGGAAAGCGTTTCATTCTTTATAACAACTATTCCATTTTTTGCTGCTATTTCAACTATTTTTTCCGCGCTATATCCGCTTCCTTTTGCTGTAATAACAGGCGCTATTAAGCCTTCATTATACTTTAATGCAACAGCTTTTTTAATCTTCATGGCAGTTATATTCTCAAATCAACATCATAGGGAGCATTAATTTTTGAGAATCCGCTGAACATATATATATCATAGATATTATCGTCAATTTTGACATCAAGGTTGTGAAGTTTTTTCTTAAATAGATCAAACTTTTTACCCCGGCATACAAGGCAGCCTTCCCTATTTGCATAAATTTTTAACATTTTATCTGATTTATTTAAACCAGATAACTCAAAAAACCACTTAAAATTAGCTTTTTCTACATGAATAATAACATTTTTAAGCAAATTTTCTGTTATTTTCAGCCTAAGATCTCCTTCAATATCATCTATTTTAAAAGGTATTATTATCCAGTTTCTGTCAGGCAAAGGCAGATGGTTAAAAATAAATAAAGTGTTGTTTTCTTTGTCTGATTCAGATATTGCTTCTGATAATATCTCTTTTATTTCTTCTTTATTGTTGTTTTTTCTTCCATGTTTCCGGCTGCTTTGCTCCCTGCCCTGATCTTGAGAAACAGCAGTTAAAAAAGCTGAAATTGCAGACTCATTTTTTAATCCTTTTAAATATGCTTCTCCCGCAAGGACAGCATTAAAATTATCAGTTATTTTCTTTTTTGCAATAAGCGATTCTAAAATTGATAGTAAAAGGTTATCAGCTTTTTTACCAGTAGAATCTAAAAATGAGGTTAAAAATCGTTCTAAAATATTACTTTTTTCAACAAACTGCTCTTTTGTATCTGAAATAAAAAAAACAGGAGTTTTTTTGACATTCTCCTGTTTTTTTAAAATTGAAAGATATAAAATATTTCCTCTTGAAATAATAGTGCCTTTTAAAATATCTCCGGGAGATATTTTATGTTTGCTAAAAACATTGAATTCCTGTAAGCCAGCTCTAACCTTAAAGTAATGGCCTTTGATATTTTCAAGGATTTTTATGCTCCCGCTATAGCGGAAAGCTCTGTTTTTAGCTCCTTCAGCAGGATTTATTTCAAGCATTCACCTGATCAGCTCTTTTTCTTATAAGTTCTCTAATTTTTACAGCTTTGCCGACTCTGTCTCTGAGGTAATAAAGTTTCGCTCTTCTTACTCTTCCTGTTCTAACAAGCTCTATTTTCTGAATACGCGGAGAATGAAAAGGAAAAATTCTTTCAACGCCAACTCCATATGATAATTTTCTTACAGTAAATGATTTTCTTACTCCTGTATTGTTTTTTGCAATGCAGGCTCCTTCAAATACCTGAACTCTTTCTGTAGAGCCTTCAATAATTTTAAAATATACCTTTATTGTATCGCCAATATTAAAATTTTCAGTATTTTCCTTTAATTGTCCTGCTTCAACTGTTTTAATTAAATCCATTTTACGCTCCTCCTATTTTATCAAATAACCTTTCATTTCCGCACCCGCAGTATGTATCGCTTTGGCAAGTTTTACGGTTTAGAAGGTCAGGCCTATATTTTCTTGTTTTTTCAAGACTTTTTTCAAGTCTCCATTTTTTTATATTTAGATGATGCCCTGAAAGCAGAACATCAGGCACTTTAATATTATTAAAAATTTCAGGCCGTGTATATTGCGGATATTCAAGCACTCCGCCTTCAAAGCTTTCTTCTTCAAGAGAAGAACTGCTTATTACACCATCCAGCAGCCTGTAAACAGAATCAATAATTACAAGTGCGGCAATTTCTCCTGATGAGAGAATATAATCGCCTATACATATTTCATCATTAACATATCTGTCTATGACTCTCTGGTCAATACCTTCATACCTTCCGCATATAAAAATAAGTTCTTTCTCTTTTGAAAGCTCTTTTGCATAATCCTGGCTAAAAACCCTGCCAGAAGGCGATGGGTATATAGTTCTTATTGATGATGCAGAAACTGATTCAAGAGCTCCGAAAAGAGGCTCTGGTTTTAGAATCATTCCTGCGCCGCCCCCATATGGGTAATCATCACAGGTCTTATGCTTATCTTTTGCAAAATCCCTTATATTTACAATATTAAAATCAACAATTTTTTTCTCAACAGCTTTTAACATAATTGAATTGTTAAAATAAACATCAATTATTTCAGGAAAAAGTGTAAGAATATTGATCTTCATGGTATAATCCACTCTTCAAGCAGCTCTATGGTTTTGTTCTCAGTATCAATCTTGCCTATAAATTTGTTTATAAAAGGGATAAGAAAAGTCTTTTTTTCTTTTTCACCTGTTTCAGTGCTTTCAATTTCAAGAAGATCTGTTAATCCATAGTCATATATGACAGATTTGACTTTTCCATATATTACTGATCCTTTTTCAGCACTACTTATAAGAGCGCTTCCATAAAGATCAGATATGTAGTATTCCCCTTCTCCAAGAGCGCAAGCTTTTTCCCGCGGCACCCAAATTTCCCAGTTAATATATTTTCTGGCTTCTTCAGGCGTCTTTATACCTTCAAATTTTATAATAAGATCATTTCCATGCAGGGAAACATTTTCTATTTTCTTTTTTTCCCGGATCCTGCCGTTTTCCAGAATAACTTCTTGTAAATTGTAAAAATGGCTATTTTCACCGGAAAAACTAATTACTTTAACAAATCCTTTTAAGCCAAAAGATGTTCTTATTTTCCCGATAGCTAAATTGTTATTTTTAGACACCTTTTCAATCTAATATTTCAAGAACAACTCTTTTGCCTGTTTTGGTTGCAGAAGCGCTTAAAACAGTTCTTATTGCTTTTGCTATTCTGCCATGTTTTCCGATAACTTTTCCAATGTCATCAGGAGAAACTTTAAGCTCCAGTATTGTCGATTTTTCACCTTCAATTAAATTAACGCTTACTCCATCAGGATTATCTACAAGAGATTTTGCAATATACTCGACAAGATCTTTTTCCAATGTCATTTTTTCTCCTAGTTTTAATTAAGAAAAATATTATTCTTATTTAACAGTTTTTTTACTGTATCGCTAGGCTGTGCGCCTTTATCAAGCCAGTGTCTGATTTTATCAGCATCCAGTTTGACCTGGCGTTCTTCAGCTTCAATAGGATGGTAAAGGCCGACTTCTTCAATAGTTTTGCCATCTCTTGGCGATCTTGAATCCATTACCACAACTCTATAGTACGGTCTTTTTTTTGTTCCAAACCGTTTCAGTCTGATTTTTACGCTCACTCGAACTCCTCCTTGTGCTATTCCTCTAGTATTACACTAATTACCAAACTGAGACAATAAATCAGCCTGGTATTTTTTGTTTTTAGATACTTTTTTCATCATTAGCCTTGTTTTTTCAAACTTTTTCAGGAAGCGGTTTACATCTGAAACAGATGTTCCGCTGCCGTTTGCAACTCTTTTTCTTCTTGCAGGGCCAATAATTCTATAATTTTTTCTTTCCATTTTTGTCATGGAAAGGATAATTGCTTCTTCTCTTTTTAGCTCTTTTTCATCAATTTTGCTTTCATCAATATTGCCTTTAAGGCCGGGAATCATATCTATAAGAGACTGAAAGCTTCCCATTTTTCTTATGCGGGCAAACTGTTCAAGATAATCTTCAAGCGTGAAAGTTGCGCTTTCTATTTTTTCCTGGAGTTTTTCAGCTTCTGCAGCATCAATTGTTGCCTGGGCTTTTTCTACAAGAGAGACAACATCTCCCATTCCAAGAATTCTTGAAGCAATTCTTTCAGGATAAAAAGCATCAAGATCTTCTATTTTTTCGCCAACACCTATGAATTTTACAGGTTTTCCTGTTACTGTTTTTAATGAAAGAGCAGCGCCGCCCCTGGTATCAGAGTCAAATTTGCTTAAAATTACTCCGCTTATGCCAATTTTTTCATTAAATTCTTTTGCAATATCTGCGCTATGCTGGCCTGACATTGCATCTGCAACAAGCAGAGATTCATCCGGCTGGGCAATGTTTCTTATATTTTCAAGCTCTTTCATCATATCGCTGTCGATATGAAGGCGCCCTGATGTATCTACGATTACAGTGTTAAAAAGATTCTTTTTTGCATAGGAAAGCGCATTTTTTACTACTTTTTCTGGTGTAGTTTGTTCTTTATAAACTTCAATGCCAATCTGATTTCCAAGCACAGAAAGCTGCTGTACAGCAGCAGGCCTTACAAGGTCGGCTGCAACAAGAAGAACTTTTCTTCCTTCTTTTTTAAGACGGTTTGCAAGCTTTGCAGCAGTGGTTGTTTTACCAGAACCCTGAAGCCCAAGCATAAGTATTACAGAAAATGCATCCTTACCTTTAAGTGTAAGGTCCTGTTTCTGGTCGCCAAGAAAGCTGACCATTTTATCATAAACAATTTTTGTAAATTGCTGGCCAGGTGCAACAGCCCGGAGTACTTTTTCTCCAACTGCTTCTTCAAGAGTAGAATTTACAAAGCGCCTTACAACTCTAAGGTTTACATCTGCATCAAGCAGCGCTGTTTTTATCTCTTCAATAGCTTCTGTAACATTTTTCTCAGAGATTGAGGCTTTGCCTGAAATTGTTCTTATTATATCTGAAAATTTTGTAGATATTCCATCAAGCATAACTGTAAACGATTTATAACCTTAATAAAAGGGATTGTCAACCTTGAGATATTACTTAAAAAAAGGATAATTTACAAGAGAATCTTTTTTTCTTTTAGAAAAATCTGTTATTTTTGGGATTGTTTGTATACTTAAAGAAAGGATTCAGAAAACTTTTATATAATTAAATATATACCAGATTCCTCCTTTTTTATTATTAGAAGAATCCAGTACAATTTATATAAGTTAATATTTAGAAGCAATTAATACCATATCTCCCTGTGATATAGTTTCTCCTTCAATAACAAAAGTTTTTTTTGCAAAGGTTAACACTAAATCATAATCAGTACTGTCATATACATATTCCATAGCATAAGCAATCATATCATCATCTTCTATATCAGTATATTGTGATACAAGATTTGATCCTATTACTGTTATAAGCTGAGATTTTAATGATTGGTAAATTAAATTATCAGAATTTTTCCAATATGCACCAATCGATTCATCATCAGTATAAGCCTCCTGAAAAGCTGCTCCAGCAGGACTTGTCAATCCTGAAAGACTATATATGAGGGTAAATTTCTTTATAATAAAAGCTATTTTCTTTTAGATAAATAACTTTTATTATAAAATGGTAAATTTATATTAGGATACAGCCACAGAGAAAGCTAGCGGTCAACAGGGTAACAAATTATCAAGGGATTATTATGTAATATTTCGCATCTAATTTATATAAATAAAATGCTTTTCAAGATATTTTATTCTTTGTTCAGATTCATCTCTATAATCACTAAGGGGAAATTCATCCAATATTTTATTGTAGTAATATACAGATTTTACAGCGCTTCTTTTACTTGTTTCTGCTTCATAATATTTTGCAAGAAGATAATATATTTTATCCATTTCAGGATATGCAGGATAACTCTGTAAAGTTCTTTCAAGAAGATCTATAGCAGCAATATAATTGCCGCTATCTGCATATGTTGCTGCAATTTTAATAGCATCCTGCGGAACAGAATTATCTGCCTGCGGTTGTGGAGCAGGTGCAGGACTGGGAGATGAAGCAGAAGAAGAACTGCTTGCTGTATTAGAAGCAGCAGGCATATTTGGAGCAGCTGCTAAAGAAGAGTTTGGCTGGCTGGCAGAATTGCCTGTGCCTGCCTGCGGTTGTGTTTGCGCTGGAGCCGGATTTGTGTCAATGGCAACAGATGGGGTATTGCCAGGCTCGCCTCTTCTGAGAAAGACTTCTGATGATTCAGGCTCTCCACTTGTATTTTGAAGCTGGAAAACAATATGGTAATCATCATTTTCTGTAATCTTAAATGTAAAAACAGTATTGCCATTAACAAAATTTCTTGAATCAAGGGCAATTCCTCTTTTACCATTTTTCTCGCCTATATAGATCCATCCTGTTTTTGCAAGTTCTATATCAATTGTTCCAGGCATTGTATATGTAACTGTTCTTTCATCAGCATCTGGATTCATTATTGGAAAAAATATATCAGGAACAGGCTGCTTTGGAGGAGAAACAGGGGCAGAAGCATTGCTTTTTTCCGGCGCATTCTGTGCTGGAGAACTGTTGTTTTGATTTATGGCAGTCCTGGGAGCAGCGCTGTTTTCTTGCGGCTGCGTTTTTATTTCTTCTTTAGGAGCAGGCATTGCTGTTTTTGGCACAGGCGTAGCAGCCGGCGGCGCAGCAGTTGCTTTTGGTACAGATTGGGCTGCCTGGGATGCGGCAGTTGTTGTTTTAGAAGCAGGCGCTGCAGGCTGGATTTTTTTCGGTGTTTCCTTGGGTGTCAAATCTTCTTTAGGAGCATTATTTAGAGCAGGAGGTGTCTTAACTTCCGGAACTACGCCAAGCATTTCAACATCTATCTCTGGAAAAGAAACAGAAGGGACAGGGAATTCAATCTCCCTGCTTTCAGGTTCTGTTACATCTTCCTGATCTATATTATTTAAAAGCTGGGTTTCCGCAGCTTCAGGAACTTGGGCATTATTTTCTTCTATTGCATCTGTTTTAGAATCAGTAATTATTTCTTCTTCTGCTGTTATTTCTGTAACATCAGTTTCTTCTGTATCTTTTGAAGGAGATGATTTACAGGAAAAAAATATAAAAAATATCAGGAGTAATATAGATATTTTATAAAAAAATGATAAATGTTTCAGGGAACATCCTCCAATATATTTTGTATAGCTTTTTTATTTTCGTCTGAATACACCTCTATTATAACATCGGCTGGATCTTTCCAAAACCTGTCAATCTCTTCTTTTTCCCATTTATCAGGAGTTATTCTAAAAGGCCGCCAGGTAAATGCAGGATTTTTTAAATAATCAGGCGGAATTTTAAGATCATCAGAATCTGGTTTAAACTGGAATATAAAATCTTTTTTGCTGTCAGGTTTTTCATAAACAACAGGCGCATAATCTTTTTTTCTGCCTGCGCTTATATTAACCAGAACAGTTGTTAATATAATAATAAATACAAATATTGCTGCAGCAAGAAAAACTGCTTTATTATTTTTAGGATTTATTTTTTCTATAATTTTTTTAATATCCATAAAATAACCCTTTAAGAAGCTGAAAAAATCTGATTCCCGGCTGATGCATTAATCACTATTTTGTTTAACTTCCTCACTGCTTCCATCCCTGTTTACCCTAAATGATATTAACCTTGAAACGCCTGACTCTTCCATTGTAACACCAAGAAATGTTTTTGCGCCTGTAACAGTTTTTTTATTATGTGTGATAACAACAAACTGGGAATTGTTTCCAAATTCTGTAAGAAGGTTTACAAATTTGCCTACATTTGCCTCATCAAGAGCAGCATCAATCTCATCAAGAATACAAAAAGGAGAAGGTTTAACCATAAATGTGGCAAAAAGAAGCGCTACTCCTGTTAATGCGCGCTCGCCTCCAGAAAGAAGTGTAATATTTTCAAGCTTTTTGCCGGGAGGCTGCACAAGTATATCTATACCTGATGTAAGAACATTGGAATCATCTGCAAGCTTAAGTTCTGCCCGCCCTCCGCCAAACAGCCTTCGGAATATTGCATAAAAATTCTTTTTAATCTGATCAAATGTTTCAAGAAAAAGCTGTTCAGATTCAATTTTTATCTCTTTTGTAACTTTTTTAAGATCTTCCCTTGCTTTGCTAAGGTCATCCATCTGTGTTTTTAGAAAATTATACCTTTCCTCAACTTCTGCAAATTCTTCGGGAGCCATAAGATTTATCTGGCCCATGACTCTTATCTCTTCTTTAATATCGCGTAATTTATCTTTGAGCTCTTTTAAAGCTGTTTTTATCTCAAAAATTCTTGATTCATATTCAGAAAGATCGCGTGAATAATTTTCCCTGAAATTGTCATATATATTTTTTATTTCAGTCTCAAGCATTACTTTTTCCATCTGAAATTTTTCTATATTGCCCAGATGTTTTTCAAGATCCTGTTTTTTAGTTTTTGCCTGTTTTTCTTTTGTTAAAAGATCATTATTTTTCCGTGAAATTCCAGACTCAAGAACAGAAAGTTCTTTTAAAAGATTTTTTTCTGTATCAAGAAGCTCTTTTTCCTCATTTTTTACTGATTCAACTTTTACAGTTATATCAGCTATTCTTATGTTGCAGTTTTCAGCTTCATGGTTGTTTTCTTTTATCTGTTTTTCATAATCTTCAATATTTTTTGTCAGAGATTTAATTGAATCATGAAAAGCTGTCTGCTGTGTCTTCATCTTTACCTGTTCAACTTTGAGCTCTTCAAGGGAACTGCGGTAAGACTCAATTAGGACAGCAAGATCCCTGTTTTCCTGCTGCAGTTTTTTTATCTTTTCCCTAAAACCGGAAATTTTATTAAAAACAGCAATTATCTCATTATCTATGCTCCGCTTTTTAGTCATAATACCTTCGGGAGCAAGAAATTCATCTATAAAAACAGGAACAGATTTACTATATATATCAAAGCTCACTTTTATTGCATTTAGTTTTTCAAAGCTTTCTTCAAAAGCATCGCGCGCTGTTTTTGCAAATTTGATATATTCTTTTTCATCTGTAACATCAAGATTGATGCTATCATTTAAAATTCTTATTCTTCCTTCAAGAATAATTTTAAGCTCTTCCATGCTTTTTATAACACTTTCTTCAGCATTTTTTCTTTCTGCATGGGAATAGCCTGTATCTTTTAACGATTTATCAAGCTGCTTTACAATATCTTCTGTAATATTGCGGAGATCATTTTGAAGAAGATGCTGTTTTTTTTCTGATTCTTTTATATCTTCTTCGCTTTCAATAATTATTTTTTCATTTTCATTTATTTTATGGCCTGAATTTTTGATTTTTTCATCAAAAGATGTAATATTATCTTTTACTTCAGCAAGCCTCTGGTCAATCTCTTTTAAAAGATTTTCTTTATCAAGAATTTGCTCTTTTATTGAAAAAATTCTTTCTTTTAAAGCTTTATCGCGCAAAGTACATGATTCTATTTGCCTTTCAATCTCTTTTTTTCTATCTTCAAACATTCTAAGCTGGCTTTTCTTGCTGTCTTTTTCAAGCCCGATGCCGTAAAGTTTTTTCTGCTTTTCAATAAGTTCTGTTTCCATTGAATTAACAAGGCCGGTATTTTCCTTAAGAAACTCATTTATTGCAGATATTTCTTTTTCTATAGCAGTTTTTTTGCCTTCAACAGATTTCATATCATCTTCTGCTTTGTCTTTGCTATCTAGAAATCCTTTAAGTCTTAAAAGCTGTATATCAAGCTCATTATTAAAAAGCTCATCTTTTAATTTTCTATATTTTTCTGTTTTTGCAGATTGAATTTTAAGAGAGTCATAATTTTTCTTAACTTCGCTTATTATGCTTTCAACCTGT
>JAVBQS010000188.1:0-9315 GCA_031548835.1 Spirochaetia bacterium
TTATTTTTTTTAAAAAAAGAAATTACAGGCTGTGAATTTTCAATCCATTTCAAATTTATATCTACACCTTTATTTGGAAATAATGAAAAAGCATGAACCAGCTCTTCAAGAGTTACTTCTGCATTTCCCAAAGCAAGCCCTGTCCCATGTGTTCCAATCTTTCCTGAAATAGAATCAAAACCAAGCGATACCAGATATTCCTCAAAATTTCTTACACCCAGCCGTTCAAGAAGATATACTGCAGGAATATTAAGAGAAGAAGCAAGTGAAACGCGAAACCGCACAGGTCCATTAAAACGCCTGTTAAAATTGGCAGGTATATAAGCTTCGCTTCCTCCAAATATTGTAGGAAGGTCAGGAAGAATATCGCAAGGCATAAATCCTTTATCCAGAGCCATAGCATAAAGAAAAGGTTTAAGGCATGAACCAGGCTGATTGGCTGCTCTTATGCCATCTATCTTTCCGCTTATATCTTCATTAAACCAGGATTTTGAACCTACATAAACACGGACAGCTCCTGTTTCGTTTTCTATAGCAAATATTGATCCGTTAGTTACCCTGTTATTTACCAACAATGCAAGCTCTGCTTCAAGCCTTTCTTCTGCATATGACTGAAGCTGCAAATCAAGAGTTGTATTAATTGAAAAAGGAATCTCAGTTTTTATATTTTTTCTTATAATACCGGGTTTTTGACCTAAAAAATATTTATTTAACTCTGCCTCAATACGTTCTGTAAAATGAGGGGCATAAAAAGGATATTTTTCACTATCTTCTTTTTCATTAACTTCTGAAACAACCTGTTTTAAAACAGCTTCATTTAGATTAAGATTACATCTTTTTGATAAATCCAAAGCTGCTAAAACAGCTTTTTCAGAATTATATATAGGATCATATAACGAAGGCCTTCTTGGAACGACTGCAAGCAAAGCTGTCCTGTTATCATCAAGATGTGCAACTGAATGACCGAACCTTGCTCTTGTCATTGCAGGAATTCCTTCTATATTACTTCCAAAAGGGATACCATTAAGCCAAAGTTCAAGTATCTCTTTTTTTGAAAGCTTTGCCTCAAGCCTGAGAGAATCTAGAGCTTCGCCTATTTTACCATTAATTCCTTTTGAATGCGGCTTTATTAAACGGGACAGCTGCATGGTAATTGTTGATGCTCCGGAAATAGTTCTTCCTGCCCTGAAATTTTTTGCAGCGCTGCTTATTATAGAAACAGGATCCACGCCTGGATGAAAATAAAAACGTTTATCCTCAGCCTTTATAAATATACTGATTACTCCTTCCGGAAAATCTTTAATTGAAACCCATTCACGTTTAACTCCATCTGCTGCCGGCAGCACCCTAAGTGTTATTCCATTTCTGTCATTTATTACTAACCCAAAAGAGCGTGTTTTATACATAGCCAGTTCAGGATAAGGTATAAGAAATAGTGTTAAATATAAAGCCAGCCAGATAAAAATCAGAACAGCAACAGGAATTATTATTTTTTTAAGTTTATTAAAAATAAACTTTTTTTTATTATCAAAATTTGCAATCATTATAAATACACTTTAAAATTATCAGGCATTACGTTTTTCTACTCTTTTCCTGAAGAATTTATAAATACTAGAGTTCCCATGCCGCGTCCAAAAACTTCGCTTTCATACATACATTCTGCAGAAGCTGGAGGTGTAGGATAGATCCCCGGCATTACTGCCCTAAAACGGAATTCAACTTCTTTGCTTCCTGATGGGAATCTGTCCCAATGGAAACGCACTTCATCATCCATAATAAAACGCACAGGCTTATTATCCCATTCCCATTCAAGATATTGCGCAGCTCTTCCTTCTTCTATATGTTTATCTTTTTCTTTAGGAGGCGCAGCAGAAGTTGTTACAAAAGAAGCATCAAGAATTTCTGCGCCTGAAGGAACTGGAACACGCAAAGCTACAAAATTCCTTATTTTAGAGCTGGATATTATAATTCTTTTTGTATATGTTTCTCCTGCTGTAAGCTGGTTATCTTTTATAGATTCTCCCTTATCATTAAAAATTTCTGTAAAAACACCAAGGCCTTCATCTCTTGCATTTGCAAGTTCAGCAGGAATACCATAACGTATTGAAGCACCATAAAAAAGACGGCCAGTTCCTTCTCTTTCAATACGGAGAGGCAGTAAAGTATCTCTTTTAAGAGTCACAAGCGGAGGCTGCGAAAAATTATTTATTAATGATACAGGAACTCCCCCATATGAATGGAATTCTGCATTAAATAAAGATACTCCGCCTAGAGATACTCTGGAAATAAAATCTGTTTTTTCCCCTGCTTCTGCATCGCTTACCCTGCTAAAAGCAAGTATAGCCCAATATGATGAATTAGTGTTTGACCATACTCCCCTACGCTGCTGTTCAACTAAAGCTGAGGCCAATCTGCTTGTCATATCATCATCAGGATTTAATGCCTGAAAAAGCATTAATGCAATTGCATAACGGTCTGTATCATAGCCCCAAATATTTTCGCCTTTTATATATATATCGCTTAAATCAAGAGTGCGTGTCCCAGGCCTTATAAAGCGTTTTATATTATCGCGGGCAGATATGGCAAGAGATTTATTATTAAGCTCAACTGCTGCAAGCCCTGCAAAACCAAAGCCTGAAACTCCAAGTTCATCTCCCCGTTTAAGAAAATTTGATATTTCACTGCCTATTTTTTCACCATTCATTGCGCGAACCCATAATATATATCCTTCGATAAAAGGATCTTTTCCCGAATAATTTTTTGCATAATTGGAAGAAGTTAAATATTTAAGCATTGCAGGTATATTTATTTCAGAAGGGATTTTATATCCTTTTGCTTTTGCAAGAGCTGCAATATGAGCAACTCTTAAAGTAACATAATAATTGCCATAGGTAGAGCCAGGCCAGTATGGATATGAATTATCAGGCAGCCTGTTTTTTGCTATTTGCGCAAGTTCATCTTCTATAACTTTTTTAGGATTTTTAACTTTGCTTTCAAGCCCAAAAGCTTCAAGATGTTCTCCAAAAGCAACTAACG
Organism: Spirochaetia bacterium; assembly: GCA_031548835.1. GTDB lineage: Bacteria > Spirochaetota > Spirochaetia > CADAEX01 > CADAEX01 > WQTU01. Next base: position 3,037 of record JAVBQS010000188.1, read on the forward strand.
GAAGCAGCCATGCAGTGCGCTGTTCAAGGCATCCATAAGGATATTCCAGAAGATATTGAACAGCTTCCTTAAGCAAAGCAAGCCTTGATGCAGATACAGACACAGAAAGTGTTCCTGTTCCATCAGGAATATTTGAAGGAATTATAATACCTTCTTCTGTAAAATTTTTATCATCTGCAAGATTTCCTATTGTAGTTACTGTTTCAAAAACAATAGGCCTATCAATTTCAATAGTACGTATTATTTTTTCATTTACTTTTGGCGATCTTAGCGTAAATATTAATTTTGCTTCTCCATTTCCTATTGCAGCAACAGAGAATGAAACTTCCCTGCTTTTTCCTGCATCAATCTGCAAGGTTTTTGATTCTTCGCCGTCTACTAATAAAGGAATTTCATCTGAATCATTATTGTTTTCTATTTTAAGAGATACAGTTGCTTCTGTATTTTCTTTTTCCAAGTTTGTAAGTAAAAGAGATACAGTTCCTGTATCGCGCCAGCGCAGTTTTTTCGGAAGCACTGCTGTTGCAACAAGAGGAGCGCTTACCATAAGGTCTTGTTCCTTTATGCCGAATTTTTCAACTCCCACTGCCACAGCAGTACAACGGTAAGTTGTAAGTGAATCAGGAAGTTTAAAATTTACAACAACAGTTCCATCTTTTCCTGTTATAAGATATGGCTCGAAAATTGCTGTAGGCCTAAAATCTTTACGCTCTTCTATTTTTAAATCACTTTCTGCATCTCCTCCCTGGAGATCTGAAAGTGAATATGTTACAGGGTCAATAAGCAGCGACCTGCTGTCTGCGCCATTTACGCCAAGCGGAAAATTTAGAGGATTATAAAAATAAGCAAGAGGATCCGGCACATGATAATTTATAAGATCTACTACTCCCCTGTCTACAGCCATAAAACTCAACTCTGCTTTAGGCACTGGTTTACCATTTTGTGTTACTTTTAATCTTACAGATGCTTCTTCTGCTGGTTTATAGACTCCTTGAAGAGGTTCTATTTCTACCTGATAATGTCTGCTTGTATTATCTATATAAAGAGCTGTAAGCCCAAAAATACCTTTTGGTTTATCAAGGTCTGGTTCATAATATGTATTTTCAGGAGGATCTGATCTTACAGAATAGGATGATAAAGCGACATAAACAATTGGAATATAAGATTCTTCTATAGGAATATCAATAGTTCTTGCAGAACCGTCAAGTTCAATAATTTTTTCTGAAATAATTCCTTCCCTCTCCAAAGTTAGAAGATATTTTCCTTTTGGAAGAGGAGAACGCACAAGAATATGGGCAACATCTCCTGGAGAATAAATATTTCTATCAGCGTCTAACGTAATACTGTTTGCATCATCAGAACCCCATCTTATCCAGCCTGCTCCTGTAACATAAAAACCAAATCTAGTAAATACTTTTCTACCATTTGGGTCAGAACTTTTTAATCTAACTTCCCATTGCCCGCTTTTTGAAGGAGTAAATATAAAAACTCCTGATAGTTTATCTTTTATATGCGATAAATCTATTTTTTGATTTTCTACTATCTCTTCAACTTTTTCCCATACAAGATTAACTCTTCCGCCTACTCCTTTCTGTCTTGCAGTTTTCCACTCATGGTATATAAGCTCTATTTGAAGTTCGCTTTTCCACCCTGATGCAGGTTTATTATAGAAATCACCTTCAGGAGATACCATTGCCCAGCTGATAGTTGCAGGTTTGCCTGATGATAAAATTCTGGAAGATGGAGTTGCAGACTGCAATGTATCAGAGATTTTTAATGTTCCGCTATCAATGCGGGAAGCAATGTAAAAAGAAGCAGGATGAACAGTTACCAATGAACGCGCAGATATTTCCTGCCTGCCAGGATCCTGAACAGAAACCTCTACTCTATATTGATAAGGAGCTCCTTCTATTCCGCTTTTTGGACTTTCCTGCACAATATCTGTTTTTCCATCAGAGCCCAGTATACCTTTCCCTTCGCTAAGATAGTACCAGTTTTCATAAACTTCAGGGCCTATCCGCCAATTTTTCCAATTGCCGTTAGGATAAAATGTAATAGGCTGCCTTGTCCAGTAATATTTGTAGGGAGCGCCTGATAAAGTTCCGCCTGAAAGATATGAAGCTGAAAAATCGGCTGTTACATTTTCTCCTAAATATACAGGTTTGTCTAAAAAAGAAACAGAAGCTTGAAATCTTAATCTTTCAAAGTTAGCTACCATAAAAGTAGTTGTTTGACTATCTTTGCCTCTGATATATCTCATAGTGTAGGTTCCAGGATCAAGGCTTTTGGGAATAACAAAAGAGCCGTAACTGCCGCCATTGCCTGTTGTTGTTCCTTCTTTTATCAAAATAGGCTTGGCCTGGTATCCTCCAGCGCTGACTTCTATATGATATGGCCCTTCATAAGCTTTATATTTTCCAAGCTTTAGATTTCTATCTATGCCGCGGAAAGTAACTGTTTCTCCAGGCTTATATAAGCCGCGGTCTGTAAATAAAAATATAATAGCTTTTTCTTTTTCAATAGTAAAAGGGCTTTGCACAGCTTCTACCCTAAATCTCCAGAGATTATGAGTATTGTTTGGGATAAATTCTGCTTCATCTCCGCCGGAAGCTGCGCCTCCTTTTTCAATTATTTTTATTTTAAGGCCTTTGCCGATTATATCGCCTTTAATTGTATATGGATCAGGATTTGTAAAATGGGATGCAAAAAAGCTTTCAGGAAATTCCAAAACTCCAAGTCCGTCTTTATCTGTTTTGCCATCTATAACTAAAGAATTATCCTGGAATAATTCAATTTTTGCATCAGCAACAGGTTCTCCTGAAGATAATTTCGTAGCCCAGACAAGTAATTTATTATATGCATAACGCACTGTTAATCCTATGTCAGTAACCTGAACAGTAAGCCATGCCTCTCTTTTATCAATAACACCTTTTCTATATAATGATTTTGTTTGATATTCCCATCCAAGTGAAACTGTTCCCTTTCCTCCTGAACCAAGGTATGGAAGAAGCTCTTCCATAAAGTAATATTTGGAATTTTTAGGTATTGATGCTATATCTATGTCAGTTAAAGAATTGAACGAAGTTTTCTCGTATAAGCTTGGAGCTTTACCAATAATGCGGCGCAAAGAAACAGGGTTTTGTGTTTCCCATACAACTTTTGGAGTAAATGAAGCTTCAAGCATTTTGCTTCCGTTATTTTGTATATAGACATAACTATTAGCCTCTTCAACAACAGCTTCTGTAATTATTTCTTTGCCAAGAGTTCTTCCCCAAACATCTTTTAGATCAGGCGAAATTCTTACTGTATATTTATGTTCATATTCCAGAGGCAGGCTGTTAAGCACAACAGTGCTTCCATATACTTTTACATTTTCTTCTTTTATTTGAGAAATACCATCTATTGAAAAATATTTTTCTCTATTTAAAGGATCAACAGGCTGGCTGAATTCAAGAGCTATTGGAATAGAATCTCCCTGTAGAGTTTTCGGAGAAGACCATGAACGCACAGATACTCTTTCAAATTCAAAAGGAAGCAGAGTGTGAAATTTAAAAACTGCAGGTTTTTCCATTCCAAGCCAATCCTGTTCTGACCTTGCTCCTTCTTTTACAACTATTTCAACATCTGTATCCATAGGCAGTAGATTATCAAGAGTTACAACAACAGCCTGTTCAATTGTAAATCTTTGTTCATCAACTTTTTCAGGACGTGAAATTTTAAACTGCCATGTTTTATTTTTAGTCCTGATTTCTATCCATTTGGAAATTTCTTTTAAATTAACAGGATAGGAAAACATAAGATTAATAATTTTGGCTTCTTCAGGATAAACATCCCATGTATTTACATAATATTTTCCATCTCCAAGCCGCCAAGATAAAACAGATAATCTTTCTGTTTCAAAGGTAAAAGTTTTGTTTCCTTCAAGTTTTTTTCCTCCAAGAGATTGTATTTTATCTGAAACAGTAACTGTATAACGCTGCTGCGGAAGGCTATTGGTTTCAGGTTCAAAAGAAAGAAGCTTTGATCCATACCAGCGGAATATTCCTTTTAATTGAGGTTCAATTTTTAAAAGCGCTGCGTTATCCTGAATAGGATCTCCAAGTTTTGCCAGAGGAACAACAGGCTGTGAAAATACAACATATATCGAAGGTTTTTTAATAGATGATGGGAGTTTTTCCTGCGGCCCAAAATCTACCATTTTAAAAGGTTCATCACTTTCTTCTATAATAGTCTGTTCTTTATTTGCTGTATCATTTTTTTCTATAGGAGAATAATAAATAATCTTATTGGAAGAAAGATCTTTTACAACTTTTCCAAGAGCAGCAGAAGAGCTTGAAAATTCTGTGGAAGATTGGCTTTTATTGTTTTCTTTTTTACCGGAGCAGGAGAGCAAAATCCCTAAAATAATAAAAAAAATAGTTATGTAAATTAAGCGGTTTATTTTCATAATATTTTCTCCTATATATTTTCTAAAGCTGTTAACTATTTTATATTAAATAAGCACAGATATTAACCCTTACCAAGCAGATAAAAAAATTAAATATCTTTTAATAAATACTATAGCCCAAAAAACACCCAGGCGAAAGCTTATTTCAGATTTTTTTAAAATTGATAATATAGTTTATATAAAAATATTCAATGTTATACATTATTTGAGTATGAAAATATTGAAATTATTTAAAAATTGGAAAAATAACATAATTATAAAAATATCAAATAATTTATATTATATGTTCTATAAAATAATGTAAAACATAGTTTATAACGACCATATTACTATTGATACCTTATTAAAATTTATAATATAAATAAGATAGAAAAGTAAATCAGGAGAAAAAATGGATATTAAAAGTTTATCAATAAAAGCTAAAGAATTTGGCCTATGGGTTAATATATTTAACAGAAAACTTTTTTCAAATATTGCTAATAGTATGAGTGATAATGAAAATATATTATTTATGATAAAAGGGCATGATTTAAAATCATCTTATAAATATCCTGTTGTTATTAGCGACAAAGGAGTATATGTATCAAAATATGCAAATTTATATGGCAGTTTAAAAAACTGGGCAATACCAATGGATAGTATAACAAATACTTTTATAGGCCGTGGAATAATTTTTGATTCAGTAATAATTTCTATAGATGGAGATGCTCTTGTAATAAGCAGATTGTTTAAAAAAACTGCAAAGAAAATCATGGAACTTATTAACGAAATAAGAAATAAACCAAAGCTGCGGGATCAGGATAAATAATATTTTATATTATATTGTGCAAAAGATATTATTTTTAAATACAGCTAAATGCTTCTTTTAATAAATCTGTAAGAAAATATTATAATAAGAGCCTTTTTCAAAATGGCCTAAACTGAACGGGGAAATATTTAAGGCATTTTAGTACAGCAAAAAAAATGACTCCAATTATTAAGTAAAAAGATACTTTCTTAAATCCCTTTACATACATTATTTTAGGAAGGAGACGGTTTTTTAATTGTGAATATGAACGTTAAACCGTTGTGCGTATTTTATAGCGTTCTTGTTTTGCAGGATCCAATAGCGCCCGTTGCTTATTATTACGCATATTGGGATTAATAATAGGGACATGGTGACGGCGTCGGATAAGCCTGTAGATCGGTTCAGCATTATAGGCAGAATCCATAACCGAATAAAAATGAAACACCCTTCTATCACTCATTTTTTCCAGAGGAATGGCAAGCTGACTATCATGGACGTTAGCGCCGGCTATGATAGCGCTTACGGGAAGCCCAATGTCGGTAACATCAAGATGCAGCTTATACCCCTTGGTATATTACATGTTACCTTGGCTGTTGGTTTTATACGTCCAGGCGCATATTTGCTTTAAAGTTTTGATAATATCATCGGGTTCCATGTTCAATTGTTTTTCAAGATTTGATGGTTCTTTGCTTGTTTTTTGAGCGTTTTTAAGGGGCCTGCCGCGTTTTTTATTCGCTTTTTTGACCTTTTGTCCTTCATTGACAAGGGCTTGCTCTCGTGCCGCAATGACACTTGAGTCCCGGCACAGATGCATTACCGGGAGATTCCCATACGGATTTCCTCAACAATTTTTGAAGTATCTCGTCCATAAGATGTGCTTCAGACAGATCCTTAAGCCTTAGAGAAAACGCGGCGTTGCTTGGCACTTTTTTAAACCCACAGAGCTGTCGCAGATTCAGATCTGACTGAAGCATTTTTATGCGCAGGGTTATACTGCTTATTTAAAATATTGCTGAGCGAAAAATGCCCGAAAAAAGGCTTGATA
>JAVBQS010000152.1:0-15878 GCA_031548835.1 Spirochaetia bacterium
ATTATTATCTTTAAGCTTTTTTATATAATCCACTGCTTTTGGATAAATTGATTTTTTAATATATTTTTCAAAATTTTCAACAGCTATATTCTCAAGAATAGTTCTGTTTATTCCGCTAAGTTCAGGAACAGTTCTGTCAAAATGTTTTTCAGCCATTCTTCCATATTTATAATTAAGATACACATATGGGAGAGATGCAAGCACAGTCGGCGATATAAACTTTCTTTTTATTAAAATAATAAGATAGCTTAATGCTGTTGAGCTTTTTGTAATTGTGTGATCTACATCAAAAATTTCAGCAGTAAAAGATTCCATACAACTCCAAAGATAGAATAAAATATAAAATACTAATTAAAAAAAATAAAGAGAATTTACAAACCTTATTACTATTTTCCTGTATGCAGGATAATTTTTTGTTTTTATATTACCGTAACTCAATATGATATTTATATCCCTGTTCTGTAAGAAATTTTTGCCTGTTTGATGAAAACTCTTCTTCAACAGTATTATGTGAAACAATGCTGTAGAAATAGGCATTTTTTTCTTTCGGCCTTAAAATTCTTCCAAGCCTTTGCGCCTCTTCCTGCCTTGAGCCAAAGCTGCCTGATATTTGTATAGCTACAGAAGCATCTGGAAGATCTACTGCAAAATTTGCAACTTTTGATACTATTATAACTTTTTCTTTTCCTTTTCTAAATAAATTAAAAATCTTTTCTCTTTCATTATTTGGTGTCTGGCCTGTAATTATAGGCACTTTAAGTATCTGCTGGATTTTTTTTAACTGGTCTATATATTGGCCAATAATAATTATTGAATCTTCCCTGTGGTTTTCCAGAATATCTTTTACAATTTCAAATTTTACAGGATTTTCAGCAGCTATCCTGAATTTTTCTCTTTTATCAGCAACTGCATAGGGAACTTCAAGATTTTGCGGAAGCTCTGTTCTTATTTCAAAACAGTTTGCTTCTGCTATCCATCCTTTTTCCTGGAGAGTTTTCCAGGGGCAGTCAAAACGTTTAGGTCCTACAAGGGAAAAAACATCTGCTTCCCTGCCGTCCTCTCTTATAAGTGTGGCTGTAAGCCCAAGCCTGCTTATTGCCTGGAGCTCGGCAGTTACGCGGAACACAGGAGCAGGCAGAAGATGAACTTCATCATATATTATAAGGCCCCATTCGCCTTTTCTGAAAATATCAAAGTGGGGAAAATCAGACTCTTTATCAGGCCGCCATGTAAGTATCTGATATGTTGCAATAGTTACAGGGCATATAACTTTTCTATCTCCTGTATATTCGCCAATCTGTTCTTCTGTAAGGTTTGTCTTATCAAGAAGCTCATTTTGCCACTGTTTTACTGCTGTAATATTTGTTGTTAGAATAAGTGTATTGGTTTTATATATTTCCATAACTTTCATTCCGACAACTGTTTTGCCGGAACCGCATGCAAGAACAATAGTCCCAAAACCATTGCCAGGCTTGCCTTCTCCGTAAAAAGCAAGGGCAGCCTCTTTCTGGTAATCTCTTATTGAAAAAGGATACCCGCTTAATGTTGTTTCCCTAAGTGTTATATTAAGAGGAGCTCCTTTTTTAAGAGGGACTTCATCTTTTACAGGATAACCTGAATTTATAAGCTCCTGTTTGAGAGTTCCGCGGTCAATAAGTTTCAGTGAGAAAGCCTGATTTTCGCTATCTGCAGGCATAAGAATTTTGGAAAGTTTTTTTAAAGCTTTTATTTCATTATATAGTCTTGTATTTGTAACTTTAAGTATAAGTTTATAAGGATCATCAGAAGGAAGTAATATTATTTTTCCAAAAAGCCCTGCGCTCTCTTTTATTCTAAAAATAATATTTTCTGGTATCTCAAATTTAGACCATTTTTCAAGCCTTTCTATTATTTTCTCCGGAGAAATTCCCGCAGATGCAGCATTCCATAGAGATAGAGATGATAATTTATATGTATGAATATGTTCAGGTGATTTTTCAAGTTCTGCAAAGACAGAAATATCATTTCTTGCTTCTTCAAAAGCAGGATCGTGGACATCGACTAAAAGTGTTGCATCGCTCTGTATTGTTACCGGCCTATTTTCTTTCATATTCGATTAGATTAGAAATTTTTAAAGTTTTAGTCAAATGATTTAGGAGTATAATAGGCTTAAATAACACTCTATTGCCATAGAAAAAACAAAACAGGATTCCTTAATAGTGCAAACAATCAGCTATTTATAAAAAACTACTCATTTATTCTATTATCTTGCCACAGCGCTTAATTTTATTATAAAATCCATTATTATGCTTGATATAAAATTTATTCGTGAAAATCTTGATTTAGTGAAAGAAAATATAAAAAACAGGAATATGACTGCAAATGCTGATCTTGCAGTTTTTCTTTATGATGAAAAAAACAGCCTGCAGCAGGAGATAGATTCCTTAAGGCAAAAAAGAAATGCAAATGCAGCTCTAATGAAAGGCAAGCTCTCTCCAGAGGAAAGAGCTGTTCTTATTGAAGAAGGCAAAAATCTTAAAGAAAAAATTGCAGAGCTTGAAAAACTTTTTGCTGAAAAAGAGGCTGCTTACAGTACAGCAATACTTGAAATTCCAAATATGGCTCATCCTGAAGTTCCTGTTGGAAAAGAAGATAAAGATAATACAGAGATAAAAAGAGTTGGCAAAATCCCATCATTTAATTTTAAACCAAAAGACCATGTTGAACTTGGAGAAGCTCTTGATCTTATTGATTTTGAAACAGCAGCCAAAGTTTCAGGCCCTAAATTCTATTATTTGAAAAATGATGCAGTTTTTCTTGAATTTGCGCTTATAAGATATACGCTTGATATTTTAAGAAAAAAAGGATTTACCCTTATTGAGACGCCTGATATTGCAAAAGAAGAAGTTGCTGCAGGCATAGGTTTTAATCCCCGCGGCGATGAGAGCAATATTTATACTGTTGAAGGAACAGGGACATGCCTTATCGGCACTGCTGAAATAACTCTGGGCGGATATTATGCAGATAAAATTTTTGATAAGTCAAATCTGCCTATAAAAATGGCAGGTATTTCACACTGTTTTAGAAGAGAGGCCGGCGCTGCAGGAAAGCACTCAAGAGGCCTCTATAGGGTGCACCAGTTTACAAAAGTTGAGATGTTTGTATATTGCCTGCCTGAAGAATCTGATTCATTTCATAAATATCTTCTTGAAACAGAGGAAGAAATTTTTAGAGGGCTTGATATTCCATACAGGGTTGTTGATACATGCAGCGGAGACCTTGGAGCATCTGCATACAGAAAATTTGATATTGAAGCATGGATGCCTGGACGAGAAAATGGCGGAGACTGGGGCGAAGTTACAAGCACTTCCAACTGTACAGATTTCCAGTCAAGACGGCTGGGAATAAGATATAAGACAGATAACGGCAATAAATTTGTTCATATGCTAAACGGCACTGCAATGGCTCTTTCCCGCGCACTTGTTTGTATATTTGAAAATTTTCAGCAGGAAGACGGTTCAATACTTATACCTCGAAAACTTATTCCATATACAGGTTTTGACAGAATTGGCGGCAAGGTTTAATTGGCGCATAACAAAATATATTTGTTTTTATAATCAGGAAAGCCCTGATATTTGCTGAAATTGAATTTGTGTTTTAAAAATAAATATGTCTGTTTTTATAAAAAATCCGGCCATTTAGAAGCTGGTTATTAATAGGAAACAGTTTTGGAAATTAAAAAAAAACAGGAATATTATAATTCTGTAAACAGCAAAATTCCTGAGATAGGTATAACAGACTGGGCCAAAATATTTTACTCCTTAATAATAGGTTTTATTTGCGGCCTTGCCGGAGCTCTTTTCCGTTATTCAGTAGATTTTATCTCGCGGATAACCTATCTGGGAGCTATTGGAGATGCCTCTGCTTTTTTTAATTTTCCTTTATGGGCTATTCTTATCTTTCTTCCTGTTTCTGTATTTATTACCTCCTGGATTGTCTATCGCTGGGCTCCTGATGCAGCAGGCGCAGGAAGCGATGAATATATAAATGCATTTCATAACAAAAAAGGAGTTATAAAACCAAGAGTCACTATTGTTAAATATATCTCCTCTGCCATTAATCTTGGCTGCGGAATATCCGGAGGTTTTGAAGGGCCTATTGTTCTTATCGGCAGCGGCATAGGCTCGTGGATTGCACAAAAGATAAAAAGAATAAGAAAAGATATACATATATATATGGTTACAGGAACTGCCGCAGGAATAGGCGCTGTTTTCCTTGCTCCTCTTGGCGGAGCGCTTACTGCAATTGAACTTCTTTACAGAGAAGATTATGAGACAAGAGCTCTTGTTCCATCTCTTCTTGCTTCTGTTACCGGCTATTTTACCGCAATATTTTTGGGTGTGCCTGGTTTTGCTGTAAAAGATTTTTCTTACACATTTAGAGGAATTTCTGAAATACCTGTATATATTATTTTTACATTTATATGTTCAGGAGCAGGCTGGCTTTTTGTTAAAATGTTTGATGCTGTAAAAAAGATTTCTGATTCTGAAAATGTTCCAAAATATTTGTATCCTGTTATAGGAGCTTTCTTTGCTGCAATTATTGGAATGATTTTTCCTGTTGTTCTTGGGCCAAGATTTTCAGTGCTTATTGAAGTTTTTGAAAATTATAGCGGGGTGTGGATAATCTTTTTAGCAATGTTTGCAAAAATGGCTGCAACCTGTTTTGCTATAGGTTCAGGAGGCTCAGGCGGTATTTTTGGCCCTTCCCTTATTATAGGAGGTTTTCTTGGAATAGGATTTTCAAGGCTTATGATTTTAATAGGATTTCCGTTACCTATTCCTGACCAGCAATCGCTAATGCTTGTAGGAATGGCCGGCTTTTTTGCTGCAGTGGCAAAAGCTCCATTTGGTTCTGTTATAATGGTTTGTGAGATAACCGGAACATTTGATCTTTTACCTCCTCTTCTTATTGTATGTCTTACTTCTATTGTTATGACAAGAAATTTTACAATTTATAAATCACAGGTATTAAACAAATTCCACTCTCCAGCTTATAATTTTTTTAAAAAATTTGAAAAAAATGAAAAAGAAAATATTTAGATTTTTTAAAAAAGCTCTTATATAGGCCTTTATTTTTCAAAATCTAAAAATATAAGAAAATTATATTTCCGTTTACATAGATAGTAATTGATAACTCAAGGTTAAAACTCAATATTTATCCTGTTATTTTTTTAACTTGTTTTATCAGCATATTTGAAATAAAATATATAGTTGATTATTATTCCCGATTGTATAGGAGAATTGTAAATGAAAAAAACAGTTAAACTTTTTGGTATTGCTTTTTTAGGATGGCTTATTCCATTTACAATAGGATTTGCTGCATTTCCATTAAGAAAAAATAATGATCCGCTTTTTGAAACAATAATGCCTATATCTTTAGTTTGTGTTGCTGTTTTATTTTCTTTTATATGGTTCAAAAAAATTGATAAAAATTTTTTCAAGGAAGGATTTAAACTTGGAATAACACTTATGACTGTAAGCCTGTTTATAGATCTATTACTGTTTATGCCTGAAAGCCCCATGCATATGAGCTTTATAAATTATGTAAAAGATATTGGCTTAACCTATATTATTTTTCCAGTAATAACAGCAGGCGCAGGGTTTATACTGGATAAGCATATTGGCTGATCCTGTTCTTGCTAAAGGCAAGGTTTTTATTTTATACCTCTGGCATTGCTTACCATACCAGGGGTATAATTTTTTAGGCTATCGGACAGGCTGTTATTAAATAAAACCAACTTTAAACTAAAATTATCTATTTTTTGGGATCACAGGAATCCATATTTCAGATTTATAATCAGCAGATAATGTATCTCCATCAGAATATACTTCAAGTTCAGGACCTGCTGCATGATTATATCCTGATGCTTCAAGTTCTCCTGAATAAATATCTTTCCATGCTTTTTGAATAGCTTCCGGTATGGCGCCGGTAACTTCAAAAACCAGCCAGCTGTTTGCAGGTATTTCAAGTCTTGACATTCCTGCTGGAGGAGACATGCTGCTTACAGATGCAATATAGTAATCAATACTGTTTTTTTCCTGATTATAATTTGCAGTTACTCCAATTATTCCTTTTGGTTTGCCGTTACCTAATACCGAAATCTTATTAAATAGACCATTTGCCATAACTTCCTGCCATATTTGAGGTATGCGCCTGAAGTTTTCTCCATCTTTTCCGCTTACAGTTTCTTTAATGTCTATAACATTAAATCCTGGTTTTTGCTCTATTCTATAATTCATAATAAGACTCCATTTATTTTTGCATAACAAATTTATTCTGGATATGGCAAGGATTAGAAGGAGACAATACCCGGCAATATTTATAAATTCCATGCAATAAATAATTTTACTTCATCATTACCTTTTTTGGTATCCGGGTATTTGTTGAATAAACCCCACTCTCTTGCGAGAGAAATAGTAATGCCTGCGGAAAAATGTTTTGAAATAAAGTGGGAATAGGTAAAGTCTGTAAACAGCCAAAAAACAGTTCCATATGAAAGATCGCTGGTTCCAGGATATGGCAGCAATGAATAGAAGAGAATATCTGTTTCAAGTTTGCCCAGTTTTTTGTTTTCCAGATTAAAAAAAAGTTTTGAATTAAATCCGTATCCATAGTTGAGCTCATCCTCAAATGCAGTATCTGAATAATAATTAGATGCTCCAAGGAAAGTAAATCCTGCATGATACTTCAATTCTGCTAAGGTATTTTCTGAAAACAGATGTTGGTATTTTATTGTCCAGTCCAAAGCATTACTGTATTGGTCAATAGTACTGCTATACATACGGGAATCAAAATCTCCCATATATACAAAGTCAAAGTGCATTGAAAGTCCTGTGCTCATTGCATTTGTATCATTACAAATAGGAGAAAATGAAAAAAGATAACCGTCAGAAATGACACGGTAATTGTTATATTGGGTAAAATTCAAACCTAAACTTAGTGCAATTTCAAAATGCCGATAGGGAATTATTGTATCTTGTTCAAAAGGATCGCCATAAATCAGTTTCATGCCGATATCGCCAAATGATCCCTGAAAAGAAAATAGTTCCTGTTGATTGCTTGAGAGCGAATAATAATTTTTGGTATAGCCGCCTCCAAAAGAAACCTGAAGCTGATTGAGGTTTTTGCCTGGATTAGGAGTTTGCTTTCCATGTGTTACTAAAATATGAAAACCGCCAGTGGGACTGACAAAAAAAATCAAAGGCAACGGAGCGCCGGCTGCATACGCCTCCAGGTGCAGCCGGTATAACATTTCTCCTAATGCTATAGAACCAGTAACTGTGGTGATAAAATCGTTGATAGATGCATGTTGTGATTCACAAAAAGCTTCCCATGTAAAACTGCCTAAAACATTAAAAAATATGGACTCATAAAAATTAAAACCATTAACCCGTCCTGATACAAAATATGTTGCGCCTTGATATGGATGTCCCAGCTGATTCACTATAAAACGCTCTCTGCTTTCCCACTTCCATGGAGTAGTAAAGTTGCCTTTGATAGAGTCTTCTGTTGGAAGCGCCCAAGGAGTTCCATATATTGTATTAATTAACATGAGAGTCCCATTGCTTAACAGGGTTTCTCCGCTTGCGATAAGTGCATGTACTACAGTATCCCTAAATTCTCTTGGTTCAGGGTTGTCCCATTCTTTATCTTGAGAAAAAGCAAATTGAATTTGAATAAATGCCAACAGTAAAAACAATTTTTTCATAGCCCCAAAAATCATCCTTTAAAAGAGATTCAAATTTTGACATATTATATATAAAAGATATATTAGTTACAGCTGGGATATGGTAATTATTACTGTTTTTTTCTAGCTATGACTTGCAATTACCATCAATTATTATTTTAGAGTTGCTTTTAGCTTGTGCGATAATTTTATTAATAGACCTGTCTGATAACTATATCAGAAGTCATTTTGTGAACAACAAATAAGTTCTAATTTGGACACAATGTATGATTTTTTGCTAATAGCTTATAATCTTAAGGTTTTTATTTTATAATTTCGGCATGGTAAGCCATGCCGGAGTTGTCATTTCTGGGTTATCGACCAGGTCTAATAATTTATTTGTCATAACTTCTTGCCATATTTGAGGTATGCGCCTGAAGTTTTACACATATTTTCTGCTTACAGTTTCCTTAACGCTGACAATACTAAATTTAGATTTGTTTTCTATTCTATAATTTATAACAACATCTTATCTGTTTAAAAATATTGCAGCAATATTTTACATATTTCCGCTTGCATAACTTAAATGCCACAAAATACCGTATTTATCTGTTACCATTCCATATAGATCGCTCCAGAAAGTTTTTTGAAGATCCATATGTACTGTTCCGTTTTTTTTAAGTTCATTAAAAAGATATTTAACTTCTTCTTTATCTTCAGTGCCTATTGTAAGCCCTATACTATTGCCTCTAATAAATTTCATTGAAGATGGAAAATCTGAAAACATTACATTACAGCCATAAATAGGAAGGCTGGAATAAAGTATGCGGTCCTTATCTTTTTTATCTGTGCCGCCTCCGGGAGCTTCTCCATAAGTCATAAATTTAGGTTTACCTGTTTTAAAAACTTTTGCATAAAACTCAACTGCTTCGCGGCAGTTTCCGTCAAAATTTAAAAATACATCAAAAGCCATTTTATACTCCTTTTTATTATAATTATTATTTGTTTTTATCTCTTTCCATAATAGTAACTTTTATTTTATTTCCCGGATGTTTGCCTATTTTTATCCTAATATCTTTTCTTACTCCCAAAATATGGCATGGTGTTCCCATTCTTACAATGCTGCCGTCATAAGGTTCTCCATCAAATGTTGCATGAACAAAAACTCTTCCTTTGCCGAATTCTTTTTTTACATCAAAAGGTATCTCAACATAGGCGCCGTCAATATCAGGAACTTTTTTTAATATTGCATCAAATTTATATATTTTTTTTTGCATATATTTTCCATTTAAAATAGTCTTATATTATAATTATACTACAAGAAAAATACAAATCTATAAAATAAAAATTGTGTTTGGAGAAAATTATCTGACCGGATTATTATGCAGCAGAATTAATTATATTTAACATATAATTAACTTGAATTTTTAAATGATTCATCTTTCTTGGCGCATTAGTCAGTTGCTTATCAAGTGATTGCCGGTATCTTACACAACCTTCCATAAATTTAGTCCACTCCGGAATTGATGGAATGGGATCTTTTTTCAGGTAATAGGCTCCATAAACCAGGATGATACCAGCACAGTTCATGGCCTTAGCTGTCACAGTGTTTCTGTATGCCATTTCTTAATTTTTTTACTTCTTCTATTAATTCTTCCTTGCTAATTTTATCAAGATCTGTGTCTATATTTATTCCCTTCACAATAAAAGAATGTTATATATCTTTTAAATTCCAGGAGACTATATTTATCATGCAATATGGGAAATAAGAATTTTTGCTCCTATAAGAATAAGAACTATACCGCCTCCGATTTCAAGCTTTTTCTCAAACAGGTGGCCGATTTTGTCTCCGATATATACACCTATAAGACAGACAAAAAAAGTTACAGATCCTATTATTATTGCAGGTTTTAAAATTTTTATATTTAAAAGAGAAAAACTTAACCCTACAGCAAGAGCATCTATGCTTGTGGCAACAGAAAGAGTTAGCAATGTAATAATATTAAGTTTATTTTTTTCATTCTGGCTGTCTTTTGTTTCTTCTTTTCCAAAAAGCGACTCATATATCATCTTGCCGCCTACTATTACAAGAAGTATAAATGCAATCCAGTGATCTATATTTTCAATATATTCTCTAAAAAGAAATCCTGCACTCCAGCCGAGAAAAGGCATAATAGCCTGGAAACTTCCGAATGAAAATGCAATTGCAAAAGCCTGCCTGAATTTCAAGTTTTTAATAGTAACGCCATGAATAACAGATACTGCAAGAGCATCTACAGAAAGCGCAAGCGCAATTCCTAATATATAAATAATATTCAAAACAGCAAATCTCCCGGAAACTCTATATTTTAATAATTTTACAGATAAAATACCTGGAGATTATAAAATAAAAAATAAAACAGTAAAACTATATTTTTTATTTTATATTTATATATAGCACAAAAATAAGAGCTTATTATAATAGACCTGTTCGATAACTCTGTTAAAAGCATTATGCAAACATCAAATAAGTACTAATTTGGCCGCAATGTATAATTTTTTTTACTAATAGCTCATAATCTTAACAGTTTTTTTATGGGGCTGTCCAATAAGAATATCCTGGCATAGTAAGCTATGTCAGTGTATTAGACAGCCCCGCCATTTTTTAGGGTATCTAACAGGTCTAATTAAAAATATGTCTGAAAATAAAAGCCAATAAGGTTATAGAAAAATAATTCTGTTTTTTATATACTATTTAATAACATGAAAGCTAAATTAACTAATATTGATGAAATAAGAAAAATATTTTCTTCAGACAGTTATATTTCAGAAGTTGCAGTAAAAAAAGATAATAATCCTGAAAAAAACCTCTCTTTTTTTAAAGCTTTTTCTTTCTATAAGGGATTTTTAAATCAATTGCTTGGTTTACGAAAAGCTATTTTAAAAGGAACATGGACACAGGATCTTTTTGTACAATATTGTTTTCAGGTTATGAGAGAAATTGAGAAAGCAGGCGGTAGATTTGAGATAAAAGGGCTTGATAATCTTAGAAAAGAATCCGGCCCATTTATTTTTATCTCAAACCATATGAGTACACTTGAGACAGTTACATTTCCTGCTATTATAGGTTCTATATTAGATGTTACTTATGTTGTAAAAAAAAGCCTTGTAGACGGCTTTATATTTGGCCCTGTAATGAGGACACGCAATCCAATTGCTGTGGAAAGAAAAGAACCAAGAAAAGATTTGGATGTTGTTTTAACCGAAGGAGTAGAGCGTCTTTCAGAAGGCTGTTCTATTGTTCTGTTTCCGCAGGCAACAAGAACAAGACTCTTTGAGCCGGATAAATTTAATTCTCTTGGAATAAAACTTGCAAAAAGAGCAGGTGTTTCTGTAATTCCTCTTGCTTTAAAAACAGATTTTTGGGAAAACGGCAAATTGGTAAGCACTTTTGGAAAAGTATATCCAGGCAGAACTATTCATATAGAATTTAGTTCTCCAATGAAAATTGAAGGGGCTGGCAAGAGGGAACATGAAGAAATAATTGCTTTTATAAAATCCCGTTTTGACAGCTGGAAGTAATTTTATGACAGATATTGATAGATGGAAAAGAATAATTATTTCTCTTCCTGAACAAATTTTTTTTGACTTAATAAGAAATTACCTTGGCGATGTTAAAACGCCATTTAATAAACATAATCTTATTGAAGAACTTGCAGTATTTTTACGTAAAGAAAAAAATATTGATAAAATAATATCAATGATTGATAAAGAAGATGCCTCTGTTCTTACTGTGCTTTCTATTTTAGGCCCTGTAAAAATAAAAACACTTTACTCATTTTTTTCAGATAAAAAAAGCTACTATGATTTCTACCTTCATCTGCAAAATCTTGAAGAAAGAATGCTTATCTGTACAGATAAAGATGCAGAGCAATCTCCGCTAGTTATTGTTTCTCCTCTATTTGAAGATATTCTTAAAGAAAAAATAATAAATCTGTCTCTTATTATTCCTGCTGTTGATATTGATGATAATCTTAAAACAGAAACAGAAATCTGGTATTCTGAATCACTTCTTTTTTCAGTCTTATCATATCTTCTCGGCAGGGAGCAGGTTCTTAAACTTGACGGCAATTTTAAAAAGAAAATAAAAGATGAACTTATAGAAATATTTCCTGACAAAATGAATTCAGATGCTGAATTAAAAATTGATATTATGAGAAAAGTTCTTAAAAGGCTTAATCTGGTAAGACAGGAAGCAGATATTTTTAAACCTATATTTGAAAGATGGAAAGAGTTTATGGAGCTTTCTTTTGCAGAAAGACAGATCCTTTGTATAGGCGCTTTTTTCTCAACAAATTACAGATTGTATTTTCCTCTTATAGATAAATTTATGAAAATATTTTCCAGCACAGGAAAAGGTTTTTCTAAAAGTTCATTGCTGAAAATAGTTGATCTTCTGTTTATTAAAAATTCTTTGCCTGAAGAAGAGCGACGGGAAGATATTATAAAAATATTATCAGGACTGGAATATATAAAAAAAGAAGGTGATTATTATTATCCTAATCCTCTCTATTTTTCAATTTTAAAAAATGAGGATAAAAACTCTTCTGAAGCAGATAAATCTGAATCCAAGCATTTTATTCTTCAGCCTAATTTTGATATTCATGTTTCAAAAGATATTAGCTTTCACGATGGAGTTATACTTGCAATAACAGCAGATATAAAAAAATATTCAGATATTATTTTTTTTACACTTTCAAGAGAAAGTTTTCTGCATGCTTTAAAAACAGGATATAGCGGCAAAGAAATTGCAGATTTTTTTGACAGCCTTGCAGGATATCCTGTTTCTCAAAATGTAAAATTTTCAATGGAAAGCTGGGAAAAAGAATATCGAAGTCTTGAATTTCATAAAGGAATAGTTCTTGTTGCTGATGATAAAAAAAGCAATATTATTGATAACTCAGGACATTTTAGTTCAAATTTATGTAAAAAAATATGCAGTGGAGTTTACTTAATTAATGAAAAAAATCTTTCTGCTCTTTTAGAAGCTTTTCATAAAGCAGGAATTGATAATATATCTCTTCCTCAATCATTAATTGCTGATTATGATAAACCTGAGCCGGAAAAAACTCATATACCGTTATTTAAAGATGATCTTATAAGTATGCAGCATATTGACGGCCTTGAGTTTGATTATAGTAAAAAAACATATTCTATTTCTGAAAAAATTAATACAGATTTTTCTGATATAAGAGAAAAAGTTGAAAGTTCTAATTTTACTGCTGAGCAAAAAGAAGTAGTTCTTGATAGAATAGAAAGAAAGCTTATTCTCTTTCCTGAACAGATTAGAAAAGGAAATGCCAGGCTTGAAAAAACAGAAGCCAGAGGGCTTGATTACAATGGCAAAATGAGAATAGCAGAAGAAGTTGCGGGAAAATCAGGATATCTTGTAGAAGTTGTTGAAAATAATCCTGATGGAGAAGCTGTAAGAAAACTTATTAAAGCTAAAAAAATTGAAAAAGAAGGCAGTAATTCCTATCTTAAAGGATCTCTTCTGCAGGATGACAGCGATATATCTATAAATATAAGTAAAATAAGTCTTATAAGAAAAATAAGAACATCGCTTGTCGCAGGCTGATTTTTTATATTTTGCAATAATTAGAAAGTGCTTTTATATTCTATTTTAAAAAACAGTAAAAAATTTCAGCTGCTATTATCAGGCTTAGTAGTCTCCCCAGTAAAGATATATATCATAAAAATTATTAATTTCATCATAAATCAATCTAAGCCTTACAGGAAATCCTTTTTCAATCCGCGTAATTCCTGCAGGATTAAGATATATATCTTCATTATCTTCTGAATGATATGGTTTGCCAAGAAGCCCTCTTACAGTTGTTTTTCTCATTCCGGGAGTAACTCCGACAACTACCTCTTTGCCTCTGTGATCACACCTTATTTGCCACACGCGGTTGTCAAAGAAAAAAAGATAAAGATTTGAATTATAATAAAAAATTACATCATCCTGCCACTGTGATTTTCCTCTTAAAGGATAAACAGATTCAGGAGCTCCAAGTTTTGCAAATATTTCCACTGGTGTAAGCCCTAAAAGATTTTCTGCCTGCATCAAGGTATCTATTTTTTTATCTTTTTCATTTTGCAGAAAATCTTTGGAAAGAGCTGAATTGGCATTGCTGCCGGGTAACGGCTGTGCGCTGCCTGCCTGTATATTATTATCTGCTTGAAGCAGTTCAGGTTTATTTTGGGCATATATTGAACAAAAAGCACAAGTAAAAAAAATTACTGCTGCAAGATATCTATTTTTCAATATTTTCTCCATAATGTTTTATTAAAAAAATAATTATTAAACTTAATCCCATTGCTATAATAAAAACAGGCCACCAGATAACTGCAAATGTAAGAAATTTCATTGTAAAAATTTTAAGGCTAAAAGGAAGGAAAAACAACGAAAGAATTATTATTGCAAATGCAGGCACAAAGATTGTTAGTCTCTGCGCCTTTTTCTTTTTTAACCCATATGGCAAAAGTGAGATTCCTGTAAATAACATAAAAAAAGGCCATACTTTTTCTATTCCATATTTATCAAGAACTGTATTTCTTAAAAGAAGATAAAAACCTGAAAGAGATAAAAACATTCCGGCAAGAACATATATATCTTTTCCCTGTTTGAAAAAACCTTTATATAAAAGGTAAAAACCAGGAACTAACGCAATAAGGGGCCATATCAATTCCTTGCCGGTAAATTTTTCTGTTGTCAGAAGCAGAAGAACAATACCGAAAAAAATAAAAATAATTCCAAAAGAAAGTAATTTATCTCTGTCTGTTTTTTTCTTTTCCATAAAAATTACATAGGTTTTAAAATTTTACATATTATCAGCAACAAGCTGGCCAAAATCGCTGGTTGACACTTTTTCTGCACCATCCATAGCTCTTGCAAAATCATATGTTACTTTTTTCTGCCTTATTGTTTCTACAAGCCCTTTGTTAATAAGATCTCCAGCTTCGTTCCAGCCGAGGAAATTAAACATAAGCTGTCCCGAAAGAATAAGAGAGCCTGGATTAACCATATTTTTCCCTGCATATTTTGGGGCTGATCCATGTGTTGCTTCAAATATTCCTATTCCATTTGCATAATTTATATTACCGCCCGGAGCTACTCCGACTCCTCCTATCTGTGCAGCAAGCGCATCTGAAATATAATCTCCATTAAGATTTGTAGTTGCAATTACATCAAAATCAGAAGGTTTTGTAAGAATATGCTGCATAAATGCATCTGCAATTGCATCTTTTATTAAAATCTTACCTTCCGGAATTTTATCATCCTTAACTTCATCCCATGTAACTACATGGTCGCGGAATTCAGCTTTTGCAAGCTGGTATCCCCATTCCCTGAAAGCTCCCTCTGTATATTTCATAATATTGCCTTTATGCACAAGTGTAATGCTTTTTCTTTTATTTATAATAGCATATTCAATGGCAGCTCTTACAAGCCTTTCTGTATTTGCCTTGCTTATCGGCTTAATTCCAATGCCGGTATTTTTATTAAAATGCCAGCCGAATTCTGTTTTTAAAAAAGAAGCAAGTTTTTCTGTTTTTGCATCATCATATCTTGTTTCAAATCCTGCATAAACATCTTCTGTGTTTTCTCTAAAAACAACCATATCAACATCTTCAGGATGCTTAACAGGAGAAGGAATTCCTTTAAAATATTTTACAGGCCTTAAACATACATAAAGATCAAGTTTTTGTCTTAGTGTAACATTCAGGCTTCTTATTCCGCCTCCGACAGGTGTTGTTAGTGGGCCTTTTATGCCTATGCGGTAATCAATAAAAGATTGTATTGTTTCATTTGGAAGATGTTCTCCTGTTGCTTTATAGGATTTTTCCCCAGCAGCAACCTCTTTCCACTGAACACTTTTCTTACCTCCATATGCTTTTTTTACAGCAGCATCAAGCACTATTTTTGTTGCTTTCCATATATCAGGGCCTGTTCCATCTCCTTCAATAAATGGAATTATAGGATTATCAGGAACCAGAAGTTTCCCATTTTTTATTGTTATTTTATCACTCATAAGTTTGACTCCTTAAATTTAATAATATGTTTAGATGCTGTATTTGTCTATACATTTTGTCCAGCTCTAAATTAAAGAACATAAATAATTCTATCAATTCA
>JAVBQS010000144.1:0-7520 GCA_031548835.1 Spirochaetia bacterium
GTTATTAATATAAATTTTTATTAATTAAATATTAAAATTTGTTAGCTGTGTCCCTAATTCAAATTTTTAAAAAAAATAATTATACATAATACTTGATAATAGACTATATTATTATAAGATATTTATTTTTTTAACTGGTTACATAAATTATTTATATACTCTATTATTAAACATATCTTTTAATAAAACATATAAAAAATTAATTTATTTATAATGTTTAAAAAAAGTTTTATTTGGAAAGGATTTTATGCCTAGGGACAAAATTGAAAAATTTTTTATTGAAGAATATCTTGATTCTCTCCTTAATAATTCGCAGGTAATTAAGATTAATTCCAAAACTAAAATTGTAATATTTAGCGATATTCATTTGGGCCGCAGAAACAGAAAAGATGATTTTCTTGAAAATTCATCTATGTTTATGCATCTTCTTGAACACTACTATTTACCCCGCGGTTATACATTGATTCTTAATGGAGATATTGAAGAATTACAGAAAAATCCTTTTTATCAGGTAAGAGCAAAATGGGCAGATCTTTACTCTCTTTTTGATAAATTTGAGTCAGAAAACAGATTTTATAAAATTATTGGAAACCATGATAGTGAACTTTATAAGCATAATATTGCAGATTTGAATAATAAGCTTTTTGAAGCAATAGTTCTTGACTTTGAGGGAAATAGCATACTTGTTTTCCACGGCCATCAAGCATCAATGTCATTTATACTTACCCCCAGGCTGGTTAGATATGGACTTAGATATATTGCACAGCCGCTGGGAATAAAGAATTTTACAAGATCTTATGATAATAGAAAAGTACATAAACTTGAACAATTTATATATGAATTTTCTCTCAAGAGAAAAATTGTATCAATTATCGGACATACTCACAGGCCTCTTTTTGAATCACTTTCAGAAGTTGACCTGCTGCGTTATAAGATAGAAAATCTTTTAAGATCATATCCTGAAAAAAACAGCGATGATCCAACAGGTACAAAAAGAGAAGCTATAGAAGATGAAATAAGAAAATATAAAGAACAGATTGAAAAAATTTACAAAGAGAACCATGAATATGGGTTTAGAAGCAGTCTTTATAATCAGGAACTTGTAATTCCTTCAATATTTAATTCAGGCAGCGTTATTGGTAAAAAAGGCCTTACTGGCATTGAAATATCTGCCTGCAATATTTCTCTTATCCATTATTTTGACAAAAGCAAAAATATAAAAAATTATTCATATAGTGAAGAGCGGGTAAGACAGCTTGGCAATACTTCTTATTACAGGACTGTTTTGAAAAAAGATTCTCTTGATTATATTTTTAGAAGAATAAAACTTCTTTCCTGATAAATTATCTGTTTTAGCTAAATAGAAATAGCTGCTGTTTTTATTGGCAGGCTAAGATGCGCCTGAGTAAAGTTTAGGCATTATACCTTAATCTTTTGCCTGCTTTTAATATTTATAACCTTTTCTCAAATGCTTTTTTTGAATTTCCGTTAAAACCGTATTTTTCATAAAAAATATGGTTTTCCTTTCGCGTAAAACTGCTTTGTAATATTATTTTATAACAATTATTATCTTTTCCATATTTTATTGCCATTTCAATTACATTTCTTCCTATCCCTTTTTGCCTATATTTTTTATCTGTTATTACATTTTCAATAAAGCCGTTAGATTTCCCATTTCGTGTTAGGTTTGGGATTATAGCCAAATAACATGATGAAATTACTTTGCCATTTTCAATTGCAATAAAATATTTGATATTATTTTCTTCTGTTTTTTCCCATATTTTATTTGCTGCATCAATACTAATAGAGTCTTCTTCAGGATGTAATTGCTTATACAGTTCCAATATTTGAACTAAATGTTTTTTTTCTGCTATACAATATTCAATCATAATTTTTATCTATTGTTTTATAAAGTTATTTTTCCCTAAATATTCCCAATCTGCATCATGCGGATTGGGGCAATCTTTCATAATTTCCAGTTTTTATTTCGTATAACAAAGTATTGCCTATATAATATTACAATTTTTATTATTTTATAAACTGGGCAATTTTTCTCATTGCTTTTTCTGTATTTTCTTTTGTATTAAATGCGCTAAATCTTACATAGCCTTCGCCGCATGTTCCAAAACCGGCGCCTGGAGTACAAACAACTCCTGCTTTTTCAAGCAAAGAATCAAAAAAATCCCATGAAGATATTCCTGTCTTTACCCAGATATATGGAGAATTATCTCCGCCTGTGCATTTATAGCCAAGCTGTATCATAGCATCTCTTATTATTTTTGCATTTGCAAGATAGTAATCAATCATTGCTTTTACTTCTCTCTTTCCTTCGGGAGTATATATTGCAGCAGCAGCTTTCTGGACAGGATATGATGCTCCATTAAATTTTGTGCTATGCCTTCTGTTCCAGAGTGAATGCAGGGAATAGCTGTTTCCATCTTTATCCCATATTTTGCATTCTTTAGGCACTGCAATATAACCGCATCTTACTCCTGTAAAACCTGCTGTTTTTGAAAAACTTCTAAATTCTACAGCAACTTCTTTTGCGCCGTTAATTTCAAAAATTGATTTTGGAAGAGATTCATCTCTTATAAATGTTTCATAAGCAGCATCAAAAAGAATTAATGCTTTATTTTCTTTTGCATAATCCACCCATTTTTTAAGCTGATCTTTTGTCGCAGTAGCTCCTGTAGGATTGTTTGGAAAACAGAGGTAGATAACATCAGGTTTTTTTGAGGGAAGGTCTGGTATAAAATTATTTTTTTCTGTTGAATCAAGATATATAAAATTCTCGTATTTGCCATTTACAAAATTACCGCTTCTTCCTGCCATTACATTTGTATCTGAATATACAGGATATACAGGATCAGGAAGCGCAATAACACTATCCCGGGAAAAAAGTTCCTGGAAATTGCCTGTATCGCATTTTGCCCCATCGCTTATAAATATTTCATCAGCAGAAATATCTGCTCCTCTTGATTTGAAATCATTTTCAGAAATAGGTTCGCGGAGAAAATCATAACCCTGTTCAGGGCCATAACCTTTAAATGTTTTGGTTTCTGAAAGATCATCAACTGCTTTATGCATTGCATTTATACATACAGAAGGTAATGGAAGCGTTACATCTCCTATCCCCATCTTTATAATTTCTTTTTCAGGATTTTTTTTCTGGAATTCCGATACTCTTCTGCCTATTTCCACAAATAGATAAGATGTCTGGAGTTTTTTGTAATTTTCATTAATTTTTACCATTTGTTTAACGCCTCTAAGTAATTTTTAATTTTTGGTAAATATTGATTAGCATCAAGTTAATCAGTGTTTACATAGTATGTTTTTTTATAACTTAAATTATAAAATATTTCCAGTCAAAATGCCTGGTTTCTGTATATCTCTTTAAAATCCTGGATCTGGAAAAATTTTATAATAAGCAGCTAAATCCATAATTATTACAGTAAAATAAATACAATATGAGATGCTGAAAAAAATAGTTGATTATAATTATTTAATTTTTGATACTGATAGAAAAAATTGCCATGAAAAACAACATGTTTTATATAAAATTAGCTGTTTTTTATACTATACATAAATATTTTACTGCCTTATGCTATATAAGCAACAACAGGAAATTATCTATGTCTAAAGCAGTTATATTATTTGCTGTATTATTGTTTTCTATAATATACCCTGGAAATGTTTATTCCAATGTTGAAAAACTAAATCTTATATCTATGGAATATGATCTTAAGCTTTCGCGTGAAATTGCCATAATTACATCCGGCGCTGCTATTTATGGAGCAAATTTTTTTGTAAGATATAATTATCCCCATGAATCAGCATATGATTATGGGAGAAATAATCTTAATATAGATAATGTTAATATTTTTGACAGATGGGCAGCAAATCCATATTCAGATTCTGTTTCGTTTGCAAGTACTATTCTTTTAAACACAGTAGTTGTGTTTCCCCTGTTTTTTCTGTTTGACGATTCAATATCAAATGCTTTAACATATCTTGTAATGTATGGCGAGGTAATGCTGCTATCCAATTCTGTAAAAGATATGGTAAAAAGCGCTGTTACACGTTACAGGCCATATGCCTATTTTAGCAGCTCGGATGATGATCTTATGGAAAAAAAAGATTCTTCAGAATCTTTTTTTTCAGGCCACACTTCGACAGCTTTTTCTGCAGCAGCATTTATCAGCGCTGTTTATTTTAAAATGCATCCTGAAAGAACTGCAAAATATTGGGTATCAATAGGAGCATACAGCGCTGCTGCTGCAACAGGTATATTAAGAATATGTGCAGGTATGCATTTTCCGACAGATATTATTGTCGGCGCTGCATGGGGAACTTTTATAGGAATTTTTATCCCAAAAATCCATGAAATAAAAAAAACTGGAAAAAAGGAATCCAATCTCTTATTATTTTCAACAGGAGCAGGAAATATTAATTTGCAAATCAGGTTTTAATATAATTTAAACCTGCTGTAAAATCCTGTTCAAAGGAAAAAATAATGTTTAAAAAAAATATATCACTATTTTTATTTCTTTTTTTTATTCTAATAAATGTTATTTATGGGCAAAATTACGGAATAGCAATAGAAGATTCCGGTTTTGCAGCAAAAGTAAATCCTGCAGCGCTTGGTTTCGGCAATGCTTCTGGAATAGCCTACTATCAGGAATTTGATAATGAAAAGCTTCTTGATACATATTCATTATATTTTAATATTGGTAAATTCTCGTATGGACTTGATTCTGTCTCAGGAGATTTATACAACAATATATCATTTGCAGTAAAAGCTTTTGAGGGACTTTCATTTGGAGCTGCAGGAAGATGGGGCTGGGATTATGATGGAATTGATTTTGGGCTTTCATCAATAATAAGGCCATTTTCTTTTTTTTCATTTGGAATTAAGACAACAGATATTACAGGCTCTGCTTCTGATGTCAGTATGGGAGTAGGCATAAGGCCTCTTGTTTTTGACAAATACTGGGGAAGCAGGTTTACGCTATACCTCGATACTCAAGCTTCAGATATACTTTCTCCTCTTGCCTATGGATTAATTTTTGAACCTGTCAATGGAATAATAATAAGGGGCGATTTTGATCATGAGAAAAAAAATCTCAATGCAGGCATAGCTTTTAATGCAAGATTTTTATCAGCAGCAGTAAATTCCGGGCTTTATGATAATCCTTTTGCAAAAGGAAATTTCTCACTATTTGCTTCTGCAAAAAGAATGAGGTCTGTTATTTCTGCTCCCGGAAAAATAATGGCTTTATATGCTAAAGCAGATGTAATAAGCGATTTTCCTGCAGACAGATCATTTGGCGGCGGGTTTTCCCCTTTCCAAAAAACAGGAGGAATTTCTCTTCTTGAATTTATAAATGATATGGAGATGATAAAAAATGATCCTGATATTGATGCAGTGCTTTTTAAAGATCAATATTTTATTACTTCATTTGCAAATATTGCAGAGATTTCCAAAATATTATCAGAAGTAAAAGCTTCGGGCAAAGAGATCTATTTTTATTTTGAATCAGCATCTTTTCTGCAATATGTTCTTGCAGCATCTGTTGCTGATAAAATATATATTTCTCCGCAAGGCAGTATTAACCTTAAAGGTTTTTCCCGCACAGGATTATATTTTAGTAATTTTTTTGCAAAATTCGGAGTTAAATTTTATAACTTCAGAAGCCATGAATATAAAACAGCGTATAACAATCTTTCAGAACCGGGAATGACAAAAGAAGAGCTTGAAGCTCTTGATTCACTCTATTCTTCTCTCCAGAAAGAGCTTGAACTTATGTTATCCGGCGGCAGAGGAACCAGATTGTCAGGTAACATAAAAGATATAATAGCAAAAGGCCCGTATCTTTCATCAAAAGAAGCTTTAAAAGCAGGGCTTGTTGACGGAAGGCTTTATAACAATGAATTTGATAAACTTGTTTCAAAAAATAATTACTCAGTTATGAATTATTCATATATCCCTGAATTTGTTAATTATGACTGGGATTATGCTGCAATGCCTACAGTTGCTGTAATTCATGTAACAGGAAATATTGTATCAGGTAGCGGAATAAAAGGCGAAAATGCAGGCGCAGACAGCATAGCAGCCGCAATAGCATCAGCAAGAAAAAATCCTGCTGTAAAAGCTATTATACTAAGAATAGATTCAGGAGGAGGAAGTTCTCTTGCTTCTGATATTATTGCTCATGAAGTCTTACTCTGCAGGCAAGGCGATAACCCAAAACCTGTTATTGTTTCAATGGGAGGAGCTGCTGCATCAGGCGGATATTATATTGCAGCAGCAGCAGAAAAAATATTTGCAGAACCTGTGACTATTACAGGCTCTATCGGCGTTATTGCAATATTTCCTGATATTTCAGGACTTCTTGAAAAACTTAGTATAAAGAGCGAAACTGTCAAAGAATCAGAAAGCGCTGATTTTGGAAATTTTACACGGCCGATGACAGAAGCTGAAATGGAAAAAATAAGAAATTATATAGCAGAAAGCTATGAACAGTTTGTTACTGTTGTAAGTGAAGGAAGAAAAATTTCCTATGATAATGTTGATAAAATAGCGCAGGGCAGGGTATGGACAGGAAGACAGGCGCAAGCGCTGTCTCTTGTTGATAATATAGGAGGATTATCTGATGTTCTCTCTTATGTTGAAAAAACATATTTAAAAGGCAAACAGGCAAGAGTTATAGAAATTGTTCCTGGAAACAGGGAATTCTCGCTAAAGAGCCTTGTTGGCTTTGATTCTGCTTCCAAAATGGAAGATATGCCGCAAATGGTAAAAGCGCTATTTGATTTCCTTAAGAAAACAGATTATTATGAAGAAGGCAAGCCGCTCTATCTTATGCCATACACAATAGAAGAGCTTGGGCTAAAATAAATCTATTATTCCGGTAGTTATTAATAATAATACCGGAACTTCCCAATATTTCTTATCAGGTGTAATCTTTACCTGATAAGATAATTTAAAAGGGAATAAAGGTATTTTAAATATGTCTGATATTAAAAAAGCTCTTGATGCTTATAAAAAAGCTTCAGGCAACAATAATAGCGAAACTAAAAAAAAATCAGATTCTAAACCGGATTCAAAAGAAAATATAAAAAAATATGTTTTTAAAAATCTTGGCCGGGAAAAAATAGATAATCCAAAACAGAAAGAAAACTATTTTATTAAAGAAACAGAAAATAAACAGAAAAATACCGCAGATGTTTCTCCTGACACTGATGTAAATTTCAGCTTTGTAAAACTTAATAAATTTCCTGAAAAAGAAAAAAAAGAGGATGAAAACAGAACTGTTTCTGATAAAGATATAAAAAAATATGAAAAAGCAGCCAAACTTCTTCTTCTGCTTGGAAAAGAAGAAGCAGCATCTGTAATAAAACATTTTAAGCCGGAAGAAATTGATAAAATTGCTTCGTCATTAATAAAAATCAAAACTATTGATAAAGAAGAAGCTGCAGCACTTTTAAAAGAGATTAATAAAAAAACTGTTATAAAAGAT
>JAVBQS010000017.1:0-4505 GCA_031548835.1 Spirochaetia bacterium
TCAGGGCCGCGGTCCTGCGCAACAGCAAAAGCTGCTAAAACAGTTAATAACAATAAAAAAATACCAAGTTTTTTCATAAATTCTCCATTATAATTTAATTAGACTAGTCTAATTAAAACAATATTATTTTCAACAGTCAAGTATTGTTTATTTTTTTTATGCATTTTTTTAATTAAAAACAGCATTAATCTATGAATTCTCCTGTATTGCAACAATAACTTCATAATTATATAGTTCATTTTTATTGACAATATTATAGACATTATATAAATTAATTTTAGTTGAATATTATGCGGGGGAACTCTAATTGAGTTGAGAAGGTAAAACCTGACCCTTTGAACCTGTTGGTTAAGACCAGCGTAGGGAAGCAAAAAATAATTTATAAATTTATTTTTATTAAAAAATGCTTTCCTTATTTTAGGAAAGCATTTTTTTTGCCTGTAACAAATCTGCATGGTTTATAGCTTAATATTCTATTTTTAAAACTGAATTAAATTTGAGGAGAAAAAAACAAAAGCAGGCTTTTAAAAAATATTGGCCATAAAGCCAATGTAAAGAAAAGCAAATTAGCAAAAATGATTTGCTTTCTATTTGGAGTATCAATTTTTATTGAGCAAGGAGTAATATTATGAAAAAAGTATTAACAATTGCAGGATCAGATTGCAGCGGCGGTGCAGGAATACAGGCTGATTTAAAAACATTTTCTGCACATGGTGTATATGGAATGAGCGTTATTGTTTCTGTTGTTGCTGAAAATACCAGCAGAGTTATTGAGTTTCAGGATATAAGGCCTGATATTATAGAAAAACAGCTTACTGCTGTTTTTGAAGATATAGATGTTGATGCAATTAAAATAGGAATGTTATCAAATGCAGCAAATATGGTTGTTGTTACTGAAAAACTGGCAGAATATAATCCAAAAAATATTGTGGTTGATCCTGTAATGTATGCTAAAAATGGATCGCCTCTTATGGATAATAATGCAATTAGCACTCTTATTAAAAAAGTTATTCCATTTTCCGATATTGTAACACCAAATATACCTGAAGCAGAAAAAATATCTGGCATGGAAATTAAAAATGTGGATGATATGAAAACAGCTGCCAAAATAATATATGGAATGGGCTGTTCCAATGTGCTTTTAAAAGGAGGCCACGCAGAAGGAGATGCTGTTGATATTCTTTTTGACGGGACTGAGTTTTCCTATTTTACAGCAGAGCGCATTGCAACAAAAAATACACACGGTACTGGGTGTACTTTTTCTTCTGCTATTGCCTCTAACCTGTCTCTTGGATTACCTGTAAAAAAAGCTATAGAAAAAGCTAAAAAATATGTGACTACAGCAATTAAACATTCTCTTGATATAGGAAGAGGACATGGGCCTACCAACCACTTCTATAATCTTTATAAATATGGCCTTAATAAAGGAAGTAACTAAAATGAATAATAAAATATTGTTAGAACAATGTATAAATATTTTTGAAAAAATTGTTGTAAAAAAACCTTTAGTGCATCATATAACAAACTATGTAACAGTTAATGATTGTGCAAATATTACACTTGCAATTGGAGCTTCTCCTATTATGGCAGATGCAATAGAAGAAGTAAAAGAGATTGTCTCAATATCTTCTGCATTAGTTATAAATATAGGCACATTAAACAGCAGGACAATTGAATCTATGATTGAAGCTGGAAAAGAAGCAAATAAAAAAAATATACCTGTAATATTTGATCCTGTAGGAGCAGGAGCATCTTCTCTTAGAAATAATGCAATAAAAAATATTTTAGATAAAGTAAAAATTAATGTCATCCGCGGAAATATTTCTGAAATAAAATATATTATGGGACAGCAATCCAGCTCCAGAGGAGTGGATGCTTCTGAAGAAGATTTGCAAAATTCAGACAATAATAGCGCAGAAATTGCCCAAACTGTTGCAAAAAACCTGAAATGTATTGTTGCAATAACAGGAGCTGTAGATATTATTACAGACAGCAATACTACTATCTATATTGAGAATGGACATAAGGCGCTATCAAATATTACAGGAACAGGATGTATGTGCACATCTCTTATTGGATCATTTTGCGGAGCTGCTCCTGATTTATTACTGCAAGGAGCTGCTGCTGCTCTTTTAAGCATGGGTATTGCCGGCGAAATAGCATATGAAAAAGCAGGCAAGAAAGGTAACGGCAGTTTTCATATAGCAATACTTGATGCAATAAGCTGTATAAATCAGGATATTTTTTTAGAAAAAGCTAAATTCCATGAATAAAAAAAATATTGATTATACGCTTTATCTTGTAACAGACCGAACTCAGATGAGTACTCACACTATCGAAGAAGCTGTAGAAAAAGCTATAAAAGGAGGCTGTACAATAATCCAGCTTAGGGAAAAAACATCATCTTCGCTTGATTTTTTCAATATTGCACAGAAAGTAAAAAAAATAACAGACATATATAAAATACCTCTTATTATAAATGATAGAATTGATATTGCATTAGCTGTTGATGCTGATGGAGTACATATTGGACAGGCAGATATTCCTGCAGCTGCTGCCAGAAAAATAATTGGAAATAATAAAATAATGGGTGTTTCAGCCTCATCTCTTGAAGAAGCTCTTAAAGCAAAAAAAGATGGGGCTGATTATCTTGGAGTGGGCGCCATGTTTTCCACAAACACAAAAAAAGATGTTAATTTAACTTCTTTTGAAGAATTAAAAAAAATCTGTAATATTATTGATCTTCCAATTGTCATTATTGGAGGTATAAACAAAGAGACTATTCCGCTGTTTCAGAAAACAGGAATAGATGGGCTTGCAATAGTTTCTGCAATAATTTCCATGCCAGATATTGAAGCTGCAGCAAAAGAGATAAAAGAGCTGTTTTTAGCAGGCAAAGATATATTTTAAAATGAAAAATTTTTATATTTGATTTTGATAATACGTTAGCCGACCCCATCAAACTGTGGAAAAATATTTATATTAAAAAAAATAGACCTGTTAGATAACTGTTTTAATAAAAGGAACTCCCATTTTAAAAGGAGAGTTCCTTTATCTAAAAAATTATTTCTTTTTCCCTTCCTTCTTTCTTTCTCTATAACTTTGATAAAAAGGTAATCCAAGTGAAATTAGAGAAACAAGAAGCAATATTATACTTACAGGCCTTGCAAAAAATATACTATAGCCTCCCATTATTACAGCTCTTCTAAAATTTGTTTCTGCCAGATTGCCGAGAACCATGCCAAGAACTATGGGAGCAACAGGAAAACCGAATTTTTTCAAAAGCCAGCCTGCAACGCCGAAAGCTATACATACGCCTATATCAAAAAATGAATAGTTAACTGCAAAACTTCCTATTATAGAGATAGCAAGAATACATGGAAACAGTACTTTTTTAGGAATATCTGCAACTTTTACCCACAGCTTTGATCCTGCAAGACCCAGGCCTAACATTATAAAGTTAGCTACCAGGCATGCAGCAAAAAGCGAATAAACAATATCAGGCCTTTCTGTAAAAAGAAGAGGGCCTGGAGTAATATCATGAATCATCAATGCTCCGACAAGAATAGCTGTTGTAGCGCTGCCTGGAATACCAAGAGAAAGAAGCGGAACAAGGGCTCCTCCTACAGAGCTTGAATTGGAAGATTCTGCAGCAGCAACACCTTCAGGATTTCCTTTTCCAAAAGAATCAGGATCTTTGCTTGATTTTTTTGTAAAATCATAAGCAATAAATGTTGCTATTGTTGCGCCTGCGCCTGGAAAAATACCTATTATTGTTCCAATAATTGATGTTTTTAAAATAGTAAATTTTAATTTCCAGTAATCTCTGATAGAAGGCCATACTGTTTTTAATTTTCCTGTTTTTTCTGTACTTTCAAGTTTAAATTCTTCAAATCTTGTAAAAACTTCGCTTAATGCAAAAAGTCCAATCATGGCTGGAATAAGCGCAAAACCGTCAAAAAGCCTGTATGTGCCAAAAGTAAATCTTTTAACACCTGATATAGGATCTATTCCTATAGTATTTATAAAAAGTCCTAAAAGAGCTGCAATAAAAGCTTTCGGCCAGTCTTTGCCTCCAAGAGAAGCAACTGTTGTAAGCCCGAAAATAGCAAGGGCAAAATATTCTGCAGGATGCAGTTTTACTGCAACAGACGCAAGAGGTATGGAAAAAAAGATTAGAATAACTGTTCCAATAATTCCTCCGACAGTTGATGAAATAAGAGAAACACCAAGCCCTACCCCTGCCTTTCCCTGCTGTGCTAACGGATATCCGTCAAATGCAGTTACAACAGCAGAAGGTGTTCCTGGAGTATTTATTGTAACAGCTGTAATTGAACCGCCGTAATTTGCAGCAATATAAATAGATACAAGCAGAATAAGCGCAATTTGCGGCGGCATTTTATATGTGAATGGGACAAGCAGCGCAACTCCCATTGCAGGAGAAAGCCCAGGCATAGCTCCGGTTAATATTCCGAAAATAACACCTACCACAATAGCTATCAGAG
>JAVBQS010000206.1:0-26643 GCA_031548835.1 Spirochaetia bacterium
GTTCCTATTACAAACAATAATTTTACTAAATTTTTATAACTAAATTTAATTTTCATTTTATTTAGGATATAGATAAAATTGCTATTTGTCACTGCTGCGATACTTGTCACCTCGATATAGATTGGAGCATTTTAGCTAACATTCCGTCCGCTATAGACAGGGCAGGAATCTATAAGTATATGACAAATTTAGTCTGAACATTATTAAAAGCTAATTATAATTCTAAATATAAATATTAAACAGACTATAATCTATTGCCAAGATATGCATATTTTCACTATTATTATTTGATATGTATAATTTTGAACTGCCTCAGCCAATTGAGGGCAGAAAAATATATTTTGTGGGAATTAAAGGCACTGGAATGTCTGCCCTGGCAGAGCTGCTTCATAAAGCAGGAGCAGTTATTACAGGTTCAGATACAAAAGAGGTCTTTTATACAGACTTAATACTTAAAGAACTTGGAATTAAATATAAAGAAGGGTTTTGCGCATCAAACCTTGATGATAATTATGACCTTGTGATTCATTCATCAGCATATAGCCGGGATACAAATCCTGATCTTATCGAAGCTAAAAAGCGTAGTATTCCTGTAATGGAATATACAGAAGCTCTTGGTTCATATTCAAAACATATAAGAGCATGCGGAATATCAGGAGTGCACGGAAAAACAACAACAACTGGAATAACAGGCACTTTACTTAAAGAAATGGAGCTTCCTGTTTCTGTCCTTGCCGGTTCTGCAATATCTAATTTTGAAGGTAAATCTACTTTTACATCAGGCACAGAATATTTTATTGCAGAAACATGCGAGTATAAAAGACACTTCCTCTCTTTTTTTCCTGATATAATAATTGTTACAAGTATTGAACCTGACCATCTTGATTATTTTAAAGATTATAACGATATATTTTCCGCTTTTATTTCCTATGCAGAAAAACTTCCCAAAGAAGGAATACTTATCTATTGCAAAGATGATGCAGGTTCCAAACTTCTTGGAGATATTATTGAAAAAAAGAGAAAAGATATAAGACTTATTCCTTATGGAGTTGAAGCAGAAGGTTTATTCGGAATAAAAAAAATAAAACAGCTTGATGGAATAACAAAATTTTCTATTGAAGGAATAAAAAAAGAACTGACACTGCATATTCCTGGAAGGCATAATGTTCTCAACAGTACAGCAGCAATAGCTGCTGCAGCATTTATAAATTCTTATATTACCGGACAGAATATAGAAGAAATTCTTAAAAAAGAATCGGATAAAATTGCTGCTGGTTTGAAAAAATTTAAAGGCAGTAAAAGAAGAAGCGAACTTATTGGAACAGTCTGCGGGATTATATTTATGGATGATTATGCGCACCATCCTACTGCAATAGAAACAACACTGGCAGGGCTTAGGTCTTTTTTTCCAAAAAAAAGAATTATTGTTGATTTTATGCCGCACACTTATTCAAGAACTTCTGCTCTTATGGAAGAATTTTCAAATTCATTTGAAAATGCAGATATTGTTATACTTAACAAGATTTATGCATCTGCAAGAGAAAAGAGCAATAACTTTGAAAATCTTGATAAAGAATTTTTTGAAAAAACAGCAAGCAATCATGGAAAAGTATTTTATTATCATGAGCCTGAAGATGCCGGGGATTTTCTTAAAAAAGAGTTAAAAAAAGGAGATCTTTTTATTACAATGGGAGCAGGCGATAATTGGAAACTTGGAGTTACATTATATAACCATTATAAACAACTTGAGCAGGAAAAAAAATGAAAAGCATGACTGGCTATGGATATAGCGAATTCCAGAATGAAAAAATGGATATTGCACTTGAACTTAAATCATATAACAGCAGATATTTTGAACTTAATATCTACCTGCCTTCATTTTTATCTGCGCTTGAACCTTTACTTCGCAATTTTATAAATGAAAAGATAGAAAGAGGAAAAGTTGAACTATCTGTAAGAATCAAGGAAATAGAGGAAGATTCTGTAGTAAGTCTTGATAAAAATATTGCTCTGGCAGGAGTTTCTGCATTAAAACAGCTTGCAGAAATTGCAGGAACAGGCGAGACAGTAAATCTCTCCCATCTTTTAAGAGTTGAAGGCATAATTAAAAAAGTAAGAAACAGAGATACAGATTATTTCTGGAAAACTTTAAAATCTGTTCTTGAAGAATCTTACAGACAATTTGATAGCAGCAGGACAGAAGAAGGAAAAAAAAGCAAAGAAGATATATTAAATCAGATAGAAATAGTTTTAAATACAATAAAGATAATAGAAAATTATTCGCTTGCAATTGAAGAAGATATTAAGAAAAACCTTAGAGAAAGATTTCAGCAAATGCTTGGAGATAATATCGATGAATCAAGAATTTATGCAGAGACAGCTCTTATGCTTATGCGTTTTAGCATAAATGAAGAAATTGTAAGAATGAAATGCCATGTTGAAAGTTTTATCAATGAAGTTAGATCCGGAAATTCTCAAATAGGAAAAAAACTTGATTTTATATGCCAGGAAATTAACCGAGAGGTAAATACAATTAGTTCCAAAAGCTTTAAAGTAGAAGTAAGCCAGGCTGTGATCAATGCAAAAGATGCTTTGGAAAAGATAAGAGAGCAGGTGAGGAATATAGTTTAATATGAAAATTGCTATTTCAGGAAAAGCGGCTGCGGAAATACCACTGTCAGCAGGCTGGTTGCAGAAAAATTAGGGCTTGAATTTATCAACTATACATTTAGAAATATGGCAGAAGAAAAAGGAATAGAATTTGAAGAACTGGCGCGCCTTGCGCAAAATGATTACAGCTATGATATTTTTCTGGATGAAAAACAAAAACAGCTTGCATCAAAAGGCAATTGTGTTGTCGGTTCAAGGCTTGCTATCTGGCTTATAAAAGATGCTGATCTTAAAGTATTTTTAACAGCTCCTGCAGAAGTAAGGGCGGGCAGAATACATAAACGCGAACGTGGCTCTTATGAAGATGTTTTTCAAAAAACAATAACAAGAGATAAAAAAGACAGCGAAAGATATAAAAAAATTTACAATATTGATAATAACAACTATTCCCATGCTGATATTATTATTGATACAACTCTTTATAAAGCTGAAACAGTTGCAGATATAATTATTTCAAAAATTAGAGACAATTAATTGGCTCTAATTCACTATTAGAAACTTAGTTTAGGAACTATTTACTTTTTTATAAATATTTTATAATATATAGAATATAATAATACAGGAGCTATAATTAGATGATAATCCCTCTTGATAGACTGTTAGAGAGAAGAAGAAATATATATGAATTAACCTGTGCTGCAATTAAAAGAGCATCCCAGCTTACAATTACAGGTGAAAATGAGTGTGATATAGAAGAGAGTAAAGTTGTTTCTATTGGATTAAAACAGATACTTACAGGAAAAGTTGAATATAGAAGGGAAGAATAGCTTCTTTAAATCATGGCAGAGGATTATGCCTGAAAACAATATTATCCCTGTTATAGTTGTTTTTGGCCCTACTGCTGTAGGAAAAACAGATTTTCTCCTTAATTTAAGCAAAATTTCAGAAATTATTAATACAGACTCACTTCAAGTTTATAAATATATGGATATTGGAACAGCCAAACCAGATAAAGAAACCATATCCAGAGTAAAACACCATTTAATAGATTTTCTTGACCCTTCCGAAGAATTTAATGCAGGCAATTTTGTAAATAAAGCTGATAACCTTTGCGCTGATATTTTTTCAAGAGGTAAAATACCTGTAATTTCCGGCGGCAATGCTTTTTTTCTAATAAATTTTATAAAAGGCCTGCCTGAAACTCCAAAAGGCAATCTTTTAATAAGAAAAAAAATTGAAGAAAGATTAAAAAATGAAGGAATTGAAAAACTGGCGCAAGAGCTTGAAAAAATAGATACCCAATATTTTTCAAAAATAAGCAGTAATGATTCATACCGAATAACCCGCGCTCTTGAAATATATTATGCAACAGGCAGAACAGTCTCTTCTTTTAAAATTCCTGAATCTCCCAGAAAGTGCTATAACTTTTTTCTTATAGGCCTTATAAGGGAAAGAGATGAATTATATGAAAGAATAAACAGAAGAGTTGATTTAATGTTTGATAATGGTCTGCATGAAGAATTTCTTAAATTAAGAAAAAGGGGATATGGTTTATCAGACCCTGGAATGAGCGGCATAGGATATAAAGAATTTTTTGAATTGGAAAAGAATTCCGGTATCAGTCTTGATAATATTAAAGAACTTATAAAGCAAAATACAAGACACTATGCAAAAAGGCAGGTAACATTTTTTAAAAAAATAGATAATGTTATTTGGGAAAATCCTGATAATTCTGCTGCAATACTTGATAAAGCAGGGGAGTTTTTAAAACAGTATGGTAAAAGTTTATAAATTATTCTCTATTTTTGACTTGATAATATTTAATGAAATTATAATTAAAAATAGCAAAAAGAAGCTATAAGTTTTAACCTATTACTTTACTTCCTGCTATTTATTTCCGTCTTGCTGGTAATTATTGATATGTTTAGCTGCTATTGCTTAAACATGAGCTGTTTCAAAATACCAATAATTGTTATCATCTTTTTCATCAATATCATTTTGTATTATGCTATCAGCTGTTTTTCCTATAGATATACCGCGTTTAAACTCAGATTTTTCTGTAAGAATTTTATAAGAAAGATCTCCTGAATTTTCCTGTATTATTTTAAATCTTTGCGCTTCTGTGTTATTGCTGTCAAAAGTCCATATAGGCACATTGTTTGCAGGATTTCCCCCCATAACATCAAGCCTTAGCCATTCATTAGCCATAGGAATAATTTCATAAATTTTCTGTCTGGTATCAATCACTCTTAATCTGAAACTTTGGCTTATATTGCCATTGTATTTATCCTGTTTGACTGTAACCATTGGATGTTTACTCCCGTCTGGAATTTCCATATATAACCCTGTTTTTTTATTTCTTATATTATATATGTCTATTTCATGTATTTTAACTGGTTTTTTTAAAGAACCAGAACTGGAAATTTTATTTTTAGCCATAATTTTCCCTCCAATATAATTTATGAGTTACTTTAATTATCTTAAACCAAGTTGGGTTTGTCAAATTTTATTGGAAAATATTGATATAGAATTAATTAATTTGGATTTTTAATTAAAAGATAAAATTATTTGATAAAGAAAGAGCAGTCAAAAAATTCAGTTTAAATAAATGTAAAAAACAACTAACTATTTTTCTGCAAAAAATCTTTTTCGCCAAAAACAATAGCTGTATAAATAAAAATTTCAGTATCAGGAGCTTTCCAGCTTTCCTTATCCATTCCTGCTTTTAAACATAAATGTTCCAGCAGTTCTTTTAAATTCCACCCCTGTTCTTCTGCTACCTGGGGAAGAAATGTTCCGGAATAAAACCCTCTTTTTATATAAACACCATGTGCACCTGTTTTTATTTCCTCAACAGATTTTATTTTTATCATTGGCGATAAAACAGATATCTCAATATCAATTTCATCAAGCTCTTTTTTGGAAACTGGCGGAAATCTTGGATCTTCAAATGCACTTGCAAGAGACATATCCCTGATTGTAATATAAAGAGGTTTTACTCCTATAAGATTTCCAATACATCCTCTAAGCTGCCCATTTTTATGAAGTGTTACAAATGCGCCGCATTTATTTTCCAGCATTTTTGTTGCTGGTTTATATTCTGCTTTTTTTCCTGTTAATTTTGCAGCTATTGTCTCTCTTGCGCTTTCGAGAAGTATTTTTTTTTCTTCATCTGTAATGATAAATTCCATTTCATTACCTGAATTTTTTAATTTTTTTCTATTGCAATTGCAGCATAATATACATTATTGCCGTCTTTACAGCCTATTGAAGAATCAGTTATATCAATTACTTTTACTTTTGAATTTTTTCCTGAAAGAAGCAGCAGGATTGCTGCGCAACTGATTCCAGTTGACCTGAGCAAGTCATCAGGCATTGCATTATAAAGAGCTTCAATATCTCCTGATTCAATAATTTTTATAATATTTTGGGAGGTTGCTACAGCTTCCTGGTCAGGCATACAGCCTGTAATATTTGCAGAAACAACAAAAAGTGTTTTATCTAATTTGTTTTCAAATACAGATTGCAATGCCTGCGCTGTTTTTTTAATAAGGTTTTTACTGTTTGCGCCAAGCAGAATAGGCACTACCTGTGCATTGGGAAACAGGTAATTCATAAATGGAAGCTGGATTTCTATGCTATATTCTTCAAGATGAGGTATATCATTTTGTTCAAAACATGGATCTATAGCTGTAAGTTTTTCTATAATATCTTTATTTATTTTAATATCGCCTGTAGGAATAGTATAAAAATCTGACTCTGTTAAAAAAGCAGCCTCTTTTTCCTCCCGCCGTGCCATTGATATAATTACAATATTATCTATCTCTCTTTTTCCGGCTGATTTAAAAGCTTTGGCAGCAACTGAGCCTGAAAAGGGAAGCGCTGCATGGGGAGATATAATTGCAAAAGCATTACCTAAAGTATCTCCTGCTTCTTCAAAGAGAGATTTAATCTCTTTTTGGAGAATTTGGGGAGTATCTGGATAGAATATTCCTTCAACAATAGGTTCTATCCTTTTTCCTTTTTCTGTATCAAGGTCGGAAAATAAAGGTTCCATTATAGATATAGTATACATCTTTTTCCTCCTAAATATTTCAAGATTTGAAAAAATCTTTAAAAATATTTCTCCTTATTAAAAAACTTTTTTAAGATATTATCATTTACTGATATTGAAAGATTTTTTTCCTGTGTAGGTATTACAGTTCCTTTTTTACTATCTTTTGCCCTTCTTAAATATTTAACCTGGGTGTAGTATACTTCACCTTTTCCGGAATTTCTACCTTTGCTGAAAAAAACAGCAAGATTGCCTGCATCAATAAGAGTATCCAGAGGCACAGATTTCCCTTTAAGCGTTTTGATAAAAATATATCCTCCAGGATAATCCCTTGCATGGAGCCAGAAATCATTCCCATTTGTATATTTTCTAAGCAATTCATCATTTTCAGTAGCTGTTCTGCCAACCATAATTCTGAAATTCCCTGAAAAAAAGAGTAAACCTGGCATAGATTCTTTTTCTTTTTTCTCTTTTTTTAATTCAGTTCCTGCCAGTATCTGTTTTAATTCTAAAACATTGTCTATTACTTTAATCGATTCCAATATTTTTTCAAGATTATTTATCCTGTTTTCAATATTATTTTTTTCTTCAAGCAGATTAGCCTCTGTTCCTTTTTTCTTTTTATATTTTTTAAAATAGTTTTCTGCATTTTGTTCAGGAGAGAGGTTTGCATCAAGTTCTATTGATATAAAATTATTATTGTCAAAATAGTTTTCTGCTTTAAACCATTTATCACCTTGTTTTATAAGATGTTTGCTTCCAAGTATTAGCTGTCCATATTGCTTGAAATTTTCATAATTTCCTGATTCTTTTATCTCATCTATAACCCTGTTTCTGGAAGATTTTAATAAAGATAATTTTTTTATAATTTTTGCTTCTATTTTTTCTTTTAATCTTTTTCTTTCTTCATCATCTTCCTGATGCTGGTACAGGTTATCAATAAAAGCATTAAATAATTGTTTTGCTGAACCATCTTTTGGGAAATTTCTTATTTGATAATTTTTTTGTTCTTCAGGTTTATTATTAAAATTGTTTTCAGGAAGCAGGAATTTTTCTCCTGCAACCTCTTTTTTACCAGGCTTTCTGTAAAAAAGTTCGAGTATAGACATATCTTTATCTGTCACAATAATATTGGCATTGCCGCCCCAAAGCCTTGCCCATAGAAATGTTAATTCATTATTATTGTTTATAGTAATTTTAATAATGCGCTCTTTTTTTATCTGCAATATTTCAGTAATGCGCCCGCCTGTAATTCTGGCTTTAAGAAATTGCTCAAATCTCTGCTGCTTTTTTTGCTTGCCATATGTTTTTGATGTTATATTTAGACGTGTTTTTCCCTGCATAAGGGAAATAATCAGATTGCTTCTGTTTCCCTCTTTATAAATTGTTATAACAAGAGAAGTAAAATCAGGCTGAATAATTTTTTGAACCAAAGCGCCTTTAATATCAAGTTCAGATATAATGAGGTTTATCTCTTCACTATTTAGCGACATTAATCATCAATCCTCATCTATTGAATTAATAAAAGTATCGGCATCCTTTTTGTCAATAAAGACAAAATATACCATTTCAGGATATTTATTAATATCAAGAAATTTTTTTACACTATAATATGCCGTAAGGGCAGCCTCTTTTTTGGGATATCCATATATTCCTGTTGAAATAGCAGGAAATGCTATTGATTTAAATCCATTATTTGATGCTATTTCAAGGCTGGATATATATGCTTTTGTAAGAATTGTTTTTTCATCTTTTTTCCCGCCTTGCCAGACAGGCCCTGCTGTGTGGATTACTTTTTTTGCAGGAAGATTTCCTCCAGTTGTTATAACAGCGCAGCCTGCCGACATTCCTTCAGGGCCAGGATATTTTGTTTTTCTGATTTGCTTGCATTCTTCAAGAATTTCAGGCCCGCCTGCTTTATGAATAGCGCCGTCTACACCGCCCCCGCCCATAAGCTGTGAA
Source organism: Spirochaetia bacterium (assembly GCA_031548835.1). Taxonomy (GTDB): domain Bacteria; phylum Spirochaetota; class Spirochaetia; order CADAEX01; family CADAEX01; genus WQTU01. The sequence goes on from JAVBQS010000206.1 coordinate 8,627, forward strand.
TTTGCTGCATTAACAATTGCGTCAACTTCAAGTTTTGTTATGTCTCCAATTATGACAGCTATTCTATCGCTATACAGATATTGCATCACATCCTCCTATTAAAATCTTTTTTATTTCACCAGCCATATAGAAGGAGCCAGCCACAACAACAAGTCCATTTTCCCCCGCTTTTTTCAAAGCAGTATGAAAAGCTTTTTCAGGCTTTTTTTCAATATATACCCTAACATGTAATAATGCAACTTTTAAATAGTTATATATATTTTCAGGATTGCTTTTTTTAAAAGTACCTGGAGTTGATACAATTATTTCCTTAAAAAGATTTTCGAATTTCCCAATAATTTTTTTATAATCTTTTCCTTCCACAACTCCAAATATAAGCACAGTTTTTTTATCTTTTTTTATAGTCTTAATTGTTTCTGCAAGTTTTTCCGCAGAGCTTTCTGTATGTGATGAATCAATAATTAATGCAGGCTTATTTTCTCCAAGGAAAATATATTCAATTCTTCCTGGAATAGATATATTTAAAATTCCTTTTTTGCAGCTGTTATAAAACTCTTCTGTTTTATAAAAAAGGCTGCTTTTTTCCAATGCTTTATTTACAGCAAGAATGGCAAGAGCTGCATTTTCTGCTTGAAATGCGCCTATCATTTTTGTTTCAAAATTATATTCTTTTTCAGGCAGGAATATAGTTTGTCTGTTATTGTTTTTTATAATCAAAGAAAAAAATGTTCCTTTTTCAGTGACTAAAATATTTTTTATTTCAAAAATTTTATCCAGGGATGTTAATAGTGAATTTTCTTTTTTAGCTTTATTTTCCAGTATTTCAAAAACTTCTTTATTCTGCCTTGCTGAAACACATGGAATATTTTTTTTAATTATTCCTGCTTTTTCTCCTGCAACATCCTCAATATTTGTGCCAAGTATTTCTGTATGTTCAAGCTCAACAGGAGTTATAACAGAGCATAAGGGAATAATAATATTTGTTGCATCAAGCCTTCCTCCTATGCCTGTTTCTATAACTGCCCACTGGCATTTTTCTTCTCTAAAAATTAAAAAAGCAAGAAGTGTAAGAAGTTCAAATGTTGTAGGCTGTGAATCAAAAGGAATTGTTTCTGACTCAATAAATTTTTTGATAAGATTGATATTATTTACATAAACAGTTTCATTAAAAAAAGTTCCTGCCAGGCTTATTCTTTCTTTAAAAGATATTACATGAGGTGATGCATAGAGTCCTGTTTTAAATCCCAATTCTTTTAATATTGATGCTGCATATAATGCAGTAGATCCTTTGCCTTTTGATCCTGCAACATGGATTAGATTTATTTTTTTATGAGGATTGTTAAATTTTTCAAAAAGATATTTTATCCGGTCGAGCCTATATTCTCTTTCTGTGTAAGATGTTTTTTTTTCCAGGTTTGTGAATGACTGAATATATTCAAAACCTTCTTCAGGAGAACTTATTTGCATAAAGTCTACTAAGATTTTCTCATTTTAAGAGCAGCAGAGTGTGTGCTAAAACCTTCATAATCTGCAAGAGCAATTACATGAGGCATTACAGCTTCCAGTCCTTTTTTATCTGCATGGATAATTGAAGAAGATTTCATAAAATCTCTTACAGAAACAGGTGAATATGTTTTTGCCATTCCGCCTGTAGGCAGCACTGCATTTGGGCCTGTTGTATAGTTTGCAATTGAAAAAGGAGTATCCTGTCCAATAAGAATTTCGCCTGCATTTCTTATTAAGCTGGAAGTTTTAAAAGGATCTTTTGTTGCTATCTGCAGATGTTCAGGCGCATATAAATTTACAATTTCCGCAGCTTCATTCATATCTTTTGCAAGTATAATTCCGCCATATCCTGAAAAAACATCGGAAAGAAATTTTTTGCGCGGCTCTGGAATTGTTTCTATAATTTCAGTTATATATTTTTTTACATTTTCAGCCAGCTTTTTAGAATCTGTAACAAGCAATGCTGCAGAATCTGAACCATGTTCGGCTTCAATAAGAAGGTCCAAAGCTGCCCTGTATGGGTCTGCATTTTCATCAGCAAGAACAATAGATTCGGAAGGGCCTGCGGGAAGCCCTACATCTATTTTTCCATATAAAACTCTTTTTGCAGCAGTAACATAAGCGCTTCCAGGCCCTACAATTTTTACCACAGATTTTACTGATTCTGTTCCATAAGCAAGAGCTGCTATTGCCTGTGCTCCTCCAACCCTGTAAACTTCGCTTATTCCGCACACTTTTGCTGCAAAAAGACATGCAGGATCAACGCTGCCGTCGCTGTTGGGAGGAGTGACAACAGATACCTGTTTAACGCCAGCCTCAATTGCAGGAACAGCAAGCATATATAACATTGATGGAAAACTTCCTCTTCCGCGCGGGACATAAAGGCCTGCCGAATCTATTGGAAGAAATCTTTCTCCTGCTGTAATTCCAGGAATAATTTTAAAATTATTTAAATTTTCGGGCAGTTGTTTTTTATGAAATGTTCTGACATTTTTTATTGAGAATTCAATTGCTTTTTTAACATCTTTATCAAGGGTTTTCTCTGCAGAAAGATATTCATCTTCTGCAACTTTTATGGATTTTTTTGATATATCTGCTTTATCAAATTTTTTTGTAAATTCAATTAAAGCTTTATCTTTATTTTTTTTCACACTTTCAATAATAGGAATTACAGCCTGAATAACTGCTGTTATATCAATATCAGATCGTGATATTATCTGTTCTTTTTTTTCTTTTGAAAGGCTTTTCCATACCCAAAAATTAATGTTGATCACTGCTTATCTCCGCCTGGTACTGTTCTATTTTGCTTTGATTTAATATATATTTTTTCAAGATCTTTCCGCAATAGATTTAATTTCCTGTCTTTTTGTTTTGAGTTGTTGTATAGCAGATAATACTTTTCCCTTATTGGGGCAGTATTTTTTGCAATCATTTTATTTATTTCTTCGCTATTCATAACAGCATGATTATCAAGAATTTTTATTGTTATTATAATTTTGTATAAAATTAATGATCCTGTAAGAATAATTGCACATATATATAGAATAAATGGCAGTGACGTAAATATTTTTAATGTTTCCTCTATTTTTTGGCCATTAAAATTGGCAAAAATAAAGGTAAATAAGACAGATATAGCTATCCAGAGTATGATTAATATTATAAAGAGCCATAAAATAGTAAATTTAATTGTTTTTGCCTTGCTTTTTTCACTCATCCTATAAAATATAATTATATTTTATAAACAATGTTTTTTAAAGATATTGACTGTCAAGATATTGACTTGACTGGTATAAAAACATTCAATAATATGGGCAGGAAAAATTATAGCTATATTTTATTCCAGTCTGTTATTTTAATATAAATTCAGGCATTTATAGGCAATAGCATTTAAATTACACTGCTAATATTGTGGATTTTTGTGAGTCTTTGACTTACTTACTAAATAAGGTATTACTGCTTGGCGCAGTATCAATATTTATTTAAAAGATTATTAAATGAGAGGTTTCTATATGGATAAAGGAAAAAAACTTTTTGATAAACTTACAAAAAGAGGCTGCGATTTTTTAGGTGTTGAAACTCCAATACTTTGCGGAGCAATGTCATGGATTTCAACCCATCAGCTGGTATCAGCTGTATCAAATGCAGGCGGATATGGAGTTCTTGGAGGCGGAAACATGCCTGTTGAACTTTTTGCAGAAGAGATAAAAAAGACAGAGTCGCTTACCAAAAAACCTTTTGGCGTTAATATGATAACAATAGCAGCTAATTTTGCAGGACAGCTTGAATATGCGTGTAAAATAAAAGCTCCGCTTATGATTTTTGCAGGCGGCCTTCCTCCCCGCGATGCATATAAAAAAGTAAAAGATGCAGGCAGCAGGCTTATCTGTTTTGCCCCATCTCTTAAAGCTGTTGAGATGCATGTAAGGCTTGGCGCAGATGCTGTAATTATTGAAGGAAATGAAGCAGGAGGGCATATAGGCCCTGTTTCAACAGTTGTTCTTGCAGAACAGATTCTTCCACAGGTTAAAGATGTTCCTGTTTTTGTTGCAGGCGGTATTGGCAGCGGTTTTCTTATAGCTCATTTTCTTCTTATGGGAGCTGCCGGTATTCAGAGTGGAACAAGATTTGCAGCTTCTTCTGAATCTCCTGCTGCTGCTGCTTTTAAGGAAGCTTTTATTAAAGCAACAGCAAAAGATGTTCAGCCTACTGCAAAATTTGATCCAAGAGTTCCTGTAATACCTGTTAGGGCAATAACAAATGACGGAAGCCTTGATTATACAGCGCTCCAGCTTGATCTTATTAAAAAGATTGATAAGGGTGAGATAACATCAAAAGATGCTGGCATTAAACTTGAAGAGTTCTGGCTTGGAGCTCTTAGAAGAGCTGTTATGGATGGAGATGTAAGCAGAGGTTCTTTAATGGCAGGGCAGAGTATAGATTTTGTTACAAAAGTAATGCCAGTTAAGGAAATTATTGAAGAGTTTAAAACAGGAGCTGTAAAAGAGCTTCAGAAAGTTATTGATTTAATTCAGTGATAAAGCTAGGGTCGCGTTGAATCCGAGGCCGAAGGCAGATGTAGTTTCCTGCGCCGCGGTGCAGGACTCACGCTTCGCAGTCCATGTTGCAGTGTACATGAACCTTGAGCGAGAGGTGAACATAAGCGAACCCGTATCCCGAAGCAAGTATGGGGACTTTGTCGTAGATTAAAGAATATTTATCGCTGTGTTCTCAGACTTTTATTATAACAACAATGCTAAAAGGTATTACCCTGTATTGTTTCGAGGTAATTACCTTTTAGTGCATAATTTTTAGTTTATTCCGGCATCAAAAACTGGTGACGGAATTGTTTTTTAAATTTATATGGCGGTCGTTTCCTGTTCCCCGCCTGAACAAAACAAGGAGTCTTAAATGTATAATGAGCTTTTGTGGTTTGCAGCCCTTATTTTGAATTTTGTTTTTATCCTTTCTTTTTACCGTATTTTTGGAAAAATTGGACTTTTTATCTGGATACCAATATCAGTAATTCTTGCAAATATCGAAGTTATTAAAACTGTGGAAATATTCGGCCTTACAAATACCCTGGGCAATATTATTTATGCAACATCTTTTTTAGTTACAGATATACTTTCTGAAAACTATTCAAAAAAAGATGCATTTAAAGCAGTTCTTGCAGGTTTTATGGTGCTTATAACAATGACTGCGCTTATGACTTTTGCAATCCAGTTTAAACCTGCTGAATCTGACTTTGCCCATGAGCATCTTAAAGCAATATTTTCTGTTATGCCGAGAATTGCATTTGCAAGCCTTGTAGCATTTCTTATTTCACAGTGCCATGATGTATGGGCATATAACTTCTGGAAAAAAAAATTACCTGCGGTAAAATATATCTGGATACGCAATAATGCAAGCACTATGGTAAGCCAGCTTATAGATAGCATAGTTTTTAGCTTAATTGCATTTGCAGGAACTTTTGATAATAGAGTCTTGGTTGAAATTGTTATCACCACTTATCTTATGAAATTTATAGTAGCGTTATTTGACACACCATGTGTATATATTGCAGAGCGGTGGCACAGAAAAGGCAAAATAAAAGATTGATCAGCATGCAGCATAGCTAATATAAATAAGCTACTTATAAAATATTTTAGATTCCGGCCTTGAAGTGTGCCGGAATGACAGGTAGATTTTGATTTACGCTTGAATGCAAGTTATGAACAATTATTTTATAGGTCTATAACAGATCACAGTTTTACTTTCTTAAAGCCTGGCCTATATCTTCCAATATATCATCAATATCTTCGATTCCAATTGAAAGCCTTACAAGATCAGGCATTAATCCTGCATCTTCCTGCTCTTTTTCCGGCATTTGTGAATGTGTGGTGCTTGCAGGATGGATTGCAAGAGTTTTAACATCCCCGACATTTGCAACATGTGATATAAGTTTGAGGCTATCTATAAATTTTTTACCTCCTTTTAAACCGTTATCAATGCCAAAGACAACCATTCCTCCAAACTTATTGCTAAAATATTTTGATGCTATATTCCAGGATGGGTCATCTTTAAGCCCTGGATATCTTACCCATTTTACTTTTGAATGTTTTTTTAGAAATTCTGCAGTCTTGAATGCATTTTCGCAATGCCTTTCCATCCGCAAATGAAGTGTTGCAATTCCCTGGATAAAAAGCCATGCGCTGTCAGGGCTTATACATGCGCCAAGATTTCTTAAAGGCACAGTTCTTAAGCGTGTAATAAAAGGAGGTGCTGATTCCTGCAAAGAACTGAATATTAAATCATGATATGAAGCATCAGGTTTATTATATAGTTCGAATTTTTTATCTTTCCAGTCAAAACTTCCTCCATCTACAACAATTCCTCCTAGCCCGTTATCATGCCCTCCAATCCATTTTGTAAGAGAATGAATTACAATATCTGCGCCATGCTCAAGAGGCCGGAATATATATGGTGTTGTAAATGTGCTGTCAACTGCAAGCGGAATATTATTTTTTTTGGCAAATGCTGCAATTGCTTTAATATCTGAAACATCAAGCACAGGATTTCCTATTGTCTCTGTATAATAGAGCCTTGTTTTTGATGTTGTAGCTTTATCAAAATTTTCAGGATTGTTTGGATCGACAAAAACAGTTTTTATTCCAAGCTCAGGCAATATTGATGCAAACATTGTGTAAGTGCCGCCATAAAGTTTGTTTGAAGATACAATCTCATCGCCTGCCTTACATATATTTATAACAGTATAAAAAACTGCCGATGTTCCTGAAGAGAGCGCAAGAGCTCCTTTTCCTCCTTCAAGATCAGATATCCGTTCCTCAAGCACTGCCTGTGTGGGATTCATCATTCTTGAATAAATATTGCCTGGCTGTTTAAGGCTAAAGAGGTCTGCTGCAAAATCGCTGTTTTCAAAAATATATGCTGATGTTCTATATACCGGCACATTGTCTGAAGAATTTTTTTCAGGATAATAACCTGAATGCACTGCTTTTGTCGAAAATTTCATTTTTTACACCTTATTATTAAATATTCCTGTTGAAAGATATCTTTCTCCGCTGTCGCAGAGAATAGTTACAATAACTAATCCTTTATTTTTTTCCTGTTCTGATATTGCTTTTGCAGCAAAAACATTTGCGCCTGATGAAATACCGGCAAATATTCCTTCTGTTTTTACAAGAGCGCGGCTCATTTCTATTGCATCTTCGCTTTTTACTCTTATTACTTTATCAATAATAGATTTATCAAGATTTTCAGGAACAAAACCAGCCCCCAATCCCTGAATGCGGTGTGTTCCTGCAGGTTCGCCTGATATTACAGATGATTCCTGCGGCTCGATAGCTGCCAGTTTTACAGAGCTGTTTTTTTCTTTAAAATATTTTCCGCAGCCCGAAACTGTTCCGCCAGTGCCCACTCCTGCAATAAACCAGTTGATTTTTCCATCTGTATCTTTCCATATTTCTGCGCCAGTTGTTTTATAATGGGATTCAGGATTTGCTTTATTTGAAAACTGCATCGGCATAAAGCTGCTTTTGTTTGAAGATGCAATCTCCTCTGCTTTTTTTATTGCTCCAGCCATGCCTTCTGCTGCAGGAGTAAGAACAACTTCTGCTCCCATTGCAGCAAGCAGATTCCGCCTTTCAATGCTCATTGATTCAGGCATTGTAAGTATAAGCCTGTATCCTTTAACTACGCTTACAAGAGCAAGGCCGATTCCTGTGTTTCCGCTTGTAGGCTCAACTATTACGCTGCCTGGCTTTAGCCTGCCTTCTTTTTCAGCGCTATTTACCATAAAAAGCGCGGCTCTGTCTTTAATACTTGAAGCCGGATTCATAAATTCTGCTTTAGCAAGAACAATATTTCCGGTTTCCTGTGATATTTTTTTTAATTTTATTAATGGCGTTTTACCAATAGTATCTAAAATTGATTCAGCAAATACCATAATTCCCCCGCTGCTTGAATATATAAAATATTAACGAAAATCAGAAAACTTACTGTTTTGTAATAAATTATTACCCAGCATTAAACTATTTTCCATTAAAAGATGTAAAATATTCAATAGTTTATCGATAATAATTAATTAAAAAAATTGCAGATTTTAACAGATTATGGCACAATAGAGATATGGATACTAAAATATTAGAAATTAAAACAACAGAAAACAAAATTAAAAATATTTCATCAGATATAGATTCTCACTATATATCTTTAGGTGAATATATTGTAACTAATGAAGCAAATGAACATTATGGGCTTATAAAGAAAAATAAGCTTTCTGCAGATCTAACAAGTATAAAAGAGATTTTTGAAAAACTTGATACAGCTATAAAAAAGAGAGAAAAAATAGCTGGCAACAAGAAAAAAATTTCTGAAATAGATCAAAAAGTAAAAGATACACTAAGAAAAATCAATGAAGCAGAGAAAGAAAATAACAAACACTATATTGGGATAGCAGAAACTCTTTATGATCTTTATAAAATAGATACCAGGAAAATGGCAGAATTCGAACCCTATTTTTCTGAAGTAATAGTAATAGATAATAAAAATAAAGAGATAAATCAAAAAATAAGTGAAATAGAGAATGATAAAAAAGCCTCTTTTTTCGGCAAGATTAAAGATACAGGGGAAAAAGCAGTTCTTAATTCAAGAAAAAGACATAACTATTCTCTTATGCTTTCATATTTCAGAACAGCAGGAGAAAAAATGTGTATGGACAGGATATATGAGAATGCTGCTAATGGCGATATTGAGGCTTTGTTTGTTCCATATAAAAACAATTTAAAAATAGCTGAAGAATTTTCCTTAAGGCTTGATACATTAAGCGCAGAGAAAAACAATCTCAGGCTTGAAATTGAAGATATAATGCAGGAATTTAACCTTGACCCCAATGCTTTTATAAAAGCAATTAAAACAGAAAAAGAAAATGCTTTAAAAGATTTTGGCAAAAAAGTTTTTGATATTATTAATGAAGCAGAAAAAGATGATGAAACAGTTTTATCTGCGGCAGAAACAAATAGTGAAATAAATAAGATTCTTGATGAAATAAAAGTATTAAACAAAGAAAAAGATGAACTTGACAAAAAAATAGAGCAGCTTAAACTTATGATAGAGATAGATAAAACTGAAAAAGAGATTAGCAATTATAAAATATCTATAGAAAAGAGAAACCAGAAAATTGATGAATTAAATGAAGAGATTGAAGAATATATCAATATGATCAATGTTTCTGAAACTCAGCTTGATGATCTTAAAAAAAGAGTTGTTACAACAGATTAGAAAATTTAATTTTGTGTTAAATAAATATAAAAAAACAGTAGTCAAAAACTGTTGTTTTAGATAGCTATTATATTATTGGGGTAAAATTAAATTATCAGGTTCTAAAAATTTGCCGGGTTGATACTTATTACACAGCAGACAGTTAAAAACATTAAATATCAATGTTTTTTATAATTGCAGTAATAATCTGGCACAATTATCAATAAATTATAAAGGTATATTAATGAAATATGTAGGAGCACATGTAAGCGCGGCAGGCGGTGTGCATAATGCGCCAATAGCTGCATCAGAAATAAATGCAAAAGCTTTTGCGCTGTTTACAAAAAATCAGAGACAGTGGAATTCAAAACCTCTGGCAGAAGAAGAGATTGCTTTATTTAAAAAAAATATTGAAGAATATGGTTTTAAAAGCGAACACATTCTTCCGCATGACAGTTATCTTATAAATCTTGGAAACCCGGATAATGATAAAAGGGAAAAAGCTCTTGCAGCATTTATAGATGAGGTAAGGCGGGCAGGGCAACTTGGGCTTAAATTTTTAAATTTCCATCCAGGAAGCCATCTGGATCAAATAACAGAAGAAGAGTGCCTTGATCTTATAGCAGAGTCTGTAAATAAAGCAAGCAATGCAACAAAAGAATATAATGTAATAATGGTTGCTGAAAACACAGCAGGACAGGGAAGTAACGTAGGATATAAATTCGAACATATAAAAAGAATAATTAATCATGTTGAAAATAAAAAGAGAATCGGAGTTTGTATTGATACATGCCATACTTTTACCTCCGGATATGATATTTCAACTCCTGAAAAATTTGACAAAGTAATGGAAGAATTTGATAAAATAATTGGCTTAAAATATCTCTGCGCAGTTCATCTTAATGATTCTAAAAAAGAAAAGGGATCAAATGTTGACAGGCATGCATCTATTGGGGAAGGAACTCTTGGAATAGAACCTTTCCGTTATATTATGAACCAGAAAATATTTGATAATATGCCTCTTATTCTTGAAACTCCTGATCCTTCATTATGGGAAAAAGAGATTAAGCTTCTCTATTCTCTTCAAAAATAGTTATTCCTGAAAATATTTTCCAAACAATGGAGTCTGAAAATTGTTATGAATAAATGGGATTGCATAATTGTAGGAACTGGCCCGGCAGGCCTTGGCGCTGCATTTGCTCTTAAAGATGTAAAACCTGATTTTAAAATATTGATTATAGATAAAGAACAATATTCAACAGGAGGACTCCGCAACGACTGTAAAATGAATTTTACATTTCCAATAGGATTTACTCTTGAATATTGGAACAAAGAGCTGGCAGATTATTATCTTGATAAAGTAACTGAAATACTTAGACCCCCTATTATGGAAAAATTCAAACTTGATATTTATCAGAAAAGGGCAGAAAAGCTTAATGTAACTCTTTTAAATGTAAAACAGGCCCACCTTGGAACAGATGGAGGGCTAAGGCTTATCAAAGAACTTTTATCTATGCTTGAAAAGAAAGGAGTTGAATTTTCACTTGGAGAAGAAGTTACAGATGTTGAATATAAGCGCAATGTTTTAATTACAAAAAAACGGGAGCTTGAATATAAAAATCTTGTAATTGCGCCAGGGAGAAAAGGTTTTAAATTTTTACAAAATATTATGAACCATCTTGAAATTCCATATTATGATAATATTGTTGATATTGGAATAAGAGTTGAAGCACAGCAGGAATTCTATCCTATTGTAAAAGATTATTATGATCCTAAATTTATCTTTCCTGATAAAGTAAGAACTTTTTGCACAAACAGCAGGGCTGCCTATGTTGTCCAGGAAAAATATATTTCAAATGAAGGTGTTGAATACTTTTCTGTAAACGGTCATGCCTGGTCTGATATTTCAAAAGCAAATAATCTTGTAAATTTTGCAATTCTTAAAACATTAAAATTAACACAGCCTATTGCAAGCGGACATAAGTTTGCAGAAATCCTTGGGCTTCAGGCAAACCTTTGCGGAGGAGGCAGGCCTATAATGCAAAGGGTAGGGGATTTTAGAATGGGTAAAAGATCTAACAAAGAAACTTTTAATAGCGATCTTTATACTTTTGACCCTACTTTAAAAAGCTGCACTCCAGGAGATATTTCTCTTGTTGTTCCTTATAAGATAATGAAATCTCTTTGGATGTCTATGAAACTTCTTGATACAATAACGCCGGGTATTCTCCATCCCAGCACAATTATGTACTATCCTGAGATAAAAATGTATGCAAATAAGCCGGAATTTATAGATGACAATTTTCAGGCAAAGGAAAAAATCTATCTTATAGGCGATGGTGCTGGCACAAGCAGGGGAATTACAGGAGCCTGGGCCAGCGGAATAAGAGCTGCCGAAGGAATTATCAAGAATTCTTAGAGTTAAATTTTTTGATACAGGAAGCAATTCAATTTTTCCTTTTTCTCAAGCTAATTTAGAATTTTATTACAACTGTTTTTAAAAACCTTGAAAATTTTGCACTGCTTTTTTGCTGTTAAAAGTTTATCTTTATTATTCTTTTCTTATATTGTTAATTATATTTACGGGTAAGTTTTTCTGAAAGCAGGAATTCTTGATAAAACAGTTGTATCTAATTCTGATTTTATCCCATTTTTGATATAATGGTATCCCAACCCTGCAATCATTGCTCCATTATCGCCGCAAAGCTTAAGAGAAGGACTATAAACTGTTATTCCTTTAAGCTCTGAAAGAGATTTTCTTAAATATGAATTTGCAGCTACTCCGCCGCCTGTTACCACAGTTTTTATCCCTGTATTTTCCACTGCTTTTAAAAGACGTTTTATCAGCATATCAATTGCTGTTTTTTGAAAAGATGCAGCAATATTTTCGTTACTTTTTTCATATCCTTTGTTGAGAAACTGGTCAAGCTGATTTATAACTGCTGTTTTAAGCCCTGAATATGAAACATCATACTGATGTTCTCCCTTATGAAGCGAAGGGTCTGGAAATGAAAATGCGTTAGCATCTCCTTTTTGCGCAAGTTTATCTATTATAACACCTCCCGGATACCCGAGATTATAGAATTTTGCAACTTTATCAAAAGCTTCGCCGCAGGCATCATCTATTGTAGTGCCGAGAATCTGCATATCTTCATAGTTTTTTACAATTGCAATAATTGTATGCCCTCCTGAAACAAGAAGCCCAAGGTAGGGATATTCTATATTATTTTCAAGGTGGGCAGCATAAATGTGGGCAAATATGTGGTCAACTGCAATAAAAGGTTTTTCCGAGGCAAAAGAGAGCCCTTTTGCAAAAGAAAGTCCTGTTAAGAGCGAGCCTGAAAGCCCAGGCCTGTTTGTTACAGCAATTCCATCTATTTTATCAAGAGCCATATCTGCATCGGAAAGCGCAGCTCTTACTACACTATTTATCCATTTTACATGTGTGCGGGATGCAATTTCGGGAACGACTCCCATATAAGGTTTATGAATGTCTATTTGTGAAGCTATAATATTTGAAAGAACAGTCCTGCCGTCTTTTACAACAGCAGCAGAGCATTCATCGCAGGAAGTTTCAATTCCCAATAGATGCAAAATATTCTTCTCCCATAAGAAAATTGCGTGTATCTCTTAGTGTAAAACCTTCTTCTATAAGGTTTGGGTATAACTGCATCATTGTATCTGCAAGTTCTGAGGACCAAACATGGCCAATCATAACAGCATATCCTTTGTTTTCAGCTATTGACTTACCCATATTTATTGATTCCATTATAGCTTTCCTCTCATCGATGTTATCAAGAAAAACATCTCTTTTTGAAATAAAATAGCTGCTATTTGCTGCTACTTGTCTACATATTGAATCAGGTGTTGTCATGCTGTCAATAAAAAAAAGCTTTTTATTATAAAGATATTTAAGAATAATTTTCATAATTCTTTCATCTGCTGTTATTGCAGAACCCATATGGTTATTCACACCTATAATTCCAGGGAGTGAGTTGATATTATATTCAAGTATTTCTGTTATTTCATCTTCGTTCATTCCCAATTTTATTGCATAAGGGCCAGTATCATTGCCTTTTACAGATTCCATTGGCTGGTGAAGTATAATTTTTTTGCCTTTTTTTAGCGCAAGCTCTGCGCACTGTTTTGAATAGGGAAGGCCAGGAAGAACTGCAATTGTAATATCTCCTGGAAAATCAAGAAATGGTTTTAATTTTTCTATACTATATCCTGCATCATCAATAATAAAATAGAGAAATTTATTCTTTTTTTTGACAGATGGGACAATAATTGATGCTTTATCAGGTTGTATTGCAGATTTTGAAATTGCAAGATTTTTGTTTTCTGCAGCATTTTCTATTTTACTGATATTTTGTTGTTCTTTTAAAACATTTATTTCTGCTTTGTGAGATTTTGCAAGATTTTCATTGTTTATTGCTGCTTCCTGTTCCTGCTTTTGTGAAATATCAGGCTCTTTTTGCGAAAGCGCAGGAGCAAGGTAGAGTAGCACGCCAATTAAAAAGGCTGTTAATAATAACAGCCCTGATATAAGTAACTTAATACGAAGTTCAATTTTGCTCAAAAAAAACTCTTTTTATATAGATTGTGATTTATATAACTGCAGATACATCATTTTTGCAATACCTAAATTAGCTGTTTCAGCCATTTTTTTTGCATAATTATCATAAAGCATATCTTCAAAAAAATCACGCCCTGTAGCATCTGTAGGCGAATCTGTTAAAGAAGTTTTTTCAACTGTTTTTCTCATTGAATCAAGCATCTGTTTGATAAATAACGCTTCAAATTCAACACATGCGTTATAGAGTTCTTTATTTTTAGCTGTAAATCTATGTTCATGTATTGATGATGATTTTAGCTGTTCAAGTTTGCTGTTATTATAAAACATCATGCTGTTATTAATGCTGTCCATATCTATTTCCTATTATGATCTTTTAAGGCTTGTTGCTATTCCAAGCATGTTGTCGCTTGTCTGTATTGCTTTTGAATTTAATTCATAAGCCCTTTGTGCAACTATCATGTTTACCATCTCTTTTACTACAGAGACATTTGACATTTCAAGAAACTGATGTATAAGGCTTCCCATTCCGTCATATGCAGGCCTTCCTCCTATTGGATCGCCTGATGCGTTAGTCACTTTAAAAAGATTTTCGCCGATAGAACTGAGCCCGGCCGGATTTACAAATCTGTATATTTCTATCTGTCCTACCAGAATAGGATCATCATTTCCCGGAACTTTTACAGTAACTCTGCCATCCTGTGTAATTGTAAGAGTTTCTCTTATAAAACCTTCAGGCAAAACTATTTCAGGCATTAATCTGTATCCATTGGAATTAACAACCTGTCCATTTGAATCAATTTTAAATGAACCATCTCTTGTATAGCCAAATGTTCCATCAATAAGCATAACTCTAAAAAAGCCCTCTCCCTGTATTGCAATATCAGAAACATTTCCTGTTGCCTGGAGAGAGCCTTGTGTAAATATTTTTTGTGTAGCGGCAGCTTTTACGCCATGGCCGACCTGTACTCCTGTAGGCACTACAGTAAGCTCTGTTGCAGGTGTTCCTGCTGTTCTTATTGTCTGGTAAAGCAGGTCTTCAAATTCTGCTCTTGTCTGTTTAAATCCTGTTGTATTAACGTTTGAAAGATTATTTGAAATTGTATCTATGTTAAACTGCTGTCCAATCATTCCTGATGCAGCAGTCCATAATGATCTCATCATATATTAACTCTCCTTTATCTGCTAAACTCTGACACCTTCGTTAAGAAGCTTGCCTGTTATAGTATCATGATTGCTTACAGCTTTCTGGTTTGCTTCATAAGCGCGGTTAACTTCTATCATTTTTACCATTTCTTCTACAGCGCTTACATTTGAACTTTCAACAAAACCCTGTCTTATTTTTGGAAAATTTTCTTCATTAATTTGTATTGCAGGTCCTGATATTTCTGTATCTACCCATAGCGAGCTTCCCTGTTTTTTTAAATATCTTTCCTGTTCAAAATCAACAACTCTTAAAGTATCGATCTGGACAGTTTCTTCCCACTGATTTTCCCTCATTGATATAAGTCTTTCAGGATCTTCAGGAAGAGCCCTGTTTACAAACACGCGGCCAAGCTGGTCAATTATAAAATTGTTTTCTTTTATATGAATCGGGCCGTTTTGCCCAAGAACAGGGTAGCCCTCTTTTGTAAGAAGCATTCCTTCCTTGCCAAGTGTAAAAGCTCCGTTTCGTGTAAATCTTTCTCCAACCGGAGTATCTATTACAAAAAATCCCTTGCCCTCAAGCGCAAGATCAAACATATTTTCAGTTTCTTTAAGAGATCCTTGAGTAAATGATGTAAAAACTTCATTTTGTTCAACGCCAAGGCCGAGTTTTCCCACAATTGGAGCAATATCTGCTGATCCCATTGGAAATATATATACTCCATCATCAGCCATCCGTCTTATAAGTAGTTCGGGAAATGATTTGTGAATTGATGTATCCCGTTTATAGCCGTTTAAATCAACATTTGCAAGATTATTGGATAGCGCATCCATCCTGTGCATCTGTGCAACCATTCCGGCAGCTCCAGTGTATAATCCTCGTAACATTTTTCCTCCCAAATGCCTTATAGAAAAGCGATTCTATTGATTAATTTACTTTTCCATATAGCTAATTTGATTATCGGTGATGCATAAAAATACTTAATAATCCTGATTTTGAGTTTTTTCGGCATGCTGTTGAAAAATAGGTACATCCTGTCCTGGTTTGACCAGGACAGGGACAGCATCTCATTTAGCGCGATGGCTCTGCGGCCTGTGCCGGGATAGCGAAGCGTATATTGGAGCAAATGCGGGAATACATGTGTATGGGCTGTTTTAGGACTCTGTAAAATATCTTGAAAACAGGGTAGTAATAAACTAATATAGCCTTGTTGCAAGGCATTTTTAGCTTTTAAATTGATAGATGCAATAGTTTTAGATTTTGCCGGTGTAGCTCAGTTGGCAGAGCAGATCCCTCGTAATGATCAGGCCATGGATTCAATTTCCATCACCGGCTCAATTTTAATTGGAATTTATTCTAAAATATTAAATTTGATACTAAATCTAGGCCATATTTATCAATTTTATAAATTAAGAAAATAAGTTCTAGACTGGATTTTTATGGTTTAGGGAAAAAAAGATATGCTGTTTTTATTATCAAGAGGAATTTTGCTTTCAATAATTGAAAAACTAAAGCCCTCTTTTTGTGTTAAAATGCCATAAAGCCTATACTGTTTTCCGCCTTCCAATATAACAGTATTTAAATCTGTAATATCTGAATATCTCCAGATGCTTCTGTCATTTTCAAAATAGTAGGCCCCATATCTTACCTGAAAACTATATTTTCCCTGGGGAAGATATATAACTTTATCTCCAAGAGTTCTGTTCCAGTTAACTTTTTTACCATTAACTTTTTTTACAGTAATTGTATCATCATATGCCAATATTGCAATATTTTCAGAAGATAGTGATTTTGCATCTTCATAATAGTGGTTTCTGATATTTATTGTACCGCAGCTTAAAACAGGTAATAGTAAAAGTATTGTAATAAAAGTTTTTGTTATTTTTAGCATAAATATCTCTCCATATTTATAAATTATTATAAATCAGAAACCAGTTTAGGGTGTTTCTTATGTATAAGAGCAAGGTAATATTCTCTAAATGAGGATTTCAAAATCACTTATAAAAGCGTTCCTTTATACTTTTTTATAAAACTGGCTGGATAATAGCTCATTTTTGACTGCCGCAAGCCTTCATCTCCAAGATCCTGCTCCCTGTTAATATAGCGGTAGTAACTTGGCAGCAAAGAAGCAAACGCCTGATTTATAAACTGATATATTCCTTTATATTCGCTTAATGCTTTTTCAAAATGGATTGCAAACATTCTTCCTTTAGCAATACTTTCTCCAAGAACCCATCCTGCAGGATTATTATCTATATAATATATTGCTCCCCGTATTTTTAGAAATCCAAAAAGTTTTAATGCTTCCATTGCAGGCTGGTAATCGCCTTCAATACCTTTATTTGCTTTCCATTTATCTAAAACTTTTACAGCATCAGGAATTAGTTTTTCTGTTAAAGGATGTTCTTCCACTTTGTAAGAGTTTATAAAATCTTTAATAAGATTTCTTTTTTTATGATATTTTCTGCCCTGCAGTTTTGCTAAATCTGTGCGCAGGTAGATATAATCAAAATTATCCCTTTCTTCAGTTAGTTCAATATTCAATTTTTCAAGCTGTTCTTTTTTATTATTAAAAACAGATTCAGATATCCGTTCCCATGAACCATATATTTTAAAAAGTTCTTTTAGTGTTTCGTTATCTGGAATTGTGCATGGTGTCATAAAAAAATTTTTATTTTCTTTTGTTCCTGAAATAATAATACTGTTATTTAATCCGCGGGAAATTTTATAGTTATATTGATTTCTCCATATATAAAGATTTGGAAAAGTATATTCTGAAATTCCATCAGGAAGCAGAGAAAGAGATGGATATAATTCTTCTTTAAAATCCATAATTATTGGAGAGAATTCAGGAAATTTTGGAATTTTCATAATACTCGCTTATTAATTTAATATATAAACCAGAAAAATAATACTACATTACCTGTATTATAAAAAGCTGGAATTTTATATTATTAATAGCTCTTATTATACAGATATAAATTATATTTTTTATATCAAGATGTTTTTCTACAATTTTAAATTAACAAT
>JAVBQS010000056.1:0-6114 GCA_031548835.1 Spirochaetia bacterium
AGAATATCAAAGCTTGAAAAAGAGATATATGAACTTTGCGGAAAAGAATTTAATATAAGTTCTACAAAACAACTTCAGGAAATACTTTTTGTAGACAGGCAGCTTAAAACTGTAAAAAAAACAAAAACAGGTTATTCTACAGATAACTATGTTCTGGAAGAGCTTGCAAAAGAAGATCCTCTTCCTGCACTTGTTCTTAAATACAGAGCGCTTTCAAAACTTAAATCAACATATGTGGATTCTCTTCCGCAGTTATCCGAAGTTTCAACTTCCAAAATACATACAACCTACAGGCAGACAGGAACAGCAACAGGCAGGCTTTCAAGCATTAATCCAAACTTGCAGAATATCCCGATAAAGGATGAAGATGGAAGAAAAATACGCAAAGCTTTTATTCCATCTGCAGGAAAGATTTTTATGAGTGCAGATTATTCCCAGATTGAACTTGTTGTACTTGCGCATCTTTCAGGAGATCCTGAATTAATCCGTGCTTTTGCTGAGAAAACAGATGTCCATGCATTAACCGCATCTCTTATTTTTGATATTCCGCAGGATAAAGTAACATATGAACAGCGCCGTATAGCAAAAACAATAAATTTCGGCGTTATGTATGGAATGAGCAGTTTCCGTCTTTCAAGAGAGCTTCAGATTCCAAGAGCAAGAGCAGATGAATTTATTAAATCTTATTTTAGCCGCTATAAAATGATCCGGGATTTTATTGATAAAACAGTAAAATATGCTGAAGAAAATAATTATGTAGCTACAATACTTGGCAGACAGCGTTATATAGATGGAATAAATAGCAAAAACAGAAATGAAAAAAATGCTGCAGAAAGAATAGCTGTAAATACTCCGATTCAGGGCTCTGCTGCAGATATTGTTAAGATGGCAATGATAAATATAACTTCAAAAATTAAAAAAGAGAAATTAAATTCAAAAATGGTGCTTCAAGTGCATGATGAGCTGATTTTTGAAGTTCCTTTTAATGAAGTTGATACTATGAAAGACCTTCTGAAAAAAGAGATGGAATCTGTAATTAAACTTAAAGCTCCTTTAAGAGTTAGTATTGAAACAGGAGAAAGTTGGGGAGATATGCACTAATGGTAATAGGTTTAACAGGTAAATATTGCAGCGGTAAAAGTTCAATAGCTGAAGAGTTTGAAAAAAAGGGATTTTATATTATTGAGGTAGATAAGCTTGGGCATATTGCTTTAAAAACAAAAAAAGATGAAATTGAAAAAATATTTGGCAGCAATGTTGTAAAAAATGAGGAAGTAAACAGGGATGCTCTTGGAAAAATTGTTTTTAAAAACAAAATAAAAATAAAACAGCTTGAAGAAATAGTTCATCCTGTTATGGTACAGGAAGTTGAAAATATTCTTAAGCAGCATCAGGGTGAAAATATTCTTATTGATGCTGCTATACTTGCCCATATGGGGCTTCATAAATACTGCGATGCTGTTATATGGGTAAAAGCTCCGTTTTTAAAAAGGCTTAACATGGCATTATACAGGGATAACAGAGGTATTTTCTTTGCTCTTAGAAGAATGATTACCCAAAAAAATCTGAAATCTAATCTAACAAAAAAATATGTCGATACTTATATTATAAACAACACAGGAGACCTCGATGGTCTTGCTGATAAAGTTAATAATATTTTAAAAATTATAAATTCAAGGAAATAGGCTTTATGGAACAGCAAAAAATATTATGGATTATTCTTTCAGTAGCAGTTCTGCTGCTTGCTGTACTGGGGACTGCTCTTTTTGTATTTGGACCATCTTCTTCAAATAATGAACCAGCAACAATAGTTACAGATACAACATCAGAAATAAATAAATTTGATCCTATAGAATGGGCCAGAACAGGAAGTGAATATCCTTCATTTAATGATATTACTCCGCAGGATAATAATGAAGATGGTTTTGTTGTTTTTGATAACACCACTATTTCTGCAGGTAAAGACGGCATCCCTCTTTCTGATTTAAAAATTGAAAATAAAGATTCAGGCACAGCTGTAGTATCGCTGCCTGTAAAAAAAGTAGAGCAGCCTAAAACAGTAACAACTCCTGCTGTTCAGCCAAAAGTTGCTAAAAGTGAACCTGAAGCAAAAGCTCCTGTTAAAACAGCAGCAAGCAGCGAGAAAAAAACAACAACACCGCCTGTAAAAACTGTGGCAAATGTTAAAGAATACTGGATTCAGACAAATTCTTTTTCCACAATTGCAAGAGCTGAAGAAGAGAAAAAAGCAATTACGGCAAAAGGATTTCCTGCAGTAATCCAGACAAAGGTTGATGGAGATAAAACTTTTTACCGTGTAAGAGTAGGCTCTTATACTACTAAAGCAGAAGCTGAAAAATTTCTATACTGGATTAAAGATATAAAAGGATTTGAAGGAAGCCAAATATATGAAGTTATGGCCAAGAGGGAACTATAATTAATAAAATTCGGCAATTTTATTAATTTAAATTTAAAATCAAAAATTAGTCAGCGCTGTTTCTGAAAACTGAAATAATTAAAACAAAAGGCTTTGAGTGAAACAAAGCCTTTTGTTTTATTGCTAATGTAAAAGTAGTTTATATAATTGGGGAATATAAGATTATAATAGCCCTGTTCGATAACCTAAAAATGATTATCCCGCAAGTTTTTTAGACAATACCGCTGATTTATATTTTGTCGGAGATATTCCCTTTATTTCTTTAAATGTGTGGCAAAAATGGCTGAGATTATTAAAGCCGGATTTAAATGAAATTTCCAGAACAGAATCATTTGTAGTAATAAGCATTTCCGCAGCTTTTTCACACCTCAGATTATTAAGATATTCAATAAATGTTTTACCTGTTTCCTGTTTAAACAAAGCATGAAAATGGCTTCTGCTCAAAGGACAAAACTGAAGAATATTATCTATAGTAATTTTATTCATATAATCAGTTTCAAGATAGATAAGAACATCCTGTATATGGCTGTTTGAAAGAGGTTTCCCCATTTCTCCTCTTATCGGCAGTTTGAACTCTCTGTCTCTTATAACAGTAACCAGTAGTTCTATAAGCTTAAACCTTATTGTCCAGGAATAACCTCTGTATCTTTTTGTAAATTCCCAGCGCATGTTTTCAAAAAGCTTGCTTATTCTTTCGCTTCCGATTCTTGAAAGATGAATTTGATGATTTTCTATTTTTAGATATAGTTTTAACTGCCCAAGTATAAAAAGATCTTCTTTTTCAATATTTACAGAAGTAGAAAACAACTCTTCTGAAAAATATATCTGGTAGAAAGATATATTTTTTCCTATATCATATTTTACAGCATGCTGCTGGTTTGCAGGATAAAACAACAAATCTCCTGCTTTTATTTTTTCCGAATTACTCTCTGTACAATACAATAACTCATGGAATTCGTGGGAATGTTTTGTTATATTTGTCCTGTTTTTCTCATTTATTTTAATATTTCTGATAAAAAATAGTAGTTTCATATTTAGTTTATATTATTACATAAATATTGAAATCAGACAATTGCACAAAAAAAAAAGATAATTCCGAAAGATATATATTTTATATTGTGTTAATTTTTTATCATCAAACATATAATAGGAAGGTTGTATGGAAAAAAGAGTTGTGGTTACAGGTATGGGTACAGTAAACCCTCTTGGGAAAAGTGTTGCAGATACCTGGAATAAAGTTCTTGAAAAGAAATCTGTCATTGGTAAAATTACCAGATTTGATGCTTCCAACTTACCATGTCAGATAGGCGCTGAAATAAAAGATTTTGACTATAAACAATACTATACAGAAGATCAGCTTAAAACGTCAAAAAGAATGGATCCTTTCTGTCATTATGCTGTTGCAGCTATGAAAGAAGCATGGGCATCTTCAGGCCTTAAACTTGATGATCCTTACAGGGTTGGGGTAATTGTAGGAACAGGAATAGGCGGGCTTACTGTCCAGCATGAAAATTCTGTTGCTCTTGCAACAAAAGGGCCAAGAAGAATAAGCCCATTTTATATTCCTTTATCAATTGGAAATATTGCATCAGGTTATCTAAGCATGGTCTATGGCTTAAAAGGGCCTAATTTAAGTGTACAGACTGCCTGTGCCACTGCAAATCATGCATTTATCACATCAAGCCTTATGATAAAAGCAGGAATGGCTGATGTTATGTTTGCAGGCGGAACTGAAGCTACAATGATAGAGCTTGCTGTCGGAGGTTTTTCCAATATGCATGCTCTTTCAACAAGAAATGATTCTCCAGAAACAGCATCGCGCCCCTATGATAAAGACAGGGATGGATTTGTGATGGGAGAAGGAAGCGGAATTCTTTGTCTTGAAGAGTATGAACATGCAAAAAAAAGAGGCGCAAATATATTGTGCGAATTTATCTCCGGAGGATTAAGCGCTGATGCTTCTGATCTTGTTGCTCCTGATCCTGAAGGAAAAGGAGCCTATGCAGCAATGAAAATGGCTGTTGAAAGGGGAAATATAGATGTAGGAAAAATTGATTATATAAATGCACATGGAACATCGACCCCTGTCGGAGATGTTGCAGAATCAAAAGCAATTTTAAAGCTTCTGACAAAAGGAGAAGGAAATGTCTGTGTAGGAAGCACAAAATCTATACATGGCCATCTTTTGGGTGCTGCTGCAGCTATTGAAGGGATAATTTCCATAATGGCAATAAAAAATGGAAAAATTCCTGCAAATATTAATATCTTTAATCTTGATCCTGAGATACCCCTAAAATCTTTAAATATGGATGTTGTTGAAAAAGATGTTAAAATTGCTCTTTCAAATTCATTTGGGTTTGGCGGGCATAATTCATGTGTAATTTTTGGCAAGATATAAAATAGCTATTATGGGGCTGTCCAATAAGAATATCCTGGCATGCCTACCATGACATGGTATAGACAGCCCTATTAAACAATATTTTTTAATTTTAAAACCGGCAATTTTAAACTGATTTTTATCTGATTTTTAGAGCAGTTTAAGGGAAAGCCGGTTTTTATTTACAGTATTATTCAATAAATTGACGTTGTGCAAAATTATAATAAATTATTTTATTAAGAAAATATGAAATCTTAAACCTTAGCCCTCTGTAAAATATCAGGGAAATATTGATAAATATTATACATAGAAAATGACTAAGGAATTTTTGAATTGGCATGGAAAAAATAATCCCAAAAGAAACAGAAATGATTGCTGGACTAGAAATGGGTGGAATCCCTCTTGCTACTGCATTATCAATAAGAACTGGAATTCTATCTGCATTTGTCTGTAAAAAAGCAAAGAATTATGGAACATGTAATATGTGTAATATTAAGGAATAATGAAGCAATAGAAATATTAGCTAATACATGCTCTGCTTCAGCACATTTAGTTAGGCCAGTTACTCTTGCTGTTATCATGTTGCTTTAATTGGCCTCACTAGATATCTGGTACATTATCAAAGTTATGCGAAACGACAGCTTAATTGGTGAGAAAATATATTGAAAAAGGATAATTGATACTACATTGGATTAAGGAGTTTCTATATGGACAATGAGGAAACAATAATTCACGATTTTGACTCAAACTTAATTTGTGATTATTTTGGAAGTCTGAAACGACAGGGGCCTGGCAGCCCTGAATCTACTATTAGGGCATTAAGTTTTATTGATAATTTTTCACATAAATTAAAAATTGCAGATTTTGCCTGCGGAACAGGCGGTCAAACAATGATCCTTGCGCAAAATACAAAAGGAACAATAACAGGGCTTGATATTTTTCCCGATTTTATTGAGAAATTTAATGCAAATGCTGAGAAGCTTGGTTTGCAGAATAGGGTGAAAGGTATTGTTGGTTCAATGAATAATTTGCCATTTCAAAATGAGGAATTTGATGTTATATGGTCTGAAGGAGCTATTGCCAATATAGGTTTTGAAAAAGGATTGAATTATTGGAAAAACTTTCTGAAAAAAGGCGGCTATATTGCTGTAACATATGAGTCATGGTTTACAGATGAACGGCCTGCTGAAATTGAAAAATGGTGGGTTGATGCTGTTCCTGAAATAAGCACGATATGGCATAATATTTCGGTCATGCAAAAAACCGGTTATAGTTTTGTTGCTGCATTTACCTTGCCTGA
>JAVBQS010000112.1:0-11316 GCA_031548835.1 Spirochaetia bacterium
TACTTAATGAATTCCTCTATGGAGTATCCAGAGGATTCCAGGAGGCTGCATTTGCTTCTTTCTCAAGAAGAAGGTCTACAGTTAGAAGAGACATAACCCAATCATTTGCTTCAAATCCTGAAGAAACAGAAGATAAAGGACAGAGTTATCTGGAACTTTTAAACAGTTCTATGGCAGATGAGACTCCATCTCAGGCTCTTGCTGCTCCTAAGGCACAAAAAAAGTCTACAGGTATTGTTGATAACAGTTCAAAAAGAAAAAGAACTCAGCAGAGATCACAGAGAAAACAGTCTGGCAACAAACTTACAACTATTTAATTTAATACATAATCCCCGGTGACATTTTCCTATGTTACCGGGATTTTCTACAAGGCAGGTAGTAATCCATGGCTGATGTAAAAGAGTTTGAACGCTTTTATACACGTGATGGGTTTAATAAGTCATTAAACCATTTCAATGCTGTACTGGAAGCAATAAAAGAATTTGAGAGTTATAATAATATTGCAGATATTCTTAATGAATTTCTCCAGGAAGGCAAAGCAGAACAACATCAACTTCTTCCAATAGTTAATTCACTTTTAGTTGATAAATATTCCTATTTATCCAAATCCCTAAATATTAAAGAAACAATTACAGCTTTTGACAAAATAGCAAATGAAGTTTCAAAATGGTCAGGAATTGATATAGTTTTAGGATACCACAACCCTAACATAGGGTTTTTAGTTATAAATCCCAAACGGTTAGAAAGTCTTCTTATAAGCGGAGAATTTAAAAAGAATGAACTTTTAACCATTTATGCGGGAGATTTTTTTGGCAGCAATAATAAATATGCCCAGAATGTAATAGAAGAGTTTATTAAACTTCTTGAAAATAAAAAAATAAAAGTCCCGTCTCAGGTGCTTAATGGCAAGTATAAATTAAAAGCTATAGCATCCAAGAGTGCTGCTAAAGAAAAAAAAGTGAAAATAGCGCCGGTAAAAAAAGTTGCTAAAACCTCTAAAACAACTAAAGCAGCAGCAGTTGCGAAACAGCCGGAACCGGTAAGCCAGGCTTCTCCAAAAGTTGAAAATCCGCCAGCTACAGGCGGCGCAATAAGAATGACTCCTCTCTATTCTGTACAGGTAACAAATGAACTTTTTCATAACGGCAATGTTGAAGCATGGAAAAGAATTATAGCTAGTTATAAAACAACATATCCAGGGTGTGATGTTATTATATTTTATGAAGGAGAGCGCATACTTGATATCAATACTCTTTTCAAATGGGGAAAAGTAAAGCATGGTTCTGCTATTATGTTTGCTATTTCCGGAAAAGAGATAAAAGATGTAGCCAAACTTCAAAGATATTTAAAGCAGGGAGCAAGTCAAAGATTTGAGGATTTTTTAAAATTCCCTGTAAATACAATTCCTAAATTATTTTAAACTGTAAGAGGCTGTATTAAATGAAAAACAACATCCATTTTTATTGCAAAGAGAAATTTATAAAAAATCCTTCTATATTGGAAAAAATCGGATTAAGAATAAGGGAAGCTAATAATTTTGCTGAATTAAATTTACCTGTAGTCCCAGGTTTTGTTATTGATTCCGAGATTGCTTCTTCTGTTAAAAGAGGAGAAGCTGTTAAATATATAAAGCCTTTTATTGAAAATATTGAAAAAGAGATGGGTAAAAATTATGATTCTGATGTTAAACCATTAACTCTTAAAATAATAATTAGCCCCAATCTTATTATTACAAGCAGCTATCCTGCATTGCATAACTTTGGACTTACAAAAAAGACTTTACAGGGATTGGGCAAGCTTGCAGGAATTAATTTTGCGCTTAATGAGCTTTTTTTCATGGTAAAAGGTCTTTTAATTATTGAAGAAAAAATCTTTAGGATTGAGAACAATGAGAAAGAGCTTAAAAAAATAAGCAGCATACTGGAATTTATAAATAGCAAAATTGATAAAAATATTTTAGAAAAAGATATTGAAAAACTGGATGAAATAACCAGGGGAATATTTCCAAATGATTTTTTTGATAATGCATATGAACAGCTTGATTATGTTTTATCAAGAATAAGCCATCTTCTCAATATTGATGAGATGAATGATAATGATACAGCTATTGGCGTTTCTGCAATGGTTTATGGAAATACCGGCAACAATTCATGCAGCGGCGCTTTCTATACAAGAAATATAATAAATGGCAATAAAGTTCTTTTTGGTGAATATTATCAAAATACTTTTGAATTTAAGGGTGCAAAAGGCAAAGATATAAACAAGATTGATAAAGCAAATTTATCAAAGCTTGAAAAAATTGCACGCACTGTTGAAGATCATTTTAAAAATATAAGGCACATACGTTTTACAATTGAAAATAATAAATTATGGCTTATAGATCAGAAAGATGCTGTTGATAAATCTGTAAAATCTGAAATTATGACACTTCTTGACCTGCATGAAAGAAAAATTATAGATGATAATTATGTATTAAATGCAATAAAACCCGGGCAGCTAAATGAAATACTGCATCCTATTGTAGATATATCATCTGTAAAAAGCTTTAAAAAGCTTTCAGGCGGAATTGCTGGCGCTCCCGGAGCAGCTATTGGTCAAATTTATTTTACAACAGCAGCGTTGCTTGAAGCTAACAAAGTTGCAATGCAGCAAGGGCTTGATAACCAGTTTATTTTATGTATGACTTCTACTTTTGCAGAAGATGTCAAGGCAATTGAAGTTGCAACAGGAGTTCTTTCTTCTGAGGGCGGTTATGCAGCGCATGCTTCTGTTGTTGCAAGGCAGTATGGGAAAGTTTCTCTTGTTAAACCTGGTATGTCTTTTAAGGGAAATAAAGTTACAATTGATGGAGTTACTATTACAGAAGGCGATTATATTACCCTTAATGTGCCTAACTATGGCGAACCTGAAATATATATTGGAAAAGCTTCACTTATAGAGCCTGATTATGAATCATCAGGTATTGAAGAACTTATTAAAATTGCAAAAAAGCATACCAAGGATTTCCATGTAAGGGTAAATGCAGATAATCCAAGAGACTGTCTGCTTGCAAGAAAATTCGGGGCAGAAGGAGTAGGCCTCTGCAGAACAGAACATATGTTTTTCAATGAGAAGCGCATAAATGTTTTCCGGGAAATGGTTCTTTCTGACAGCAAAGAAAAAAGAATAAAAGCTCTTGCCCGGCTTAAAAATATGCAGAAAGAAGATTTTTATAAAATATTTAAAATTATGGAAGGAAAAGAAGTTACAATAAGGCTTCTTGATGCTCCTCTTCATGAATTTCTGCCTCATAACAGCGCTGAGATGGGCGAATTTGTAAAATATCTCAAAGCTCAGAAAGGTTATGAAAAAATGACTGTAAAAGAAATTGAGCAGTTATGCGATTCATTAAATGAATTCAATCCAATGCTTGGACATAGAGGCTGCAGAATAGCTATTTCATATCCTGAAATATATGAGATGCAGGTTACTGCTATTTTTGAATCAATATATGCTTTGCAGAAAGAAGGAATTAAAGCTCATGTTGAAATTATGATTCCAATAATAATGAATTCAGAAGAGCTTAAAACAATTGTCTATGGTAAAAAAATTGAAGGTATGTCTATAAAAGGGCTTATTGAAATAGAAGAACAGGTGCGGACTGCTGCAAAGGCAAAGCCTGTACATTATAATATAGGAACAATGATTGAGCTTCCTGCAGCAGCATTAAGTGCAGGTGAAATTGCCCAGTATGCAGAGTTTTTCTCATTTGGCACAAATGACTTAACTCAGACAACTCTTGGGCTTTCACGCGATGATTTTAACAATTTTATGCCTGATTATACACTGTTTGACCTTATACCTGCAAATCCGTTTGAAATTCTTGATACAAATGTTAAAGAATTGGTCTCTTTTGCTGTAAGGCGCGGAAAAATGACAAGGCCTGATATTAAGCTTGGATTGTGCGGCGAGCATGGCGCAGTTCCTGTTAATATAGAGTTCTGTATTGGGGTAGGGCTTAATTATGTTTCATGTTCTACTTATTCAGTGCCTATTGCAATACTTGCAGCAGCACAGTTACAGATAAAGAATGGCTAATTAAAGATCAGAGTATATTAAAAATATTATTATAATAAAAAGGCTACCTGAAATGGTAGCCTTTTTATTATCCCATAGTAAACCACCAGGGTTATTTTTACATACTTATAAACAAAATAAATTAACAAAATTAAAAAAGGATTATTGCCATAGTTTAAATTTCTTTAATCCTTCAATAACAGTCCGTGCACTTTTTTTAGTATCTGTTGAAGGAACTCCAGCCTCTTTATTTAGTGTCTGGGTAAAGAAAAATTCAAGGCTTTTTAATACATCTTTGTTATGATAAAAAAGTAATGCAAAATTAACTCCTGTGGGCTTAAGAACAGTAAAAGAAGAGTATGAAACTACAGGATTCTTGCTTACCATAACTTTTGTCTGGTTTTTTGCTGTAACAATTTCAAGTTCGTTAAAACGCTGCGGTATGCTTTCTCCCTTTGCCCTTGTAAAAGGTTCCTGATATTTATGGGGATAATTTGCAGGCTCAACAAGAACAAGTATTTTATGTCCATCAGCCTGAAAAGTAAGCCCATTATCTCCTGAAAAAATAGCTTTTACATTATCATAGGCAATAACTTCGTATATGGCATATGTTGAATTTGCATTAAAGAAAGATGATACAATATAACCCCCTTCTTCTGGCATTTTGCCTTCATTATAGGCCTGAAAAAGATCCAACGCTTTTGGCGTACTCATAAGTTCCTCCTGGTTATATAACTATTATTGCATTAGACAGAAAAATATCAAGTATTTTTTTTAAACTGTTCTCCCAGTTTTCTGAATTTTACAGCAAAATCTTTTAAACCCTGCTGCTCATATATTTTTGCTATATTATAATAGACTCTCCATTCTTTTTCATCCAATTCCAGTACATTTTTAAAAGCATTTAAAGCTTTTTTATGTTTATTTAATTTTGAGGCAAGAACTCCAATGGTAAGTTCAATATCTATATTATCTTTAATATAATTTCTGGATTTTTCAAGCAATTCCAGCGTTTTTTCTGCTCCATATAGTTTATCTGTGCAGTATGCATATGCAAGAAGATAATTGGAATTATTAGAATTGGAGTGCAGCAGCTGTTTATAAACAAGCATGGCATTATGGTAATTTTCTATATTAAGGTAACATTTTGCCAAAAGCCTGCTTACATTATCATCTCCTGCATATTCAGATGAATACTGTTCAATTTCTTTTATTGCTCTTTTAAAGCTGCCTGTGGTATAAAGATGGTTGATATAATAACGCCTTATTTTATTGTCATCGGGAAATATTGAAAGATATTCCCTGAAAACTCTTCCAATTTCATTTTTTTGCCCAAGCAAATGGTATGCTTTAATAAGTCCTATATATGCTGTTGCAAGCTTGTTATTATTTATTATAGCTTTGGTAAAATAATCTTTTGAAATATCAGGCTGTCCAAGCCTTAAATATTGTTCTCCCAGTGCTTCAAGCAAGTAGGAGTCTGCCTGGTTATTTTCCATTTCATCATTAAGCAGTTTTATAACTTCTTTGGGATTAAAAAGAAGTTTTGCTGCAGTTAACGCATAGTAATAACTTATAATATTGTCAAAACCAAAATGTTTTTTAGTTTTTTCCAGTTCTTCAAACAGCTCTTTAAATCTTTCCTGCATCCATAAAACCATTATAATTCCATAAACAGCTTCTATTTTATTATGGTCTCTGGCAAACACAAGCCTGTAGTGGTTTTCTGCTTTCTGATAACTGTTTAAATGCCTAAATGCTTCTCCTATAAGAAGATGCATTTCATTATCATAATAGTTTTCTTTTAATACTTTTCTGGCAAAAAAAACAGTATCCTTATATTTATTTTTCTTAAATGCTTCTACTGCCAATATTCTGTTTATATCAACATTATGCAGATATGATTTATCTATTGGTATATTTTTTTTAGACAGTTCAATAATTATTTTTACTGCTTCATTATTTCTTCCTTCCTGTACCAGCAGCGGAATAATCTGCATTTTAAGCATGTAGTCATCAGGATTTAATTTTATTACATAATTATATAACTCTAGAGCTTCTCTAAAGCGTCCCTGTTCTTTTCTTGCCTGGGCAAGATAAACAGAGACTGACGGGAGATTTTTATCAGTTTTTAAAATAAATTGAAAAATATCTCCTGCTTCATCAATCCTTCCTGAATATAAATCCCTGATTCCTTTAGTATAGAGAATATTTAAATAAGCATTATATATAAATTTATTTTGCGGATCTGCATATACAGCCTGTTCCATATAGTGCAGTGCAATTGAAACCTTTTTAAGCTTTAGATATGTAAGTCCTGTAAGGCTTAGAATTTCAGAATTATTTGGAACTATTTCTGCTGCTTTTTTAAAACATTTTAAAGCTTTTATGTAAAAACCAAGCATAAGATAGGTTCTTCCAAGAAAAAAATACCCTTTTGGAGAACTTTCCTTGTATGAAAGATAGTATTGCAGTACCTGGACAGCTTTGTAGTATTCACCAAGAGCATGGTAGCTTCTGCCAAGATATAGAAATGCTTCAGGAATATCATCTGTTTCAGCAACTATTTCTTCAAGAACATCAGCAGCAGCCCAGTAATCTCTTTTTTTTCCTGCTTCAAAGGCTTTTTGCATTAATTTTCTGTATTTTTCAACCACAGTTTATTTTACTCTGAAAACCGCAACAATTGAAAGTAATAATTCTCTAAAATCGGAATATGGTTTTTCCAAGGACTAAAGTTTTGGAAAAGCCTCAGGCATGTTTGACAAAATCCTCTTTTTTTGTAAATATTGTATATGGAAACTAGAGATATATTTAAAAATATTTCCCCGCTTGATCACAGATATTACTTAGCAAATAAGAAACTATTTGAAGAACTTAGCAATTATCTATCTGAAGAGGCATCTATAAGATATTGTGTAAAGGTTGAAGCAGCGCTTCTTAAAACCCATATTCTCCTTAATTCGCATAAAGATGAGGAAAAACTTCTTAAAGAAGCTGATTCTCTTGAGAAAGTAATAGATCCCGAGGAAGTTTATAAAGAAGAAGAAAAAACACAGCATAACATAAGAGCTCTTGTTAATGTTATAAAAAATCATGTTTCAAACACTATTAAACCATATATACATCTTGGAGCTACTTCTGTTGATATACTTGATACAGCAACATCTCTTAAAATAAGAGATGTAACAAAAAATGTTGTATTAAAACTTCTTGTGGAGATAGAAGAGTTTCTTATTGATATAAGCAGTAAAGAAGCTGAAACTCCCCAGGTTGGAAGAACACATGGACAGCATGCTGTTCCAATAACATTGGGTTTTGCAATATCAGAATATGTTGCGCGTCTTGGCAAATCAATTATAGAAATACTCCATAGATCAAATGATTTAAGAGGAAAGCTTGCAGGAGCTGTAGGCGCATATAACTCAACTTCGTTAATGGTTAAAGATCCTTTTAAGATGGAAGATGACAGCCTTGCATATCTTGGTTTAAAAGCTTCCGAGCATTCAACACAGCTTGTTGAACCTGAATATCTTTTAAGACTTTTGCTTGAAATGAATACAGCTTTCGGCGTAATAGCAAACCTTGCAGATGATTTAAGGCATTTGCAGAGATCTGAAATTTCAGAAATAAGGGAAATGTTTACAGAAACGCAGGTAGGCTCATCAACAATGCCGCAAAAAAGAAATCCCTGGAACAGCGAACATGTAAAAAGTTTGTGGAAAACATTTGCGCCAAGAGTTGTTACTTTTTATATGGATCAGATTTCTGAACATCAGAGAGATTTGACAAATTCTGCATCTTCAAGATTTGTTGCAGATTATATTGCAGGATTCTGCGCTGCGCTTAACAGAATGAAAAAAGTTTTATCAACACTTTATGTTGATAAAGCAAATCTTAAAAAGAATCTCTCTTTTACAGGAGATCTTGTTCTTGCAGAAGCTGCATATATACTTCTTTCATGTACAGGCGAGCCAGATGCACATGAGAAGATAAGAAAGATAACTGTAGAGTGTGAGAAGAGCGGCAGAAAACTTTCAGAACTTTTAAAACAGGATAAAGAAGTTTGGAATAAAATAGATTCACAGCTTAAAAAAACAGTTGGAATAGAGGCTTCTGTTTTCTTTTCAAATCCGGAATATTACAGAGGGCAATCTGCTGCAAAAGCAAAGAGATTGTCGGAAAAATATAAATCAGAAATGTTAAAAATAAAGGAGGCTATTGTATGAACAGCTTTACAATAAGCGAAGCACTTAGCTATGATGATATATTACTTGTGCCTTCATTTACAGATGTTTTGCCTGGCGATGCAAATGTAAAATCAAGACTCTCAAAAGATATATGTCTTAATATTCCGATTATATCTGCTGCAATGGATAGCGTTACTGATGCTACTCTTGCAATTGCAGTTGCGCTGCAGGGAGGCGCAGGCGTTATTCACAGAAATTATTCTCCCGAGAATCAGGCAGAAGAAGTTGCAAAAGTAAAAAGATATCTTAACTGGATTATCCAGGATCCGCAGACTGTGACTGAAGATACAACTATAGGCAAAATTAAAAATATAATGTCTAAATATAATGCAACAGGAATTCCTGTTATAGATAAAAATAAAAAATTATCCGGAATTATAACATCGAGGGATTTAAGGTTTTGCGATGATAATAATCTTCTTGTTAAAGATGTTATGACAAAAAATCCTGTTGCAGAAGTAGGTTCTCCTACTGTAGAAAGTGCAAGGGAAAAATTTGATAACTATCAAATTGAAAAGCTTCCTATTGTTGATGAAAATAACTATGTAATAGGACTTGTCACTTATAAAGATATGGACAAGAAAAAAAGCCATCCAAATGCTTCGCTTGATGATATGGGAAGGCTTATTGTAGGAGCTGCAATATCTCCAATGGATTATGACCGCAGAATACCTCTTTTGCTTGAGAGAAAAGTGGATTTTGTTGTTATGGATACTGCGACAGGAGATGCAAAAAGTGTTATTGATGCTATCTATAATATAAAGAAAAAATATAATATAACAGTTGTCGGCGGAAATACAGCAACAGCAGATGCAACAAAAAGGCTTATTGATGCAGGATCAGATTGTATAAAAATTGGCATTGGCCCTGGTTCAATATGTACAACAAGAATTGTTGCTGGTATTGGAGTGCCTCAGTTTACTGCTGTTTTGGATTGTGCAGAAGAAGCTGAAAAACATGGAATACCTACTATTGCAGACGGAGGTATAAAATATTCAGGCGATATTGTAAAAGCAATAGGAGCAGGCGCAGATACTGTCATGATAGGCAATCTTTTTGCAGGGCTTAAAGAAGCTCCAGGCAAAGAAGTTATCTATGAAGGAAGAATATTTAAGGAATACAGGGGAATGGGTTCCTTAGGCGCAATAAATGACGGCTCAGGCGACAGGTACAGAATGAAAGATGGAGAAGATCCTGTTCCTGAAGGAATTGAGGGAAGAGTTCCATATAAGGGAGAATTAAAACCTTTTCTTAATCAGCTGGTAGTTGGCTTAAAGAAAGGTATGTCTTATTGCGGATGTAAAAATATAGATGCATTGCGGCATTATAAAAAATTTGTAAAAATCACAGCTGCTGGGTTAAAAGAGAGCCATGTTCATGATGTTTCCATAACCAAAGAGCCACCAAATTATACAAAATAGGGGAGTAAGATGAATTTAGTAATCATAGGAGCCCAGTGGGGCGATGAAGGCAAGGGTAAAATTGTAGATTATCTTGCAGAAGATGCTGACACAGTTATCAGATTTTCAGGCGGAGCTAACGCAGGCCACACAATTGTGCACAATGATATAACATATAAACTCCATCTTGTTCCTTCAGGAATTGTCTATCCAGAGAAAAAAGTATATATGGGCACAGCAATGGTTATTGATATT
Source organism: Spirochaetia bacterium (assembly GCA_031548835.1). Lineage (GTDB taxonomy): Bacteria > Spirochaetota > Spirochaetia > CADAEX01 > CADAEX01 > WQTU01. The sequence continues at coordinate 9,962 of JAVBQS010000112.1, forward strand.
GAAGCTCTTTTTAATGAACTTGATACATTAAAAAAACAGGGCGTTGACTGGGAAGGACGGCTTTTTATCTCTGACAGGGCACATATTGTTTTTCCGTCATATAAACAAAAAGATATTGAGATGGAAAAATCAAGGCGCAATCCTATAGGAACAACAGGCCGCGGAATAGGTGTTGCTTATGCTTTAAAATCCTATAGGGAAGGCATAAGAATGGGAGATATTTTTGATAATGCTATCTATAGTATTCTCAGGCCTGAAGAAAAAGAATATGTTGATAAATATAAAGATTGTCTTGAAAATATGGTTGTAAATCTTGCCGATATTATTCCAAAAGAAAAAAACAGCAGAAAACTTTTTGAAGGAGCGCAGGGAGCGCTTCTTGATATTGATACAGGAACATATCCTTATGTTTCTTCAGGTTATTCATCAGCTGTGGGCGCCTGCGCCGGCGGCGCAATAGGGCCTCGCGATATAGACAGAATTCTTGGAGTTTTTAAAGCATATAGCACAAGAGTAGGTAACGGCCCTTTTCCTACAGAATTTAATCCTGAAACAGAAGGCGAACTTGAAAATAAAATAAGAGAAACAGGAAGAGAATATGGCGTAACAACAGGAAGGCCAAGGAGAATAGGATATCTCGATCTTGTTGCGCTAAAATATGTCTGCTCAATAAATTCAATAAATTCTCTTGTTTTAACACATATTGATATCTATGATGATATGAAAGAAGTGAAAGCATGCGTTGCCTATAATATAAATGGAAAAGAAACAACATCATTTCCTTCATCTATAACTGCCCTGGAAAATGCAAAACCTGTTTTTAAAACATTTAAAGGGTGGAATAAAAAAATAGGGGAAGTAAAAGAGTATGACCAGCTTCCTTCAGAAGCAAAGAAATATATAGAATTTATCGAAGAATTTACAGGAGTTTCTATAGATATTATTTCTGTAGGATACAGAAGAAGCGAAACAATGGTAAGAAAAAATATATGGACAAGATAATTGTTTTAGACTTCGGAAGCCAGACAACACAGCTTATCTCAAGGCGTATAAGAGAAATAGGAATATATAGCGAAGTACTTCCAGGCGATATCAATATAAAAGATATTGATACTGCAGAAGTCAAAGGAATTATTTTATCAGGCTCTCCTGCATCTGTATATGATAAAGATGCATATTCTGTTGATAAAGCAATATATAATTTAGGGATTCCTCTTCTTGGTATATGTTATGGACTTCAGAGAATTACTGCTGATTTTAACGGAAAAGTAAGCGCTCTTCCCAAAAAAGAGTATGGAAGATCTGCTGTAAAATATGTTTCAAAATCAAAACTGTTTGCAGATGTTCCTGAAAAT
>JAVBQS010000101.1:0-10271 GCA_031548835.1 Spirochaetia bacterium
CAACATGCCTGAAATAAAAAAATTCATTTTTTATATCGTTATCTGTAATATAATTATCTGAATGAAAAATCTTTATAAGATCTGATAATATCCTGTCAGGATATACAACGCCTTCATCCCAATATGGATTTCCCCCGCCCCTATCCATAAGATCATTATTATAAACTGTATTATTTTGAAAAGCTTTAAAAAGCGAATATCTTTTATCTTTAGTTAAAATATCTTTTTTTGTTTTTATTCCTGATGTATTTAACAGCCATATATCTGCATTTCCAGCTGTAGTATAAATTTCTTCAAAATCAAAAAATAGGGAACCTGCCTTTTTTATTTTTGCCCATGGATAGTAGGCGCCTGCATCTTCAAACATTATTGCAGCATAGCTTCCGCCTGCAGGCATATTCCAGCTATCTCCGATAAGCATATTTATAAAAACAGAAGGCTTATCTATATTGGAGGCAGCGCTTTCTTTAAGCTGATTATACCTTAGAGTTGTGTTATTAAAAATATTTTTTCCCTCTTCTTCCATATCAAGAAACAGAGAAAGAAAAACAAGCCACTCTGCCCTTCCCAATGGATGGGATTCAAGCCATCCTGCAGTTACTGCAACAGGAAATTCTCTTGAAAGCAGCAAGCCGGATGAGTCATAATCCCCGCCTGTCCATGGAATAAATATTATATCTGGTTTTATGCTGTAAAGTTTTTCAATATCAATATCGCGGCCCTCGCCCACTTGCTTGACAGCGCCGTTTTTAACTAATTCTTTAACTTTTTTACTTGAATTATTTTTTGCAAGATCTATTGCTTTAAGTTTTTCAAGAGAATCTAGCGCATCCAGAAAAACAATATTTTCCGAAGAAAGAGAGATTATTTTCTGAACAGGTATTTTTATATATTGAACTGTCCTATTTTTATCAGAACTTTTATGCTCAGGAATAGAAGATTTTTCATCTCTATAAAGATACCAGACATATTCATGGCTGCCTGTTGTATTTATACATACCTCTATATAATTTTCATAATTAGTATATGAAAATTTTTTTGCATAAAGATTTTCTACACCATCTCTTTTATTCAATTTATTATTTGCTATAGAAGGTTTGCATCCTGCAAAACTAAAGAGAAGAAAGAAAATATAAAAAATTATAAATATTTTGATTTTTTTACTCATTTTAAAAACAATTTATATAATAATAGGCAAAATATAAAGTCTTTGAAAAACACTCTATTTTTAGTAATTTTTATATATTAGGCCTGTTCAATAACTTAAAAAATGATGGGCTGTCTAATACCCTGTCATAGTAAGGTAAGGCATGACAGGATAGATAAGTTTTGCGAATAATTTTTTATTATCCCGGCATGGTTTACTATGACAGGGTTATTCATTATTTGCACATAAAAATACAAACTAAAAACTATTTTTCACTATATTTGAATTTTTATGCAAAATAATTCGAAAACTTATTCTTATTGGACAGCCCCATAAAAAAACTTTTAAGATTATGAGCTATTAGTAAAAAAATCATACATTGCGTTCAAATTAGCGCTTATTTGATGTTAGCAAAATGACATTTAACAGAGTTATCGAAAAGGCCTATTCTAGAATTAAATATTGCAATTGCTTATTATTTATATTAAAAATTATCAACTTATTATAAAAAAACAGTTATAATCCTAAATTTGCGAAAAAACATTCTTACAGGTTATAAATTTTATAAATTAAATAACTAAATATAATATTTTTTAAACCTTTTAATTTAGCAATTATAAAAAATTGATAAATTAAAATATGATAATTGACTAAAATAAGGGATTGGCTATTTCAAATATTGTCATTATTCTAATTATTGTTATAATAGATTCATGTTTTGTTTATAGAATGTTTAGAAGCATTCTATTTATTGAATTTTACATACTTTATTAAACGGATAAGGAAAAAATGAAACAAAAACCTGTGACTGTTGATTTATCCATATTAACACCATTATATACAAAGCATATTGCTGATCCTTTGTTCAAATTTGTCCCATGGTGGCTTCCTGCAAATGTTATTACAATTTTTTCAAATTTCTGTATAGTTTTGGCAACTCTTATGACTGTCCTGGTTAAAATCGGCCTTTTCAAATTCTGGCAGATAGTTCCTATTTTAATAATGGTTTATTTGACAGGAGATATTTTTGACGGAAAACAGGCAAGAAGAACTAAAACATGTTCAAAGCTTGGAGAATTTCTTGACCACTTTTGCGATATTTTTGTTATAGGTTTTCTGTTATCAATGGTATTTATTATATATGAAATAATAGATCCTTTAACAATCTCAATTTTTTTAACTATAGCTTTTCTTCCTTTGTTTGGATTTTATTATGAGCAATATATAACAAGAACGCTTTTTTTTGAAAAAATCAGCGCTTTTGAATGCACAGCTATTTTCGTAATTTTTATAATACTTGGATTTATTGAACCTGCAAAACATTTTTTACAAACAACAGTAATATTACATTTTTCAATTATCAATATAGTATTGATGATGATTGCTTTGGGTGCAATTTTTTCTACAAAAAGAAACCTCGACAGGATTGGAAACCGGGGAAACAGAGCTTTACTAATCTATTTTATTCTCACTGCTGCAACAACCTTTTTTACATCAAAATTGCTGCCTTCTGCTGCTATTATGTTTGTACTGACTTCATATTGCGGAAGTTTTATCGGCAGGTTTCATATAGCATATCTTCTTGAACAGCAGGAGCCGATTCCTGATTATGTTTTTCCAATGTTTCTTGCTGTTGCATTTTTTACAAATATACCTGCTTCTGTTGTTTTGGCAATTGCAATTGTATATCAATCAGTAAACATAGTGTTATCATTTTTATCCGGATTTATACCTTTAAGAAAATATTGGGTATGGATTAATCCTGGCCAAGAATATGTTGATATAGATGTTTATACTGCATAAAAGCAATATTTAAATATTACATATCTTCTTGTTTCAAGCCTTATAGAAAGACTTTATATTTTTTATTTTTAAGTCTAAAATATATTTATAAGGAATAGCTTGATTTGAAATATTTTCCAGACAAAATTACAATTAGAAAACCTGATGATATGCATCTCCATTTGAGACAAGATAGGATATTAAAAATATGTGCTCCTGAATCTGCAAAATGGTTTGAAAGAGCTCTAATAATGCCTAACACTACTACTCCAATAAATAACAGTGAAAGATTAGTCAATTATAAAAAAGAAATAGAAGAAATAATTTTAAATACAAAAGCTTCTGAAAAATCCTGCGGCAATTTGAATACAAAAACAGATTTTATTCCGCTTATGAGTTTTAAACTCTATCCAGGAATGAAGGAAGAAGAAATTGTAAAATTATCAAAAGCAGGAGCAGTTGCAGGAAAACTATATCCAGAAGGAAGCACAACTAATTCTGAAGATGGTGTAAAATCATGGAAAGATATTAAAGAAGCGCTATCAGCAATGAGCAGGCTGGGAATTGTTCTTTCAATACATGGCGAAAAACCAGACTCTTTTGTTCTTGACAGAGAAAAAGATTATCTTCCTGAACTTTTTCAAATAATTGAAAATTATCCTGATCTTAAAATAGCGCTAGAGCATGTTTCAAGCACAGAAGGAATAAATGCTGTATTAAACGGGCCAGAAACTCTTGCAGCTACAATAACTGTTCACCATCTTTATATTACACTTGATGATCTTATTGGAGCAGGCATCAATCCTCACAATTTTTGTAAACCTGTAGTAAAAACGCCAAGAGACAGGCAGTCAGTAAGAGATGCAGCGCTATCGGGAAACAGAAAATTCTTTTTTGGATCAGACAGCGCACCCCATCCTGAATCTTCAAAACTAAAAGCAGGCGGAACCGCAGGAATATTTTCAGCTCCTGCAGCAATTCCTTTGCTTCTATCATTTTTTGAAAAAGATGGTTCAAAAGAGCTGCTTGAAAATTTTATATCAAGATTTGGGGCAGAATTTTATAAACTGCCGTTAAATAAATTATCTATTACTCTTGAACGTAAAGAAAATAAAATTCCTGAAAGATTTTCAGATATTGTTCCTTTTATGGCAGGCTCATCTGTTGAATGGAGTCTTTCCTCACACAATTAATAGTTATCTATGAAAAATTTATTTATCATTATTTTAGAAATATATAGGATAAAAATTTTACAGAGTTGTCAATGATAGAAAAATATTTATCAGCCTACAAGAAGATATGTGATAATATTGATTTAAAAATATCAAAAATTTTATCTTTTTATAAAAATGATATATTATGTGCAAAAGGCTGCTCTTCCTGCTGTATGGAAATAACGCTACTTCCTGTTGAATTTTTTTCAATAAAATATGAATTTGATAAAAGATATAGTTTAAAAAATCTATCTAATAATTATGATATTTTTACAAGCAGAAATGAATCAAATAAAAAAGAGTGTATATTTCTTAAAAATTCAATATGTATGATATATGAATCAAGGCCTGTTATTTGCAGAACACAGGGGCTTCCTCTTTTATACTATTCTGATCTGCTTGAAAATTATACAATATCTTTTTGTGAAAAAAATTTTACTTTACGCAATGATGATTTTGAACTTGATACAGAATTTACAATTGATCTTGACAGGTTAAACTCATCTCTTTACAGATTAAATAAAGAGTTTACAGAAGAGATTAATAATAGCGCCTTTACAGCCAATAAGAGAATTTCAATATCTTTATTAGTTTCCGGCAATATTGATTATACAGACCCGAGTTTATATTTTAAAGAATAGAGTGTATTTTTCATAAGCATTGCAATAGTCATTGGCCCTACTCCGCCAGGCACTGGAGTAATAAAACCTGCAACTTTTGATGCTTCTTCAAAATCAACATCTCCTTTAAGTATTGCCACAGGTTTTCCTGTTTTTGCACTTATCTTTTCCCCAACCCTGTTTGTGCCTACATCTATTACACAGGCTCCAGGTTTTATCCATTCGGTTTTTAATAGTCCTGGAGAACCTGCTGCTGCAACAATTATATCTGCTTTTTTACAATAATATTCCATATCTTTTGACCCAGTATGGAGAATTGTGACAGTTGCATTTTCAGATTTTTTTATAAGCATATTTGCTAAAGGCTTTCCAACTATATTTGATCTTCCTATTATAGCAACATCTGCGCCATTTATTTTTATGCCTGCATATTTAATAAGCTCTATAATTCCGGCAGGTGTGCATGGAAAAAATCTTGCATCGCTTTCGCCAAGAACAAGCTTGCCAATATTAAGAGGATGAAAACAATCAACATCTTTATCAGGATTTATTGCATAAATAATATTTTTTTCATTTATATGTTTTGGGAGAGGAAGCTGGACAAGAATTCCATGTATTGAATCATCATTGTTATATTTTTCTATTACAGAAAGAAGCTCCTGTTCGGAAGCCTCTTCTTTAAGATTTATCTGCACTTCTTTAAAACCAAGAGAACAGGCAGTTGTAATTTTAAGGTTTACATAAGAGATAGAGCCTGGATTGTTTCCGACAAGAATTGTCACAAGGCCAGGAACTTTGTTATATTTTTTTTCTATTTCTATTGTTTCATTTTTTATTTCAGCAAGTATTTTTTCCCTTACTTCATAACCGCTTATCACAACTGCAGGCATAAAAACTCCATTTACTTTTATCAGATTATTTCATTAAGTTTATCAACAACTTCTTTTTTCATTGTAAAAGAGTGTTTTTCTTCAGGGAATTTTCCTTCCTTAACATCTTTAATATATTCGCCAATAGCTTTTTCCATAACATCATATACATTTGCATAAATTTTTACAAATTTTGGAGTAAATCTTTTATATAGCCCCATCATATCATGGAAAACAAGAACCTGTCCGTCGCAGCTTATACCGCCGCCTATGCCTATTGTCGGAATTGAAAGTTTATCTGTTATGACAGCAGCAAGATTTGCAGGAACTGCTTCCACAACTACCATAAATGCTCCTGCATCTTGTACAGCTAACGCATCATCTATAAGTTTTTTTGCTGCATCCAGTGTTTTTCCCTGAACTTTAAAGCCTCCGAGAAGAGCAGATGTCTGCGGAGTAAGGCCTATATGCGCACACACAGGAATTCCGGCTTTGTAGACTGCATTAATTATGCCGGCATATTCTGTTCCGCCTTCAATTTTTACAGAATCAGCAAGGCCTTTCTGATAAAGCATGCCTGCATTTTCTATTGTTTTTTCAGCAGAAACATTGAAACTCATAAAAGGCATATCACAAACAATATGTGTATTTGGAGCTCCCCTTCTTGCAGCTTTAAGATGCAGCATCATATCTTCCATTGTTACAGGAACAGTGCTGTCATAACCAAGCTCAACCATTCCAAGTGAATCTCCAACAAGAATTATATCAACGCCAGCCTGTTCTGCAACCATTGTCTGGTAATATGTATAAGAAGTAATCATTACAATTTTTTTCCCAGACTGCTTCATCTCTATATAGTTATCTGCAAGCAGCTTTTTTTTAATATTATCTTCCATAAATAATCCAAACCTCCAGGTCTTTCAATTTTCTATCTTTTATTAATTTCCTGCGCAAGAATATCTATAATTTTTTTTGCAACATTTTGTTTTAATGTTAAAGGTATTTTTTCTGTTAATCCGCTTTTTGTTATAATAAACATTTCATTAGTATCTGTTTCAAACCCTGCCCCTTTTTTTGAAACATCATTTACTGCAACCATATCTGCTTCTGCTTTATCCATTCGCCATTTTGCATTATCAAGCAAATCTGATTCTTTTAAATCATGAAGCGCCCGGAAGATAAGAAGATAAAGATGAGGATATTTTATTTTAATGCTATCAATAATTTTAGGCGTGGGTTTTAATTTTATGACAAGAGAATCTTTGTCATGGGTTGAAATTTTTTCTGCAGATTTTTCTTCAGGCTGAAAGTCGCCGACTGCTGCTGCGCCTGCAAATATATCATAATTATTTGCTGCAAGCTCTTTATGAACAGCACTATACATATCTTCTGCTGTTTCAGTATAAATAACTTTTACACTTCCGGAAGGTTTTAGAGATATTTTTCCTGCAATTAAAGTAACGTCAGCTCCTGCTTCTGCTGCTTTTTCAGCAAGAGCAACGCCCATTTTTCCTGATGAATTATTTGTTATAACTCTTACAGGATCGATATATTCAACAGTTCTTCCAGCTGTAACAAGTATTTTTTTACCTTTAAGCAGCTTTTGCGCTGGTGAAAGTATTTCAATAATTTTTTCATATATCTCATTATTTTCAGGTATTTTTGCTTTTCCCTCTTCAAGGCGCGGCTGCATAACTGTAATTCTGGCTGAGGTAAGTTTATCTATATTCTGTTTTACAAAAGGATGCTTATACATTGGCTCATGCATAGCAGGAACTATTATAAGAGGTATATTTTCGCCAATAGCAGTTGTTGCAAAAGTAGTAACAGTGGTATCATCGATTCCTGCAGCAATTTTACCTATTGTATTTGCAGTACATGGCGCAATAATCATAAGATCTGCTTTTGTGCTGGTATTTCCGGCAAGCGCAACATGCTCAACATTTCCTGTCAGTTCTGCAACAGGATAATGCCCTGTTGCCCAGTGCATTAGATCAGGATGAATAATATTACAGGCAGCTTTGCTCATTACAGGATAGATATCAGCTCCATGCCGCATGAGCAATCTTGCAAGATCAGAAGATCTTACAGCAGCAACGCTGCCGGTAATGCATAGTATAATTTTTTTCCCGGCCAGTTTAGAATCCAGAGATTTTTTTATATCAAATGAAGGATGTTTTTCTTTCATATATTAAAACTCCTTTTAAAACAGATCTCCAGGCACAAAGCGCATTTACTTTATCTCTTCTGCAAGTTTTAAAAGTCTTCCAGAAATAAATATCAGAGAATCCTTGAGTGTTTTTTTATTATCATAAGAATCATATATTTTTTTAAGTTCAGATTTTTCTTTCTTTTTATAATTTTCAATTTGCTTTGTCAAAAGAGGAAGAACTCTGACAATGTTGTCAATTATTGAAACATGCGCTTTATTTGGAGTTCTGGAGAGCGGATTTAAATCCACAGTAACAACTTTTTTTCCAATCTTTACAAGAGCTTCTGTCCTGTCGCCATCTTCGAGAGGGACAAAAACCATATCTGCTTTTAAAATGCCATCAGGGTCTACTATTCTCCTGTCGCTTGAAAGCTCTTTAATAACATCGTTTTTTCCGCTAACGCCAAGCACTTTTTTGGCTCCAGCATCTTTAAGCACTTTAAGTATAGCTTCTTCCCTGCCAGGCGCCCTGTAAAAAAGATTTATTTCAAGAGGGGCTCCTGATTCTTCAGATAATTTAACCAGTTCTCCCGCAGCAATCTGAGCGACATTACCGTTAACAGAAATAACAGGATATTCTGCAAGAAGAAAAGCACATGCTGCTGCCTCAATTGCATCTAACGCAAATTTTTCTGTTTTTTCTCCTATAAGATAATCAAAAGCTTCTCCCCTGCCTTGAGCTATAAGCCCTGCAGGAGCAACAACTTTATTTTCACATCCTTTTATAATATTTTCTCTTATCATCATTGCTTTGTAGCGGGGATGATCTTCTGGTATATTAGGCCGGATTTCGTTTTTTTTCATATTAATATCGCTCCTGCCTTGCAAATGCATTTATGTCTATGCTAGAGCTAGTATGACTTTTCATTTTACAAGATAAAATGTGAGAGAAATAAAATCCGAAATCTGGCCTATTAATCTTCGCTTGCAATGTTTACTCCTCCCCTTGCAATATTTGAAAAAAATAGAACCGGTTTTTTTTCAGATTTAATTTCAGCAATATTTTGTTCCGCTATCTTTCTTATCTTTTCTATATCATTTTTTTGCACAATTGAAAATGTCCCTTCCCCAAACATAAGCATACTGCTGTTTATTCCATTTTTATCAAATCCATCCAAAACAGCTCTTACACTTGGCGGAATCATTCCTGTGCTTTCTGCAAATTCACGTGAATATTTTATAAAGCTTTCAAAGTCAGGAGTTTTCTTTATAAGTGAATGGTATTTTTTTCCGCTTTCTGTTATTTTCTGCCTTAATAAAGGATCTGATAAAGCTTCTTTTGTGGAGAGAGGGCCATATACAGCAAACATTGCATAAAGGCCTTCAGAATATGGAATTGAAATTGTTGCTCCAATTCCGGGAGCGCCAGGCTTTATAAGTATTTTTATGCCGCCAAGAGTCTCTCCCATAACTGTCCCAAGACCTGTTTTGCACATTACTTCTGCACAGTGTGCAGCCTGCGAAGCCTGCAGTGCGCTTAATGGATCTCCGTAAAGCCTGTTAAGCGCAAACACAAGGCTAAGAGCGCCTGAGCCGCTGGAACCAAAACCTGCGCCTTGCGGAGTTTCTATTACATGGTCAATCTTGAGGCCTTCGGGAGCAATACCTGTTTTTTCAAAAAACAGCTCTATTATTTTTCTGCTTACAGGAGCATCATCTTTTATATTATTTATTGAAATTGAATAACTTTTTAAAGATTTATTTTTACTTACAGTTGTAAATGTTCCTTTTTTTATTGAAAAACCTGCGCCAAGAGAACCGCAATAAAGCGGATCAGGTTCCAGATCTTTCATATAAAATAAGCCTGTAACATGTCCTGGAGAAAAAGCAGTTACCCTTTTCATACAAATAGAGTATCTCTCAAATTCCTCATTTATTCAACATAAAATGATAAATCAGGTTTAAGATAAGGGCAATTTCTGATATATTATTGATAATGAATATTGCAATAATTGGAGCAGGAGCAGCAGGTTCGCTTTTTGCAGGATATCTTGCCAATGCCGGTTATAAAATTATAATTACAGACTCAGATAGTAAAAAAATAGATGCTATTGCAAAAAAAGGCATAAAAGTTTTATCTCCTGACAGAAAAGAGATTCTTAATACTTTTCTTTATGAAGCTGTTACTATCGAAAATCTGAGTTTAAGTAAAAATTTTAAAAACTGCCAATATTATATATTTTGTGTAAAATCATTTTCAACCCAAGCTGCTGCCGAATCTATTTTTAAATTTTCCAAATCAGATTCTATTGCTGTAACATTTCAGAATGGAGCAGGAAATATTGAAAATATTTCCTCTGTTTTTGATATAAAAAATATTGCAGCAGGAACTACCACAGAAGGAGCTACACAGCTTGAGCCGGGAATTATTATCCATGGCGGAAAAGGAAAAACCGGAATAGGTATGATAAAAAATAATCTGGAAGA
>JAVBQS010000034.1:0-18995 GCA_031548835.1 Spirochaetia bacterium
AATATATTTAAAAAATAATAGCACATAACTATATATCTTAGCTATTTTTGTTTGCGTGTTATTCTATAATAACAAACAAAAACAGCAAGCTGTAAAATATAAAAGTATATAATACAGCTTGCTGTATAGTTTAAATAATTAAATTATAGCTCATACTATCACATTTCATTACATATATGTTCCTATTTTGGCACAATTTATAATATCAGAAAAATTTATATGAAATACCTATTCCTAAAAGAAGCATATTTTTTTTCTCAAGCTCCATTTCTATATCTGTTCCTGCTACTGTTGTTTTAAAATCTTCTCCAAAATAAAAAGGCTTAAATGCTGCAATATCTATTACAAGGTTTTTTACCAACTTAAGAGAAGTTCCTGCTCCTATTGTAAAGCTATCAAGATTTGGCGCTTCTGCCATATTTTTTGTTTCAGATATTCCCTGTTTTGAATAAAGAGCCCCAAGGCTAAAAGATACTTTTTTTGAAAGATCATAATTCGCTCCTGCTGCTATTTCCCAGGAATCATTATAAGACATTTCATCGTTATCAGCCTGTTTATTAAAATAATAATTAAAACTTAAACTTGTATAAAGACTTTCAATTATCCGATATCCGACTCCAATGCCAAGAACAGCAGGCAGGTCTTTGTTGAATTTATTTCCTTCTTTATAACCAACACCAACATTTGCAGCAAGAGGTGCAAGAGAACCTTCTACTGTATCAAATTCATATTCCATTTTTGTTATTGTCTGGTACATTACTGCAAGGTCAAGTTCTTCAATAGGTTTAAAATGAACACTAAAAATACCGCCAATTCCGTTAGCAGAAGCTTCTGTTTTTAGAAGAGATTTTGATGAAATTGGAGGGAGAGTTAATCCAGGCATTAGAGGTCCTCCTGCTGCCCAGGCTCCTGAAGGATTATTATCAAGAGTCGCTTCAAGAGTCTGGTTTCCCTGTAAAAATCTTATAGCTGCAGCAACAGATATTTTATCCTTAAATACATAAGAGGCTCCTACTATTTCTCCATAAACAATTGAATAGATATCAAAAGAGTTTGCAATATCAGAATCAGTAGCGCCTTTAAATTTATACGGATTTAGCATAGTTTGCGAAAGATATGTTCCATTATCATATTCAAGCAATCCGCCGCCGCCAAAAACACCAAAAGCTCCGAAAATGGCAAAGTTGTCTTTCTTGAAAACAAGCTCTGCATTCGGATATAGATAAATTATATTGTCTGTTTCATATGTTCCATATCCTGTAGAAGGGCTTGTCACCTCATGTGAATAATCTTTAAATACAAACTGGTTCCCAATATCAATATAAAGACCATCTTTCATAAATGCTGTTCCTGCCGGATTGTAAAAAACAGCATCAGGCCTTTCTGTTTCTGTATTCCTGCTCATATTCATAAGATACCCTATGCTCAGGTTACTTTTATTTTCTGTTCCGCCTGCAAAAACAGCTGCTGCAATTAAAAAAAACAGCATTATCAGTAATAACTTTTTCATAATTAAATCCTTCAAATATTAGAATATATAAAAAAAATTTTATAGGTAGATGTATTATAAACCATGACCATGAATTTAGTAAAAATATTTCTTTGTAAAAATGTAAAAATATTAAAATAATATATGCTTGACCCCAAACAGACCTTGTAATACCTTAATATTATGGGAATAGAAACAATCTGTCGCGGAGGATATGGAGGTTCTGCTGAAGTCCATATTCAGATAAGAAATATTTTCCCAGGGCTTGGCGGAATAATAAAAACAGAAAAAGATTTTGTTGCTGCATGCAGAATTCCGCGCGGAACAGACCTTGCTAAAATAAATAACCCTGACTCAGATATAACATTTGAAAATCTGGAAAATAAAGCCACACTTTCTGCCCTTAATGTATACTTCAGGCATATTCTTATAAAAAAGCTTGATGATTATTTTTTCCGGACAGGAAAATACAGGTTTTCCCATGTGCCAAGGCCGCTTGGATCAGACATAGACGGCATCTACTATTATGAATGGGTTTTTGGAGATGAAGGATTTTACCCTGAATATTATGATGAATATTTCAAAAGATGGTTTCCTGTAAAAGTAGATGAATGGGATATAGCTGCAGGATGTTTTAACGAAGCTGGAGTAGGCATTTTTGATGATACTGTAGAAAATGACGGCTACTATATTAAAAATGTTATAATGCTTGAACCAAAAGTATCAGAATCGGAAGAATATCTTACAAAATTATGGAAAAGAATTGATTTTGGTTCTGAAAGCCTTCATATAGATTTTTCCAAATTTGAAAAATTTATAAGTGATAATAAAAAAAATCTTAAAGAAATACTTAAACCTGAAAGAGTAGAGATGATAAGCCTTATTCTTGAATTTCTTATGAAATCTCATACTCCAAAAAGTTTTAAAGAAATGAAAAAAATGAGCAGGCTTGTATTTGACTACAGGAAATCAACAACAAGCCACATGAGTAAGCTTGACCGTTGCCATATAAAAGAGCTTGAAACTTACAAAACAAAAACCATAGACTATAAAGAAGCAAGAAAAATTAAAGATCTTGCATATTCAAAAAGAATTAAATCAGACAGCAATTTTTCACTTGATCTTGAAATAAGATCAGGATTCAGATCAATAGATGGCGTAATATATACTCTTCAGGAAATTCCTGTTGCAAAACATTCATTACGGCATGGCAATACTTTTTATTCAGGATTTGACCATTTTGCCCGCCACTTTCTTGTCAAAAAGCTTGAAGATGCTTTTATATCTGCAGGCTGCTATAGCTATCCCCATATAACACGTCCGCTTGGTTCTGAAAATAACTCCTATTATTCAGAATGGGTTTATGGCTATCCCAAATGCCCAAAAGAGCTGGTCTATCTTGAGCAATCTGCTGTAAAAGGTAAAAAAGGTCTTGATAACTGGTATGAATTCTATAACCTTTTTGCAGAAGCAGGCATTGATATGAAAAACAAAATGCGTTATGTAAGAGGATCTTCAGAAAAGGAAATTTTTTATGCACAGCAAATTGTTGTAAGACAGCCAATTATGGATGATAATCCGCCATATATTTCAAGATTGTGGAAGCGTGTTGAATTTGATGAAAATACCACTCCTATAGATTTTAAGCTTCTTGAAAAATATATGAAAGAAAAAGAGAAATTTTTAAGACATAATCTTACAGTTAGTAGATATGAAACAATGCTTATTATGATTAAATATCTGTTAGGCGAGGCTACAAGCAATGAGTATGACTGGTTAAAAGGCAGAGTTCATGATTACAGAATTTCAACGCTAAGACATCTTAATTACAGCGGGTTCGGCCTTCCTCCTGAAGGATTTACTGATCTTAGTTTTGATAATAATAATACTGTATGAGGTTATAATTTTTGAAAAATAGTTATAATAAAAAATATAGATATGTGATAGTATCTATATAAAAAGATAAATAAACTTTTAATATTATTTAAGGAGAATTAGATTTGTTTCAAAAACAACCTGCTATAAGAAAACTACTTTATTCTCTATTACCTATTTTTATTTATGCTTTTTTCTTTTATGGGTTAAGATTTTTGGCAAACTCAATTATTTGCGTTACTGCTGCTATAGCTTGTGAATATGTTTTCAAAAAACAGATAAAAAAAGAATACTCTGTTTCTGAATCTATTATTCTTGTCTCAATTATATATATATTATCTCTTCCTCCTGCGCTTCCGGTATGGATAGCAGCTATAGGAATTATTTTTGGAATAGTGTTTTGTAATATTATGCCTGGCAGATTTTTTAAAAATCCCATAAACCAGTCAATTATTTCCTGGCTATCAATTTATATCGTTTTTTATAATAAGATGACAACATCATTGATAGCTCCTTCATTTTTTGGAATAAAAGAGATAGATGGGATATCATCTGCAACTCCTCTTGCAATGATGAGAGATGGAATTCTGCCTGATATTTCACAGCTCTTCTATGGGCTAAGGGCAGGAGCTGCAGGGGAAGGCGCTGTTATCTTAATTATTTTTGCTGCAATATATCTCTTTTATACAAAAGCAGCAAACTGGAAAGTTGCAGCATCAGCTATAGCTTCTTTTGTTTTGTTTACAGGTTTTTTATTTTATGCTGATTTTATTAATGCATTTCCACCTGTCTTGGGTGTTTTATCCGGAAGTATATTGTTTGGATTATTATTTATGACTAAAGATCCGCTGGCAGAACATAAGACTTTTTTCTATCCATGGATTTATGGAATTTTTATAGGAATAATAATTGCCTTGATAAGAACATTTTCTCCTTTTACAGAAGGAACAAATTTTGCAATTCTTTTTGTAAATATAATAATACTTTTAACAGAAAAAAAAGCAGTGAAAATAAAGAGTAAAAATAAATAAAAACAGGATATTTATACTTATGGAAAAACATAAAAAAAAGATTCTTTTTCTTGATTTTGACGGAGTACTCTGCGATAGCGCAGGAGAGACAGGAAGATGCGCATGGCTTGCAGGCAGCATAGTGTGGGAAAATTGGAGAGGAGAAGATGTTCCAAAAATATATCTTAATAAATTTAAAAAACTGCGTCCGTTAATAGAAACAGGTTATCAGTCA
Organism: Spirochaetia bacterium; assembly: GCA_031548835.1. Classification (GTDB taxonomy): domain Bacteria; phylum Spirochaetota; class Spirochaetia; order CADAEX01; family CADAEX01; genus WQTU01. Next base: position 4,610 of record JAVBQS010000034.1, read on the forward strand.
ATAGCGCTTATGAAACTGATTTCTGAAAATTATACTGAAACTTTTATAAAACAGCAGTTTCATTTTATGATGGAGCAGGTTTTTACTTCTATTTCACTCAATAAAAAAGCTCTTATAAATTTATTTGAAAAAATAAGATATGACTGGATGAAGGTTAATCCTGAAAACTGGCTGTCATGGCACAAATTATATTCTTGCAGCAAAGATATTATTAAAGCTGGCAAAGATTATTACAAAGAAGTATATATAGTATCTACCAAACATAAAAAATTTATTGAAAAAATTTTAAATTTTTTCGAAATTGATTTTGAACCTGGCAATATTTTGGGCATTGAATCTGGCAAAAATAAAATTGAAATAGTTGAAAATATTCTTGCTCAAATAAAAAAATCTCCTAAAGATAGTATTTTGATAGATGATTATATTGATACTCTTTATTCTTTTGCTGCACATGATTCTTTAAAAGAGATGAAGTTATATCTTGCATCATGGGGATATATATTTCCGGAAACTATTGAGAAAGTAAAAGAAGAAAAATTTCCATTAGATATTTTAGTTTCATCTTCTGCCGCAGATGCGCTTAAAAAAGAAGCAATGTAATATTTATTAGTCAAGCTATTTTAAATATTTTTTTATAGCACAGTGAGAAAGTTATACTTTTTATATTAATAGCCCGGATTTCAAGTTTTATTATCTTAGCATGGCAAGCCATGCCAGAGTTATCATTTTTAGGTTATCGAACAGGCATAATAAAATATGGTTTCCTATATTTATAAAACAATTATTTACGTTTTGCTTTTTTTAATATATCCTTAATATATAAAGTGGATTAATAAAAGATATATTTGTATTTAACCTTTATTTTATAATTATTACTAAATTGGTGGGGGATTTGGATGGGCCGGAGCAAAATTGGTTTTGCCAACCTAAGACTTGATGCAATTAATTTATGGCTTAATAGATATTGTTTGCTTACTTCTGGCGATAAAAGTAACTATAACTCTATGACAATAGGATGGGGCAGTATTGGGGCAATGTGGAATGCTCCTTTTATCCAGGTAGTTGTAAGGCCACAACGGTACACTTTCGAATTTATGGAAAAGTACGATAGTTTTACTGTATCAGTGCTTCCTGTTCAATATAAAGATGCTCTTGCAATTATGGGAAGCAAATCCGGCAGAGACAGCAATAAAATAAAAGAAGCAGGACTTACTCTTCTCCAGTCAGAATTTGTTGAAGCGCCTGCTTTTAAAGAAGCTGAGCTTATTTTTGAATGCAAAAAAAATTACTGGCAGGATATGAATCCTGATAATTTTCTTGATAAATCTGTTTTTGATAAATATCAGGCAAAAGATTATCACAGAATCTATTTTGGCGAAATAATTGCTATTTATGGAGAAAGTTATTATAAAGCATAACTAAAAATTATTATTAGGAAGGCTCTGGCTATGGACAATAAAAAAGCAAAGTATATTCTGGCTATAGACCAGGGTACAACAAGTTCAAGAGCGTTACTTGTAAACAAACAAGGTTTAATCCATAAAGTTTCACAGAAAGAATTTACACAAATCTATCCTCATGAAGGCTGGGTTGAACACAACCCTGATGAGATTCTCAAATGCCAAATTGATGTAATCAAAGATGTTGTTGAAAAAGCAAATATTGATGTTTCTGATATTGCTGCTGCAGGAATTGCAAACCAACGGGAAACAACTGTTGTATGGAATAAGAAAACAGGAAATCCTGTCTATAATGCAATTGTCTGGCAGTGCCGCCGCACTGCTCCTATATGTCAAAAAATGAAAGATGATGGATTTACAGATATTATTAAATCAAAAACAGGGCTTATAATAGATGCTTATTTTTCAGGAACAAAGATAAAATGGATTCTTGATAATGTAACTGGCGCGCGTGAGCAGGCTGAAAAAGGAGAGCTTCTTTTTGGAACAATAGATACCTGGCTTTTGTGGAATTTTACAAAAGGAAAAGTTCATGCAACAGATTATACAAATGCATCGCGGACAATGCTTTTTAATATCAATACTTTGGAATGGGATAACGAACTTCTTGAAATAATGAATATACCAATTTCAATGCTGCCTGAAGTAAAGCAATCATCTTTTTTATATGGTAATTTGGACAGCTCTATAATTGGCTCTGAAATTCCTCTCACAGGTATTGCAGGCGATCAGCAGGCTGCGCTTTTCGGCCAGATGTGTCTTGATAAAGGAAATGCAAAAAACACATATGGAACAGGATGTTTTATGCTTATGAATGTTGGAGAAAAACCTGTTTCTTCAAAAAACGGCCTTCTCTCGACAATAGCATGGGGCCTTGATGGCAAAATAAATTATGCTCTTGAAGGAAGCGTCTTTATGGCAGGCGCTGTTGTTCAGTGGCTAAGGGATAATCTTGGATTAATAAAAACAGCAGCTGAAACAGAATCAATTGCGCTCTCTGTAGAAAATTCAGGAGGTGTCTATCTTGTGCCTGCTTTTCAGGGATTGGGAACACCATACTGGGATATGAATGCGCGCGCAGCAATTATTGGGCTTTCAAGATCTACAAATAAAGGGCATATTGTTAGAGCTGCTGTTGAGTCAATTGCATATAGCACAAAAGATGTTTTTTCTGTTATGGAAGAAGATTCATCTATTCCTCTTACATCACTTAAAGTTGATGGCGGAGCTTCTATGAATAATTTTCTTATGCAGTTCCAGAGCGATATACTTAATATAGAAGTTATAAGGCCTTCTTCCTATGAAACAACAGCTATTGGAGCAGCCTTTTTTGCAGGACTTGCTGTAAAATTCTGGGAAAATAAAGAACAGCTCCGCCATATATGGAAACAGGAAAAAAGTTTTACTCCTGCTATGGATAATATTGTCAGAGAAAAATTATATTCAGGCTGGAAAAAAGCAATATCACGATCTTTAAAATGGATATAATATCACGCGCTATATAATTTTTTATATTTTAAATTTAGAAAATATAGGTAAAAGCAAAAAATCTGCAGCATATTATTTTACTGATAAAACTTTTTCTATTTCAATTTTGTTAAAGCCTATTATAATTGTGCCATCTATATCAATTACAGGAACTCCAAGCTGCCCTGATTTTTCCTGCATTTCTTCAATTTTGCTTAAATCAGAAACAACATTATATTCAGTAAAATTAATATTTTTATCAGTAAAATATTTTTTTGCAAGTTTACAATAGCTGCAGCTGGGTGTGCTGTAGATTATTATATTCATCTTTTCCCTCTATATTTAAAATAGGATAAATTATTCCTGTCTGCAAGATAATTTTAAAGATATAGCTATTGTTGCATTATAATTATATTATGCCATAATAATGAAATTTTATAATGAGGTATAACATGAGCAATAAAACATCTGATGTTTATTTTATAGATATGGGAACAACATCCAGCAATAATCTATTTAATAAAATTAAAAAACTTATTTTATCTGCCGGTTTTGACAACCTTAATCTTGAAAAAAAATTCACTGCTTTAAAAATACATTTTGGCGAACCTGGAAATTTTGCATATATAAGGCCTGTTTTTATTTCTATTATTTCAGAACTTGTTAAACAAAAAGGGGGAATTCCTTTTCTTACTGATGCGAACACAATGTATTCAGGACGCCGTGCAAATGCTGTAGATCATCTTGAATCTGCTGAAAAAAATGGTTTTTTAAGTGTTGTAACAGGATGCCCTGTAATAATTGCTGATGGCCTAAGAGGAACAGAATATAAAGATATAAAAATAAATTTAAAATATTGTAAAAGCGCTAAAATAGGCACAGCTATTGCTGACTCTGATGTAATTATCTCAATTAACCATTTCAAAGGCCATGATATTACAGGATTTGGAGGCGCTCTTAAAAATATAGGAATGGGAAGCGGGTCAAGAGCTGGAAAAAGAGACATGCATTCAGATTCAAAACCAGTTATTGATAAGAAAAAATGTGTGTCATGCGGAAACTGCATAGAATCATGCGCTGCAAAAGCAATTTCTTTTGGATCAGATTCCAAAGCTAACATTGATGAAGACATATGTGTCGGATGCGGTCAATGTGTCGCTGTCTGTAATTATGATGCTGTATCTATTAAAAAAAATGCAGATGCAGAAGTAGTTATAAAAAAGATAGCAGAATACAGTTATGCTGTATTAAAAGGAAAAAAACATTTTCACATAACTTTTATAATGGATGTTTCTCCAAACTGCGACTGCTGGTCGCACAATGATATTCCCATAGTCCCAAATATCGGCATTCTTGCTTCTTTTGACCCTGTTGCAATTGACCAGGCAGCTGCTGATCTTGTTAACAATGCTCCGGTAATAGCAGGAAGCCAGCTTGATAAAAAAGGATATAAATCAGGCAACGACAAATTTCTGACACTTTATCCAAAAAGCGGATGGCAAGATGGAATAGAATATGCAGCTTCCCTTGGACTTGGAAACAGCAAATATAACCTTATAAAAATAAAGTAAGAAAAAATCTCTTTTATGAACTAAACTGGAATTAGATACTCGTTATAAGAGGGAGAATAATGAAAAAAAATAATGAAATATCTCAATCATATCCCGGTGTTTCTTTACAGGCATCAGGCCTAAAAACGTTGGTAGAAAATGCAGGGAAAGCTCAGGCTGAATGGGCATCTTTACATTATAAAGAGCGCTCCATATATCTAAAAAAAGTTGAAAAATATCTTGGGCAGCATGCAGATGAATTTACAGAAATTATATGTAAAGATACAGGCAAATTACAGATTGATGCTATCTCTACAGAAGTGCTTCCTGCAATAATAGCAATAAAATATTACAGAAAACAAGGCAAGAGATTTATCTCTTCCAAAAAAATACCAGGCAGCAGCATATTGATGTTTAATAAAAAAAGCACAATTGTTTATAAACCTTATGGAGTTGTAGGCATTATCTCTCCCTGGAACTATCCTTTTTCAATACCATTTTCAGAAATTGTAACAGCTTTGCTTACAGGAAATGCAGTAATACTTAAAGTTGCCTCAAATACATTAAATGTAGGAAGAGCAATAAAAATGTTGTTTTCCAATATAGGTTTGCCTGAAAATCTTTTTTCATATGTTGAACTGCCTGGAGAAGAGGCAGGCGCAGCTTTTATAAACAGCGGAATAGATAAACTTTTTTTTACAGGCTCTACTGCTGTGGGAAAAAAATTGATGGCTCTTGCATCAGACAAGCTTTTGCCGTTAGTGCTGGAACTGGGCGGAGCTGATGCTGCAATAATATGTGCTGATGCAGATATTGAAAGGAGCGCAGCAGGAATAATCTGGTCCGGCTTTTCAAATGCAGGACAGTCATGCGCAGGAGTTCAGAGAGTTCTTGTGCATCAGGATATTTATGAAAAATTTCTCGAAAAACTTTCTGACAATGTAAAAAAGATAAGAGTAGGCTCTTCTTTTGACAGCGATGTAGGAAAAATAATTTCTCTTAAACAAAAAAAACTTGTAAAAAATCAGGTTGATGAATGTATAAAAAAAGGAGCTAAAATAGAAGCACAAAGCAATGAGGGTAATCTGGAAGATGAAACTTTATTTGCTCCCGCAATAGTTTTAACAAATATATCGCTTGATATGCCTATAATGAAAGAAGAAATTTTTGGGCCTGTTATAGGAGTATTGCGTGTCAGAGATGATGAAGAAGCTTTATATATAGCAAATAATTCCTCCTATGGGCTAACAGGATCGGTATGGTCGAAGAATTATAAAAAAGCAGTAAAAATTGCTGAAAAAATAGATGCCGGAGCAGTAATGATAAATGATCATCTTATGTCGCACGGGCTTCCAGAAGCACCCTGGGGCGGTTTTGGCGACTCAGGCTTTGGCAGAACACACGGCAAAGAAGGCTTTATGGAAATGGTCAAGTCTAAGGTTATAATAAAAGATACACTTCCAGGAACCAAACGCGATATATGGTGGCAGCCTTATTCTGAAAAAGTGTACCTTGGGATAAAGGCGCTTATTGATTTTATAGCTAGTGACAGTATAGCAAAACGCATAAAATTTATTCCAAAAGTAATCAAAATTTTTTTCAGATATTGGAAAAAATAGAATTATAAAGCAGCTAAAATATATAAAATATGATTTTATTTAAATAAATGCTAAAAAGAAGCGCAGATTTAATTAAAATATTAGATAAATATTGAAAAAAATAAATGCAAATTGTCATATCTTGTAAAAAAAATACATTAAATTTGAATAAATGCCGAAATTAAATTATATTTTAATAGCATTATGCTAAAAATAAAAAATGGTTTATTTATATACTTCTTTAACTGAGTATAATAAACTATAAAACATGGAGGTTAAAGTATGAAAAAGATATTGATTGTTTTGCCCTTTGTCATTCTTTTTCTTTTTTCATGTGCATCTTCTCCTGATAAAGGTACTACAGACGGATCATCTGCTTTACAGGAACCAACAGATATGAGAACTGCAAAAAACAGGGCTGTTGATGCAATGAATAAAGCAAAATCTATAAAGGCTGACATAGCTGTAAAAGATGACTATAATAGCGCACTTGCTGTATTTAATGAGGCAGAAAAAGAAGCTCAGGCTGCAACCAATGAATTAGCAACAACAAACAAGTATCTTGAAGCAGAAAGACTTTTTCTTGCTGCATATGAAAATGCAAGAGCAAAGCGTGAAGAAGCAACAAAACAGCTGAATAAAGCCAAGGAAGATATCCACCAGGTTGAAAGTGATGCCGAAGCTTTTGACAAAGAACAGAGCGAAGGAACAACTCAGGGAGGACCTGCAAGATGAAAAAGTTAATTATAATTTCATTTGTTATACTTTTTGCTGTGTCCGGAGTTTTTGCTCAATCTTTGCAGAATAACCAGTATTACAAACAGTCTGTTGAATATGCCAGGCTTTCCCAGCAGGCTTTTGATAATGGTGAATATGATAAAGCTACTGAATATGCATTACAGTCTCAGGAATATGCAGCACGCTCAAAGCAGTATATTGCAGAACAGGTGCTTGCATACAGAGCAAGAACAGCTCTTAATGCTGCAAAAGAAAGAATGCAGCTTGCTGACAGGTTAAATATTAAAAACCGCGATGCTCAGTTATATGCTTCTGCATCACAATTTTACAAAGATGCAAACAGCAAATTTAATGCAAAAGATTTTGAAAACAGTATTGCTGATTCCCAGAAAGTTTTAGACCTTCTTAAAGACATAGCTCCTGCTGCCAAATCAGGCGCTCTTGCTGCTTTCTATGAAGTAAAACTTAACGTGCAGAGAAGAGATTGCCTCTGGAGAATTGCTGAATTTGATTTTATCTATGGCGATCCATTTAAATGGAAAGTTCTTTATGATGCAAACAAAGATACATTCCCGCAGCCTGATAATCCAAACCTTATTCTACCAGGAATGATTCTTAAAATTCCTTCAATTAAAGGCGAAACAAGAAGCGGACAAAGATAAAATATATATATAAAAAAACAGCCGGTTAAAAGCCGGCTGTTTTTTTAGAAATTAATTTAAAACTAATCTGGAATTTTTTAAAATTTTTTATCTTTATATTCCAAATCCGCCACCCATGCCAGGCCCTCTTCCATGAACAAGAAATTTTCTTCCCTCATATTGAAGTTCAAAAACTCTAACTATTTTTTCGCCTGTTATACTCCAGTTTGGCGCAGGCAATTCAAAGCCTTTTATACTTATTTTAGAACCTGTAGTTAATTTTAAAGCCTTAATTGCATCAGCTGGGAGCATTATTTTTACTTCATCTCTACCTGATTTTATTGCAGGAAAATCATTATCTTTTATTACAATTTCTCCTGCAATTTCTTTAATTTCTATAATTGAAGGCCCCCATGTTCCCTGTACCCTTGGCCTTTCTGCATTGTTAAAATTTCTGCTATTATAACCAGGGTGTTTATTATCTTTAGGGTATTCCTGGCCTGGTCCAAATCCTTTGCCTTGCTGTGCAAAAATCAAACCAGCGCAGGCTAATGTAATTAAAACTGTTAATCCAATAATTTTTTTCATTTTAATTCTCCTATAATTTCATTTATTATCAGACCGGATTTAAAATAATTTCCGGTCAATTAATATTTTCAACTTAAAGCTATACTGGAAATGTGAAGAAAATATGAAGAAAATATATTGTTTTAGAGATAACTATTGAAAAATATGAAAAATCTTTTGGGAAATTTTTATTTTAATAATTTAAAAAGATTTCAAAATATCTATTTTATATTTATAATGGTAACATTGTTAAATGTAAAAACTTGGTTAAGGAGCTTTAAAAATGAGTGATTTTAATTATGAAATAAAGGAAAAAATAGCTGTTCTTTCTGAAAATAAAAGCGGATGGACAAAAGAGCTTAATATTATAAGCTGGAATGGAAGAGCGCCTAAATATGATATACGGGATTGGGCGCCTGGAAATGAGAAAATGGGAAAAGGAGTAACTCTGCAAAAAGAAGAACTGATAAAGTTGAAAGAAGTATTAAATAATCTAAATATATAGTAGAATCATAAAGATGGAATATGCTAATGAGTTCTGAAAATAGCAATCAGCAGAATCTAAACCCCTTTTTGGGGAAAAAGGTCTTTTTTCTTTATCCTCACAGTGTACTGCAAAAAGAGATGCTTGAAATACTAATAGAAAATGAATATGAGATATATTTTATAAATGATCATAAAAAATTAGTAAAAGCTATAGAACATTTTCCCAATTCAATAATATTTATCAACATAGATGAAGTGATGTCTGTAAGTTTATGGGAAGAATATATAAAAAGTATAATGAACAATGAAAAAACAAAAAGCGCACAGATAGGTATTGTTACATATAATAATAATAAAGAACTTGCAAAAAAATTTCTCATGGAATTGATGATTCCATGCGGGTTTATTATTTTAAATCTTGGCCTTGAAAGAAGCATCCCTATATTATTAAAAATACTTACTGCAAATGAAGCAAAAGGGCGCAGAAAATATATACGCGCCATATCTTCAGAAAATGAAAATACAAAATTTAATATAAGTATAAAACAATTACTATTTACTGGAAAAATCTTGGATATAAGTATAGCTGGAATGGCTATTGTATTTGATACAGAAGTAGATCTTGAACCAAAAATGGAATTACCTGATATTCAGCTTGTTCTTAAAGGAATAATATGCAGAGTATCGGGAATTGTAGCAGGCTGCAGGGAGGGTGGGGATAAAAAATGCTATATAATTATTTTTAGCTATGCTGATGATAAAGCAAAAACAAAAATACATACTTATATTCATAAAAGACTTCAGGAAATAATGGATGATGTTTTTAAAAAACTTTAAGCAGCAGCTTTATTTAGGATTAAACAGTTATCTATAATTATATATAAATAGATTTTAAAAATTATTCTTTAATTAAAGGATGAAGGATGAAAAAAAAGATATTTATATTTTATCTATTATTGATTAACTCCTGTATTGTTATTTTTGCTTCTGAGATAAATGCAAAAATTCTTTATTGCGAAGGTTATATAGAAATTCACAGGGATAATGATATAGTTGATAAATCAAACATAGTTCCGGGATTTATAATTAAAGAAGCTGATCTTGTAAAAACAGGCCAGGATGGATATATTGAACTTGAAATAGAGTGCTGCTTATCAAATCTTATCTATTTAAAAGTAAATAGAAATACTGCTTTTTATTTTACAGAAAATCAAACCAGGACAGATAATGAAGTTCTTTTAAGAGTTCTTTCAGGAGATGTTGCAGTAAAGAGCGATAATCTTCTTCCAAATGAAAAAATCAATGTTTCATCAAAAAATGCAGTAATTGCTGTAAAAGGCACTGAATTTACTGTTACAACTGCGCCGGGAGGTTCTCTTTTTGTCACATGTTCAAAAGGCTCTTTACTGTGCCGTCTTATTTCAGGCACATATTATATTATAGAACCTGGAATAGTCCTGGAAATAACTCAAAACAGAGAGGTAAAAAAATTAAAAGTTGATATAGATAATTTTTCAAAATATAGAAATGAATGGTTTGCAGAATGTATAGGTATTTTCAAAACAGCAGCTTTTTCAATTACAAAACCGCTTATAAATCAATATGAAGAATATGCTGATAGATTTAACCTTGTTTATGATGAGCTTGTAAAATATGATAAAATATTTGAAAAATATAAAAATGGAACAGCGCAATTTGATGAAACTGCAGTTTTTGAAGATAAAATAGAAATAAATTCAGCAATTTTTAATATGAGAAGTATATTTTTTATCTATGAAGAACTTTTTTATTCTATCGCTGAAATTAAAATTTTTCACAATCTGTCGCCAATTAAAGGAACTTTGAGAAAAAAATATGATATTGCTGATTTTATGAATAATTTTGAAAAAAATTATAATTCAATGATAAAAAAGGCAGCTCATACAAGGGAAATATTTACAATATATTCACAAATGGATGCAGGCAATCTATCAACTTCCATAATGGAAGAAGTATTTAGTCCTAATCCTCTTTTTAACTAGTAAAATTTCTTAAAATTTTCATTAATTATAGTATAAATTGCTATATAATTTAAACTTTTATTGACTTGTTACTATCAATGAGGTATAGTAGATCTAATCTGTGGATTGCACAGTCATATTCTGAATATTTTTTTGTTTTGGTTACAATTTTGGATTATGTATTTTTTCTAGTTAAAAAACTGCTAAATTACTCCCTTCAATTTTTAATTCATAACAAAATAAATAACTCAATATAATGGGCTCCACAATTATTTTATTATAAAAAGGAACAAAAAAGGAAAAATTTATGTCAAAAAAACTCTATGTTGGAAATCTTAACTATGCAACAACAGAAGATCAGCTTGCCGACCTATTTGCGGAATACGGCAATGTTCTTGATGTATCTATTATAATTGATAGATATACAAACAGATCAAAAGGGTTTGGTTTTGTTGAGATGGAAGATGGTAATGCTGCAGCTGAAGCAATTGCTGCATTGAATGGAAAACAATTTAACAACAGAGAACTTCTTGTAAATGAAGCAAGGGAGAGAGCTCCTAGAGAAAGAGCTCCAAGAGCCTAACATTCAATAATAAATCTATTTATAGATATAGTATAAAAAGCCGGTAGGTTTTATAAAATTAGCCGGCTTTTCTATTTTATAAATATCAAATTTATTATTAAAAAATTAAAACTGAATTTATAATTTTTATTTAAAATAGTCTTATTTTACTTATTTATCAACTTTTAAAAACATGAAAAATATTTATAAAAGTTCTAAACTGAACTTTCGCCTGACTTTTCTTTCTGTAAAATAAAGAATTTTATAATTATAGTAAGCAGCGCTGCTGCAAGAACAGCAAATAATACTATCCCCACTATTTTAAAAGGTTTTTCAACAGATATTCCAAGAAAATAAATAAGAAAATATAAAGTAGTTGTATTTACGGTTGCTGCAATAACATCATAAATTGTAAATAATTTATAATCCATTTTTGAAAAACCGCAGCTCATAAAAAGAGTATTTCTGACTCCAAAGGGAATAAATCTGCAAATTATAAAAGTTAGTATTCCATGTTCATGAAGATATTTTTGTATAATAAGCATTTTTTTTGCAGAAAGCATTTTTGTAAACCATTTTGTATTTTTAATCCTGTCTCCCATATGAAAGCCTATCCAATATGCTATATGGTCGCTTATAACAACTCCAAGGTATATGGCAACAAAAAGAGGAATCAATAACCTGGGGTGCTCCTGGGCAATAATTGCTGATGAAATTATTATAAGATCTTCAGAAAAAGGAATATTAAATCCTGAAAGAAGAAGAATAAAAAAAATTATAAAAGGAAGATAATGACTTACTGATAGAATATTGGTTATTACTGCAGACAAAATCTAAGCTCCATTATGATACAACACAAGTATAAGTTATTTACCATTTTTTTTTCTGTTTTTCAATAAGGAAGAAGTATGAATATTTATTATTATATATAGAAAAATACACATTTTATTTTTTGATTGAAATAGTCTTAATTTTTAAAAAATACAAAGAAAAATATTATAAAGTAGGTTTAAATATTAATCATAAAAAAGCCATAGTATAAGATAAATAAACATAAAATATAGCTTATATCAGGTTTTTTGATTATCATAAACAGCAAATTTATGAAAAACAACAAATTCAACATTGGGGATAATAATTTTTATAATAAAAAAGTTGTTATTGTCGGAGGCGGTCCTGCCGGCCTTTTTTGCGCATATTTACTTATTAAAAACAATATTTATGTAGAATTATATGAACAGATGGAAAAACCTGGAAAGAAATTTATTCTTGCAGGAAAAGGCGGCCTTAATCTAACAAATGCAAGAGATATAAAATCATTTTCAGAAAAATATGGAAAAAATAGGGACTTTTTTGAGACAATTTTGACAATTTTTTCACCTTCTGATTTAAAAAACTGGTGTAAAACTCTTGGATTTGAACTGTTTGAAGGAAACAACAGGAAAATGTTTGTAAAAACAGAAACTTCTTTTAAAGCGCTTGAAAAATGGCTTAACATATTATTTGATTCAGGATTTTTTACAATTTTTACAAATAATTCTCTTGTTGATATAAAAAATGATAAGACACTTATTTTTAAAACAAAAGATAACTCTTATAAAGAAGTAAAAAATAATTATGTTGTATTTGCACTTGGAGGAGCAAGCCGTCCTGAAACAGGTTCTGACGGTAAATGGCCGTTTTTTATGAAAAATATAGGAGCAGATATTGTTCCGTTTGAAGCTGCTAACTGCGGTTTTGAAATAAAGTGGAGCAGTTTTTTTAAAGAAAAAGCTGCCGGAAAATTCCTTAAAAATGTTGCTTTTTATTTTGAAAATAAATCAAGCAGGGGAGAAGCTGTTATTACTGAATATGGAATTGAAGGACAAGGCATTTATTCTTTAGGAAGAGAGATCAGAGAGGCAATAAAAAGAGAAGGAAAAGCAGAGCTTGTCATTGATCTTCTTCCTGATCTCTCACTAGAAGAAATAGCATCAAGATTTAAAAAACCGCAGCAAAAACTTTCTTTTTCAAACTATTTGAGAAAAACAGTAGGAATAACTGATGTGAAATTTTTACTGCTAAAAGAATTTTTTAAACAAAAAGATGTTTCGGAAATTTATAAAAAGCCTGAAATTCTAAAATTGCTTAAAATAACATTTATAAAAACCAGGCCTCTGAAAGAAGCAATATCAACAGCGGGAGGTATCAGCTTTAATTCTATTGATAAAAACATGATGTTAAAATCAGTTCCAGGATTTTATTTTGCGGGAGAAATGGTTGACTGGGAAGCTCCTACCGGAGGGTATCTCTTACAGGGCTGCTTTTCAACAGCATATATTGCTGCTTCTGATATAATAAAAAAAATCAATTCAGGCAATTCTTGATAGAAACATCTATTATTTTATCCTGCTGCAAAGCTAAAAATTAGAAATTTAAAACAGGTTTTTCCCATTTTTTATCAAGTATATACATACCATAAGCTGCCAGGAAAAATATAAACGCTATTACAGCTATATATAAAATTACCCATCCCCCCAGCTTATAATAATCCATAAAAAAATAGGGAAAATTTGATATAACTCCTGCGCTGTCAGGCGGAAATAAAAATCCTGAAAAACCTAATATTGTAGCAAAGATAAAATAAACAACTGGAATTAATATACAGATAAATGCATCTTTTAATTTAAGAGTGCCTGATCTGCAAAATAGAAAATAATCTAAAATTACCAATAATGGTGTTATTACATGAACTCCAAAATTTGAAAATTTAAGTATATCCGGGCTAGGCCCGTTAACAGGAGTAAGCACTGCCCAAAAAACAACAAAAGTCAATGTTATGGAAAGAGTAACAGCCATGTGTATATTTACCTTATAACTTGCATAGCCGGCTGCGCCGTTTTTTTTAAGATCAACAGCTGTGCATATAGCAAGATAAAAAAATAAAAGAAATGCAAAAATATTTGTCCATATAGTATAGTAGAAAAAATTTGCCCAGTCCCATTTGCTGTTAAATAGCCCGCATCCTGCAAGAATTGCAAAAAAACTTTCGATAAAAGCTGCAAATCTAAATGAAAGTGCAATTATTCTATTTTTTATCATATTTTTACTCTTTATAAATATCTAATATAAAGCAATATATTTGTATTTTATATTGAAAATAAATTTATTTTAACTTTTATAAGTTGAATTTAGAAATATTATTTAAACTAACATGAGCCGATTTCAAAATTGAAATGTTTGGAAATATTCATTGATAAATATTTATATGATGTTTCCTTTTGAAGAACATTAGTAAGAATTAGCCCTGATTTTTTTAACTTTTAGAGAAAAATATT